>JACRIL010000237.1 GCA_016235825.1 Planctomycetota bacterium
AGTACGTGTTCAACATCGGCCGCAACTGCTGAATCTGTTTGACATCCATGCCGTAGCTCCTTTGCTGTCAAGGCGTCCTGTAAGGAACCATCGGATGGCTGGATGAATTTTCTTGAGCTAAAGTCTCGTTGTAGTGGTAGTTGTTCTCGACGAATTCCTCCGTCTTGTCCAGTTTGCGGTAAAGCTGTCGGGCCTCCTTGCGGCGGGCAAGGTCTGACTGAACAAGTTGTTTATGATCTTCTATTTCTTGGTTTTTGTCCGCATCTCGCCCTTCTTTCAGAGCCCTCGTCTCGGCATCATCGAATTTTCGTAACTTCAACATCTCTTTCGCTTGAACATCTGCTTTCGGCGCCGGAGTTGGCTGTACTGGTATTGCCTCCGTAACCGTGGGCAGATCAATCCCCTGGCTTGATCTCTCAATCGAACCAGGTGTCCTCACTTTTGAGACAACCGGCACGCCATTGACTGTTTCGCGTACAAATCCCGCATTTATCGCAAGTTTTTGTCCTCCCAAATACAGGGTTCCGCCATCAGGTATGTCGAGGCCCGCTCCTTTTAGAGCGGTGAGGAAGAGGTAGTTGAAGCGGTCAACATCGGGCGGCATGAGGTCGTACATGTCCTTGACGTGCCGCGCGACGACGGCCTGCTCGTCCTTTATCCGCCGGCCGAGCAGGATCCGCTCGACCGTGTTGAGATGCTCGTACTTCCACGGCTGGAGGTAGTCCTTCAGGTCGTCGCCGAGGAGGTAATGATCCATGAAGGTCTTGTCCTTCTTGTTCTTAAGGTAAGGCTGCACGACCTGCTCGAAGAACGCCTTGTCCCTGCGGGCCAGGAAGAAGTTCAGCTCGTGGCAGGCGTACTTGGAATATTTTTGGCGTTTTTCCTCATCCTTGAACTTGGGCCATTCGAGGATGAACGAGAACTCGGCCAGGTTGGCGTCCCTGTTGAGCGTGGCGTAAAGACGATACGCCCTGGCCAGCGTGTCGAAGACCTCCATCTGGGCGGTCGAGACGTCGGCGAGCGTCAGTTCCTTCCCCGCCGTCAAAACGGTTATCCGCTTCTGCTCGGTGAAGTGCTTGGCCACGTCCAGCGCGGCCGGCGGCGAGAGCGTAAGGTCCAGCGGCTTTTCAGGCACTTCCGGCAGCGAAAGTTCGCGATAGACCGTGTTGAGCGGATCGACCGCCAAAATGTGCAACTGGTTGTGCGGGCCGATGTCCTTTCGCGGAATCTTCACCACGCCGTTTTCGTCCGGCTGAAGGTTAAAAATGGTCGTAGCGGCACTGGCAAGGAAGTCGAAGTTGGAATATCCGGCGGATGGTAAAAGCGTTAAGGGAGCACTACCTCCACCGCCATAAAAACCGCCCTTGGGGCCGGCGCCGGAACCACCCGCAGCAAAACCACCGCCCTCCTGCGCTTGTTGCACGCCGGCCTGGGTCTTGGTGATAGACCATGGATTGAGCAGCAGTCCCGGCCGGGCCAGCATGTTGCCCGGGAACTTGATGGCGTATTTGCGGTCGATGATGTATCGGTATTCGTCGCCGATATTCCTGCCGGTCTGATAGGCAGTTTCCGGTTTTTCCAGCGTCAGGCTCCGAACGCCCGCGCCGCCTCCATACAGATCGGAAAATAGCGGATACATCGGCATGAATCGCGTTGCGGCCAGATGAACACGGGCGAATTTGCCCGAATTGGCAAGTTGAATCCTTATCTCATCCTTGCCGGCGTCGATGGAGACGATCTGGAGCGGCTTTTCGTTGGCCGTCTGGAGCTGCCGCTTCTGGCCGAGCACGTACCCCTCGCGTTTTTCGCCGGCCGTTATGCCCACCAGGATGCGCTGGTCGGAATAATCCTTGACCGTCAGTTCATATTCGCCGGGCGGCAGGTCCTTAACCTGGATAAACCCATCCTTGATCGCCAGGTTCGCAAACCAGTCCTTGACGTAAGTTGATCCCCGCTTTTCCAGCAGGGACAGCACGGCCCGCGAGGCATCCTTCGCCTTGCCCATGTACGGAACGTGAAGCGTTTGCCCGGCCTGGCCGTGAATGCGGCCAGGCATGTTCGCCATGTCGAACGACAGGAACCATTCCGCTACTTTTTCATTGTTCAATTGGGCGGAAACCTTGCTTATGTCCGCCAGTTCGCCCAGTGCGATTCGGCCGTTGGCGTCGGTCTTGAGCGAGGTGTGGATCGGCTGGGTGAAATCCTCGTGCTTGAACGACAGGCTGACCGGCATGTCGGGGCGGCCTTCGCCGGTCTTCCCCAGCACGTAGAGGAAATATTTGCCGTCGATGCGAGCCATGTGGACGTCGGCCACGTCGTCGGACCTGTCGATCTGGTTTAACGGGAATTGAGCGAAGGCGGCCAGGTCGATCTTTTTGGCCTGGCTGAGGTTCTGGACCTTGCCGGTGAGAGTGAACGAAATCCCGGCCAGCCGGTCGGGAACCTGGAATTCATATGTGGTTTCGCGGTCCTCGAAGAGCTTTATATCGGGCACTTCCTTGGCCGTCGGCACGCCGTCCAGATCGCCGGTCTGGATAATCAGCCTCGGTTGCTCCAGGAGCGAGATTGAAACCGGCTCGCCGTTGAGTAAAAGAGTTGGACGTATCGCCACCGTCGCGGTCCTGCGTTTCAGCAGCGCCTCGCGTTCGACGTGGAAGCCGGCGCTGAGGGAATAATTCTCCAGCGGGTGGTCAAAGGGCGTCAGGCAGGCGAAGTCGCCCTGGGTGAGGATGATCTGCGTCTTGCCCGACGTGCTGTACGGGATGCAGATCGTACCGTCGGAGTCGGCCTTGTAAGTTTGGCCTCCCAGAATGGCGACGGCGTCGGCGACTTTGTTGTTCGCCTCATCCAGCACTGTCAGAATGACGCCGGCCGACGAGGTCCGCTGCAGGAAATGAAGTTGCCCCTTGCGGACCAGGACGCGGCTGGCCTTGCCGTTGCCGATGAAGTCCACGACGTAAACGCCGCGAGCCTTCATCGAGTCGAACTCGAAGTGCCTCTTCACGCGGAGTATCGGGGCGTCGTCGTAGTTGACTACCTTCTCCTCGTTGGCGACCAGGCCGTCGAGATTGATGGCCGCGTCAACCTCGCGCCCGAACTGCCTGTAATAATTCAGGGCGTTGATCTGGTAGACCTTGACGATGAGCGTTTTGACGTTCTTGACCAGCAGGTCCAGGGCGACGGGATCGTCCGGGGCGAAAATTTCCTTGTTGGTCCGGGCGAAGTCCAGGTCGATGCGGTCCTTCAGAGCCGCCACCTGATAGGGACTCAGCAGGCTGTACCATTTTTCGGCGTCGCCCTGGCCATTGACCAGTTTGCACTCGGCGAATGCCTGCTTGAGATAGTTGCTGTCGATGTAATCCTGATACGCCTTCCAGTCGTCGGCCTGGGCGAAAAACTGCATCAGGTAATCGCGGACCAGTTCATCGTCGGCGCGGATCGCCGTCAGCAAGGTCTGGCCGGAATAGTCGGCGTTCAGGTCGCACATATTCTCGGCCATCTCGCGCCGCTCGAGGTATTTGAGATTGACGTAAGAACCGCCGCGGGGCAGTTTGAGATATTCGCCGAAGCGGTCCTTGTCGTACACTCCTGCGGCGCGGTCGTGGGCAAGGCGGTGGTAGAGCACGTGCGCCTTGATCGAATTGTGCGCGGGGGCAAGCCGCGAGACGAACTCCCAGAGCCGGTCCAGATAAGCCTGTCGCTCCTTCGCGTCGTGCCGCCAGTCGACGTCGGGATTAGGCTGGAGCTTGGTCAGGTACGCGAAGACGAAGTTCGTCTGCTTTATGAGGTCGCCCTTTTTCTTGAGCAGTTCGTCAAGCTGCCCCTGCGTCATCTGCAAATGGATGGGCAGGCCGCCGAAGCCGCCGCTGTGCTCGAAGTCCAGATCAGCCGCCACCAGTTCCACCATGTTCGCCACGTCCGGGCGGGCGAGCCGCTGCAGCAGCGCACGCCGCTGGTATCCGTTGATTTTCTGCCCGGCAAGCCATTCCAGCGCGCCCGCCTCGAACCCGGCGATATTGGCTGTATCGCGGTTCAATTCAAGCTCGACCAGGCGCTCGCGGCTTATGAGTTTGTTGTCAAGGACAGTCGGAAGGTCGGGCTTTTTGTTCAGCACGTCCTTCTGGTGATCCAGCGTAACGCCCAGCCGCCAGCGGATGAATTCCAGACTTGCGGCGGGTTCCTTCTCGTAGCCCAGAAGGGCCTGGCGGTTGCGAATCTGTTCATAGAGCGCGGTCTGGCCGTGGCGCTCGACCCAGAGCTTCAGCAGCGGAACAACCTTGTCGAGCTGGCCGGTGTTCTGGAGATGCAGGCACGTGTAGTAGTAATACTCCGGCGTGCCGGGTATCAACTGCTTGAGCGCGGCGGAGCGGTCCTTCGAGAGGGCGAAGTCCTCCGGAAAGCCGACCTCGCCGCCAAAAGCAATCGACCCCGCCAGCAGCACCGCACCGATAGAAACGAGTTCCATCCGCTTCATGATTTGCTCCCTTCTGAATTTAAAAGACCTCTTGTTTTCAGTAGCATGGGCGTTCCGGCTTCGCCGAGGCTACGCCGGACAAGCCCGCCCGTGAGTATCAGGGGCATCTTGCCCCTGCAATGCCAGAAAAAACAACAAAAATCACGGCCGGGACGGCCGTGATACTCATGGGCAAGATGCCCATGCTGCTTTTTCAGCAACCAATTGAACCCGTGCGGTTCTTCCAAAGATTGATCCAATGAATATACCACGAACAGCACGAACATTTCTTAGATTTAAATGCGCAGGAAATCTGAAAGTTCCGGCCCTTTGTATTGCGGAATCAATTGCCTCCAAGAGAATATGAAATATCGGGTGCCACGGCTTGCTTGCAAGCCGTCTTTACATTCACATCGCGGCAACACGGTTTGCAAGCAAAGTGTGGCACATGTCTGCGGTTCGCGGTAGAATGTCCGTCAACATGCGGAACGAAACGAGGGAAACCGTCTCATCGCCTGTCGCCGCAAACGGCGCGTATGACGTCGTCCGGCTCGCCGACGACTTGCTCGCCCGGGCGGCAAAGGCCGGGGCCAGCGACGTGCACTTCGAGCCTACCGCAGGCGGAATGCTGATCCGCTTCCGCCTGGACGGCTCGCTCAAGACCGTCGAGGAAATCCCGCGGACGATATCGCAGAACCTCGTGTCCCGCCTGAAGGTGTTGGGCGGCCTGCTGACGTATCGCAACGACATTCCGCAGGAAGGCAGGATCGAATCGGCCCCCGGCGGCGGCGACGGCCTGGCCGAACGGAGGCTGGCGGTATTTCCCACGGTTCACGGCCAGCGGGCCGTGGTGCGATTTTTCTACAATCGCGCCGAACTGAACGAACTGGACGAACTGGGCCTGCCCGACGGTATACTTGCGGCCCTGAAGGAATTCTCCGGCCAGTCACAGGGCGTGCTTCTGGCGACCGGCCCGGCCGGCAGCGGAAAAAGCACCACGCTGGCCGCCATCCTGCGGCATATCCGGCGGGCCTGGCCCGGCAAGAGCATCATCGCACTGGAGGACCCCGTCGAGCGGATCATCGACGGCGTTACCCAGATTCAGATAACCCCGCACGGCGAACTGACCTTCCCGACTGCCCTGCGGTCGCTGGTCCGGCAGGACCCGGAGGTGCTGATGATCGGCGAGATACGCGACGTCCAGACGGCCCGGATCGTGATCGAGGCGGGGCTGACGGGCCATCTGCTCTTCAGCACCATGCACAGCGGCACGCCGGCCGGGGCGATACTGCGGCTGCTGGAGATGGGTATCGAGCCATACCAGATAACGTCCGGCCTGTGGGGCGTGCTGAACCAGAGACTCATCCGGCGGCTGTGCCGGGCCTGCAAAATACGCGACGAACGCGACGGGGCATGGCGGGCGGCCGGATGCCCCGACTGCCTCGGCACCGGCTTTAAGGGCAGGGCCCTGCTGGCCGAACTACTGCGGCTCGACGGCGATCTGCGAAAGGCCATTCTCGCGGGGGCCGACAGCGACCTTATGCAGGCGGCGATGGCCCGGCACGGGCATATAACAATGTCGCAGGAAGGCCTCGCGCTGGTCCGCGGCGGAATCACGACCGCCCGGGAGATCGAGGCGGCCTGCGGAACGGCGACAGCGGGAAACGAACCATGAATTTCTATGAATATGAGGCGATGACCGCCTCCGGCCGGCTGGTGAAGGGCCAGATCGAGGCGCAGTCCAATGAGGACGCGGCCCAGGCGCTCAAGGCCATGGGGCTGACCGTCCAGTCGATACAGGCTGCCCCGGCGCAACTGCTATCGACGCCGATCAGCCGGAGCGAGTTTCTCCTGTTCAATCAGCAGTTGGCCTCGATAGCCCAGTCGGGCCTGCCGCTGGAAAAATCGCTCAGGGCGCTGGCCAGAGAGGCCTCGACCGGCCGTATCCGCAAAATGATGGACGCCCTGGCCGACGACCTGGAGGCCGGGCTGGACATCGAGCAGGCCTTGGCGAAATACAAAAGCAAATTCCCGCCGCTCTACGGGCGGATCGTCGCGGCCGGCGTAAAGAGCGGCAGGCTCGGAGAAATGCTCGTCTCCCTCAACCGGCATCTGGAGGTTGCTTCGCAGACAAGGCGAATAGTAATCGAGGCCCTGGCCTATCCGATTGTGGTAATCTCGCTGGCGTCGATTATCCTGACAATCTTCGGCCTGCTGGTCATCCCCCCGATGAAACTGGTTTTCGCGGACATGGGAACGAGGGTGCCGGCAATCACGCGAATGCTGTTCGACTTCGGCGACAGCATTCCGTTGATCTGGGCGGTAGTAGGATCATCGATCCTGTTATTTTTCATTGTCAGATGGTTGCTGGGCATGTTTGCGGTCGGATTGCGGTTTCGGGAACAGATATTCATGAAGATACCTTTTTTAGGGGCCATTTTCCGGGATTGTTCGCTTGGCAGGATGGCCGACACGATGGCCGTCCTTGTCAACTCCGGCTGCGATCTTCCGACAGCGCTGAGAATGGGCGCCGACGCCTCTGGCAGCCATGTTCTCGGCGGGCAGGGAGAGCTGCTGGCCTCGCACATCGAGGAGGGCAGGCCGCTGGCAATGGATGAAATATTCGCTGAAACTCTGCCAGGATTATTCATCTATTCGATCGATCTTGGCGGCAGGCGGAACCAGCTTGCCGACAACATGTACAACCTGGCCGAGATGTATTTCACTCAGGTTAAGACGCGGCAGGCGCGTTTTCAGGCATTGTTGCTGCCTTTTCTGATAGTGGTCGTCGGCCTGTTCGTCGGTTTCGGCATCGTTGCGCTTTTTATGCCGATGGTGGCTTTATTACAGACAGCAGGAGGATGATTTAAGGAATCCGATATGATCATATATCAGATTGACAACATCGAGATGCAGGGACGGCATAAATGATCTTTCTGATCATACTGGCGATTTTCATTGTCTGCGCGATAATCCATAACATCAGGGCGTCGCGGCGGGAAAACACCGCGTTCATAATTTCCACGATAAACTCCTGCCTCAAGCAGAGCCTTCCGCTGCATCAGGCGCTGGAACATGCCGCCATGTCCGCGGAAGGCCGCCAACAGAGGATTTTGTATGATATCTCCATGATGCTCGGCATGAGCTGGCCGCTGGGACATTCCATACACGCGACCTACAAATGTTTCTCCAGCAGGGCGCTTGGCGTCATCTTTGCCGCAGAGCGGGCCAGTCAACTGCCCAAAGCGTTTGAGTCGCTCCAGGCCGACATGCTTGAACTTGCCCGCGCAAGGGCGATGCTCAAGCCCATGCACCCGGCCTATCCGATTATCGTCCTGGCATTTGCCGCGCTGATTCTGACCGCCTTGTCGTTGTTTGTCATGCCGCAATTCGCCGCGATAAATTCGGACATGCAGATACCCCATTCCGAATCATCCATTTTCCTGCTTAATGTCTGGGGTGGCCTGAAGAATTTTTTGGCGAATCTATGTGACAGCAATGATGCCATGCCGTTTATCATGGGTTTCACTCTCCTATTGGTGGTTGTTTTAGGAATACGTTTAGGTATTGGAATGGCTGTTCACAACCGGGATTTTCTCAAAACCAGACTGTCTTTGCTCTTCGGCGATTTTCTGAAGTGGTGCCTGCCGATTTTGCACAGGTTGGAATTGAAGAGGTCGCAACATAGTCTCGTTCAGTGCCTGCGGATGTCGCTGCGGGCCGGGCGGACGATTGACGGCGCGATCTCCGACGCCCTTCTGCTGGACGTGAACCGCATGTTCCGAGGCCGGATAGCCCGCTGGCTGGAGCGCGTTCAGAAAGGCGAAGACGTGTCAGCATCCGCCCGCTCATGCCGGATCGGGGCGAATATCGCATGGGCCTTTGACAACAAAGTTAGCGGCTCGAACACCATCCGGATTTTGGAGATGCTGGAAAACACGCTGCGGCAGGATTGCACCTTTATCGCCAAAACGGCAGGCGCAATTTTCTGGCCGATGGTTACGCTCGGCCTGGCGGCAATTGTGTTAGACGTTGTATATTTTTCCATTTTTCCCTATTTCAACCTGATGAAATTTGCTGTTTTGACCTACATGCCCTGACAATCGGAACCAAGCAATGAAACAATCGATGTCAAAACAAAGAGGCGGCTGGCTGCTGATCGAGTCTGTGATCGCGATGGGGGTGATCGCGCTGACCATGGCTGTCTTCATGGCGGCCCAGCAGTCGTCGGGCGATTACAACCGCTACCAGTTCATGCGCCAGAAGTGCGCGGCGGCGGCCCAAGCCCGGTTAGACTGCCTCCGCGCGACGGGCGAACTGATCGTGCCGGCTGAGATGAAGCGCCTCTGGCCGGAGGTGGATGTAACCGTCGAACTGTCGCCCGGCGAGGGCGACTGGCAGGGCCTGACGCTGGTAAAGGCGGTCGCCGCCGCGAACGTCAAGGGATTGCCGGTGAGGGTGGAACTGGCCGGGTATGTCAAAATGGATGAATCGAAGAAATGAGACGCGGCGCGTTTACATTGATAGAAATGATAGCTGCCGTCGCAATGATCGGCGCGACTATCAATCTGGTCGTTCCGCTTTGCAACATGATCTTCGTGGAAATGCCCAAGGCGCATCGGACATTTAACGCCCATTCGCAGGTCGTGAATGTGCTGGACGCCCTGGCCCGCGACATGGATTCGGCGACTGACCTGCCCGACCGCATCGGGCAGACAGCCGCATCCATCAATCTGATATTGATCCGGACGCCCGGCGGCGACGTAGCATACCGGCTGGATGAAGGCAAAATAACCCGCGCTCAACTGGACGCGGCCGGCCGGGAGGTCGGCAGGCCTTCAATCTGGCATGCACCGGGGGCAAAGATTAAATGGGGGTACTGGCGAATGGGCGGCAGAATTTCTGCGATCGAGGTCGGAACCTGCATTGAAGTTACCATCGACGGCCATAAAACCCGCAAGTTCATCAACTCTCACGTGTTTTTCCTGAAGGCCGGCGGCGCGGCGGGAGGCGGGAAATGATCCGTGCATCTCTTGCCGCAGCAAAACGCCGCAGACGCGGAGTCACGTTAATGATCGCGGTGCTGCTGGTGGCGTGCACCGGTGTCTGGCTGGTCGTGATGACGGCCGGCTGGCAGAACATTCGGATGGAATCGGACATGATCTGCGCCAAAGATGCGGCGAGAAATCTCCAGGCCAGCGGGCTTGCCTGGGCCGCCCTGCATGCCGACGAACTTCGCAATGCGGCGGGCCGGACGCCGAAAACCATCGCCCCCGCCGGCCTGGCCGCGGCGCAGGGAAACATCGAAATCTCCTGCCAAAAGGACGATGCCGGCAGATTTTTCGCACTTGTAAAAATCTCCGCCCGGTCCGGCAAGAGCGTCATCAACCTCGCCGAAAAATATCCGTTGGAATAAGGTTGATCGGATTTGAACACGACAATGCTTCCTTGCGTATTCATTGAGACCAATTCGCGGGCTCGAAGAGCTTTCCAGGCAGTAGCCGCAGCAGCCCGTTGAAAAAGGCGATGTTTGTGGCGTGGCCATCCTGGCCGCGCGTGCAGCAGGCGTCCCGGTTAGGGTCGTCGAGGATGTCTGACGCAGCAGACGCCGGTTTTTGTCGAAACGCAGCTCATCGTAGTTATCCGGATAGGCTCTAAGCTTTAGCGAAGCCGGAACGACCGTGCCACGACAGAAATGGTTTTTTTAACGGCCTGTCAGCTTTGCCTGGTTGGTTATCTGCCATAATTCGCGATGTCGTCCTCGGTAAAGTAAACCCTGTCCATGCCCGCCCCGACGATAAGAAATGAGTCGTAGTTCCAGGCGACAGGCAGATCTGCGGCGGTATTGCCCATGTTCTTGTTGGTTATTGAGTTTATCCACCCGGCCTTGCGCGATGGAATCCCGTAAGGGGCATATCGGGGAACGTTATTGTCGTCAAAGCGAAAAGCGGAATTGGTGTCGTTCGCATTGCCCGGCATGGAAGGCCAGTAAAGTATCGGCATGGGGTCAGGAAATTGATCTCGTCAATGACCTTGGCTTTGGTGTAGGAGACATACACGTTGGCGGTATATGTCCCGGGCTTGGTTTTGGTTATCCCGTCATTGTTCGGATCGCCGTCGTCCACGCCCTTGTAATACAGGCCGAAGACCGATGCGGCCAGCACCTGGCTGCCCGTCAACCCACCTGTCTGTTTGCCGTCTGCGTCCCGATTGCCCGCAAACAATCTCGGATATCGTATCCCGGGATAAAAATTCGTGTCCTTACAATAACTTTGAGCAGCGCCGGAGAGTTCCTGAACAAACGAATGATGACCGTTTTTGCGACCAAGTAAAACCGCCCTATTCATACTTGGCACGATCATAACAACCAATATTACAATGATCGCCAGGATGAAAATCAGATCGACCAGTGTGAAGGCATTGCGGCAGGTCTTCCGTTCAGTCGCCATTTTCGGCTCCTTTGCCGGACTCCGTTTTCCACCTTAATTGTAACGTAAACCGCCCGGCCGGGAAGGATTATCGTGGTGTACTATGACAGAATTCTCCGCGTGCAACCAGTTGCACACCTTGCTGAAAAACACGCCGGCTTAACCGTCCCACAGGGACGGGTGAAAATAGCCCAGCGATTTATCGCTGGGAAACGCGTCGCAAATATATCTTCAGCCCCGGCGGGGCGGCAGAATTCTTTCGTCCCTACGGGACTCATTGGTTATCAACCACCTCGACCCACCGATGAATCGGTGGGCTATTTTCTTCCGCCCTAATGGGCTGAATTGCCGCGTATAAAATCAGAATTCGGCTTTGTGGTGCGGGCGTCTTGCCTGCAAAAAAGAAAAATTGCAGGCGGGCTTGTCCGGCGCAGCTTCAGCGAAGTCGGAACGCCCACGACACAATTTTAGAACTCCGCGCTGCGGGGCGCGCGGGGGAAGGGGATTACGTCGCGGATGTTCGCCATGCCGGTTACAAACTGGACGGTCCGCTCGAGTCCCAGGCCGAAGCCGGCGTGCGGGACGGTTCCGTATCGCCGCAGGTCGAGGTACCACCAGTAATCTTCCGGCCGCATGTTCATGCCGCGTATCTTCTGCTCGATGCGGTCGAGCCGCTCCTCGCGCTGGCTGCCGCCGATGATCTCGCCGATCTTTGGCACCAGCACGTCCATGGCCGAGACGGTCGGGCCGGGCACGCCGTCGGCCGGGTCGTCCTGCCGCATGTAGAACGACTTGATGGCGGCGGGGTAGTTGGTGATGATGACCGGCTTCTTGAACGTCTCTTCGGTGAGGAACCGCTCGTGCTCGGTCTGGAGGTCGCTGCCCCACTCGACCGGGAAGGTCCACTGCCTGCCGGACTTTTTCAGGATGCCGACCGCGTCTGTGTATGTCAGGCGGACAAAGTCGCTGGTTGCGACGTGTTCGAGCGTGGCGATGATGGTCTTGTCGATCCGCTCGTTGAAGAAGGCCATGTCCTCTTTGCACTTTTCCAGCACCGTGCGGAAGATATGCTTCAGAAAGGCCTCGGCCAGGTCGGCGTCGCCGGCCAGATCGCAGAAGGCCATCTCCGGCTCGACCATCCAGAACTCGGACAGGTGGCGCGGCGTGTTGGAGTTCTCGGCCCGGAAGGTCGGGCCGAACGTGTAGATGTTGCCCATCGCGCAGGCGTAGGTCTCGCCCTCGAGCTGGCCCGAGACGGTCAGGAAAGCGGCGCGGGCGAAAAAGTCCTGGTCGAAGTCGATCTTCCCCTCGCTCGTGCGAGGCAGCTTGTCCAGTTCGAGCGTTGTAACGCGGAAGAGCTGGCCGGCCCCCTCGCAGTCGCTGGCCGTTACGATGGGCGTGTGAACGTAGACGAAGCCCCGCTGCTGGAAAAATTCGTGAATGGCCATCGAGATGGCGTTGCGGACGCGGGCGACGGCCCCGAAGGTGTTCGTACGCGGACGAAGATGCGCCACGGTACGCAGGAACTCGAAACTGTGCTGCTTGGGCTGGATCGGGTATTTTTCGGCGTCGCACTCGCCGAGCAGCACAACGCTGTCGGCGTGGAGTTCGACGGTCTGGCCTTTGGCGGGGCTGGCCTTCAGTTCGCCCTCGGCCACAACAGAGCAGCCGGCCGTCAGGCGGACGATCTGCGATTCGTAATTGGCCAGCTTGCCGTCGGCCACTATCTGGAGCGTGCCCATGCACGAGCCGTCGTTGAGGGCGATGAACGCGAAGCCGCCCTTGCTGGGCCTGGCCGTGCGAACCCACCCGCCCACAGTTATCTTCGCGCCGACCTTCCCGCCGGCCAGCACTTCCTTTATCAGCGATCTTTCCATCTACCGACTCCTGAAAAATCTGTCATATCTTGCAATGCTACACCAACAACCTACCTTGCTCGAAAACGAGCTTGAAACTTTTTACAGTTTTAGTCGTTAACATCCGCGAGATCGTCATTACATCCCAGTTTACGAAGACATTGTTCTGCAGAACAGCGAACCATTGACCATGCAGGACATTCCCTAATCAATTCAATGTTGGACATTTTTGAATCTTCAGAAGGTATATTCCTATCCTGTTCTTTCATCATTTCCATGAATTCCTTTAAAGCACTGATATCTTCCGCGGGAAAATTCTTTTTCATCTCTTTGGATGAAATAGCATGGTTAATGGCATAAACAGTCTCTTCGTACATCTCAAGAGGCAGGACATATTCGCTTTTTGTTCCTGAAACGCAATATCGCTCTTGATATTCCCGTGAAGCCATCCGTTTTAATAACCGGATGATCTTCTGCTTCATATTTACGGTTGAACCCATAGCGGCAAATCTAACAAAACCTTCCGCAACACGCCAGAGCAGTCTGCCAAATGAGGTTCTCATCCCAAAATGTGGGTGGCGTTTGTTCAGATACTGCGCTGGACAAGTCCATTTTGTCAGCCCACCAGGGCGACTGAAAGTAGCCCCGCTCCGGAGCGAAGCGGAGGGCGGGGTATCAGGCGTAGCCGAATTTGAGCCCCTCCGCGGGCGATTGAAGACATTTGGTTTTTCAGGTCTGTGTGGATGTTTTTGAGACCTGTTCACGTGGCTTTCATCTTCTTACCGTCGCAAGGGAACTCCATCTACGACGACACCATTATTCGCCAAGACCTTTGGCCGGGGCATTCCAGTATTCTGCCACGTCTGCCATGGCAAGAGCGAAACTTTTGCCATATTCTGAATGACAATCGTACCCCAGGTTCCGCTTCGTCCGCCTGGCGGCGAACTACGCTTCACCTGGGGCTACACTCTGCCGACCCTTCGGGTCTGCGAATCGGTTTCATTGAACTCGCAAGGTATTTTTGTCCTGCCGGAAATTTGAACAATAACAGGCGTAGGTCATACAACTGTTGCACGCGGGAAATTGCATCTCGCAACGAGTTTCGCGACCTATACGCAGCCGCACGCCAGAGCGGTCTTGACAGATGCGTAATAGCTCAGTCATGGGAGATTATGGTGTGGGCATCCGACTCCGCCTGGATTTCGCCGGACAGGTCTTGCCTGCATAAAAAGAAAAATTGCAGGCGGGACGCCTACACAAAAAAAACAGAAATTGTCCGCTTGCCCATTTCGGCCGCAACTGAGCTATTGCCCGTTTTTATCATCTCTCTACCAGCCGCTTTTCCACGGGTCGAGCGTGCGGAACCGGTCGAGCATGAACTGCTTGACGGCCGGGTCGGCGCCGATTGCGGCCGCGTCGCCGTAGTCGCCCAGGACGAAACCGCCCTTGGGCGTGCCCCACGTCCGCATCAGTTGCCGGGCCTGGGCCTTTATCTCATCGCGGTCGCCCTTGGGCAACGTCTTCTGGATGTCGCACAGGGATTCAAAGACGATTTTGCCGGCGAACTTTTTCCCCAGTTCGTCGATTCCGTTGGTCAGCGGCTGCTGCAAATTGATGACATCAATGCCGGCCTCGATGAACATGGACATGGCCTTGTTGACCTTGCCGCATGAATGTATCCAGACGTGCATGTTGCATTCGTGGGCCGCCTTGAAAATCCGCTTGTATCGCGGCAGGAAGAAGCCGCGGAACAGTTCCGGCGAGACCATGAGGTCCAGTTCCGTCCCCCAGTCCTCGGAGGCGTTGAAGGCGTCGATGCGGCCGCCGGCGATCCGCTTCATGTTGCGGATGTACGCGATGTCGTATTCGGTTATCCGGTCGGCCAGCTCGTTGATCTGCGGGGTGTTCTCCATCATGTCCACCATGCAGTTCTCCAGGCCGTGCAGGGCCTCCATCCGCTCCCACAGCAGCATGAATATGGACGTGATGCGATACTTGTCTTTTTGGGCCGGGTCGGCGTCGATCTCGCGAAGGCCCTTGTCCACGTCGGTGTAGCGTCGGCCGTCGTTGCCGTCCGGCCAGGGGTAGTCCTTCATCGCCGAAAAGTCCTCGAGCGGATGGCCCTTGATCTGCCCCATGTTGGGCGTGTCGGTTTTGGCCCAGCGGCACATCCACTGGTCGAGAGTCGGGTCGTTCTGGGCCTGCGGCGGCTTGATCTGGGCGCCGTTAATCCAGACGGTGTCGCTGATCTCGCCGTAGCCGTTGACGGCCAGCCGGTCCGGCTTGTTGAACTCGACCGCCCGCTTCACGACTTCCCTTGGCTTCATTCGTTTTTCTCCTGCTTAAAAGCTGTCCGCAAAAAGTTTCGATGGTTGGTGCTGCAACGCTGCGAAGACCCTTTTGCCAGTTTGGTTGGCAATTTCAATCACCTTATTTCGCCCCTACAGGGCTTCTTTTTGTGTCTTGCCGATTCCCATGGCGTTGCCCTGGGCTGTCATATTTTGCCCTTTCAGGGCTGAACAACAATCGGCCTGCTAATCATAAGTTGCATATTCGGTGGCACCCTCAAGCGAAGCTGCATCGCAGCGAAGCTTGGGGGTGTTCTTTTAAAAATATTGATTTTCATCCGCCGATGGGGTGTCCGTCCGACGGCGATTTTTCGCAAAGGCTGATCGTCCTGTCTCATTTCATACTCCCAGAAAGCGGGTCCATCCCCGCAAAAACGCCGTACGCAGGGGATTCGCAAGCGGCTATATTGCTTGCAGGCATGGCCGGTGTCAACCGGCAGGGTGATGAGACTTGACCTTCCCGGTGGTCGTGTCTTCAAGCTGACAGATCGGCTGCCAGCCCGCAGATTCTAAAACTCGCCGCGGGTTACATCGTGGAAGGCGGTCTTGCGGGTTGCAATTCCGGTTAATACGGAATACAGTCTCGCCTGATGCTTACAACAGGAATTCCATGATCAGATTGTCGATTATCCGTCCGGACGTGCATGGCGGCTGAACAGGCTCAAATCATTTCGCCGTCTGGCGGACACAGATACAGGGCGGTGGTGGCGGCCTGCGCCTCGCTTTTTGTGTTCGCGGTCTCCGCCACGATCCTGCCTGCCATTCTTCCGCGGGCAGCCGGCGACTTCCGGATTGCTCCGGAAACGCTGGCTTGGGCGGCCTCGACCCAGTTTGCCGCTTTTTTTCTCGCCACAATCATCGGAGGCGTGCTGAGCGACCGCCTCGGAAAAAAGCCGGTGCTGCTGGTCGGCTGCGTGATGCTGATTCTGGGGGCGGTCATCTGGTTCTTTGCCTCCCGGCCGGCCGTGGCGCATGTCGGGGCGGCGTTTCTCGGCATGGGCGGGGGCATCCTGGAAAGCATGGGGTCGGCCCTTCTGGCGGACCTGTATCCTGATAAAAGGAAGTTTGTCCTGAATTTTTCCCAGGTCGCGTTTTGCGCCGGTGCGATCGCCGGTCCGGCGATCATGTCCGAACTGCTTCCGCAGGGGATATCCTGGCGGATATTTTTTGCCGCCGAGGCCGCGATCGGGGCCGCCCTGTTGGCGCTTTTCTGCCTGGCCCCCGTGCCACGCGCGCCAACGGCCCGCGAGGCGGACCTGGGCGACTCGCTGCGCATGCTCCGCAAACCTTCCGTGTATCTGCCGGCCCTGGCCCTGTTCTGCTACGTGCTGGCAGAATCGGGCGTGGTGATCTACGCCAATCTCTATCTTCGCAAGCAGCATAGCGCACCGGAGGAATGGGCCATCTTGAGCATCTCGCTGGTCTGGGGCGCGATGCTGGTCGGGCGGCTGGTCTGCGCCGCCCTGCCCGAAAGCCTGCCCACGGGCCGGCTGATAGCCGTGCTGTCCATCCTGACCGCCGCATCGCTGGCGGCGCAGGGCCTGGCCAGGGATTGGGTCTTCAGCTTCGCCGTCTTCGGGATTAACGGTTTACTCCTGTCGGGCATCTGGCCTCTCATCGTGGCGCAATGCGCCGGCAATCATCCGGAACGGACGGGAAGCACGGTTGGAATTGTGGTCGCGGTCGGGTCTTTGGGGGTGGTTTTAGCCCCGATGCTCGTGTCACCAATGCTTCAGTCCGGCTGCGGCATCTATGTTTTTCCGGCGCTGGCCCTGGTGATGCTGGCCGCGGCGACGACGTGCAGCGCCAAAAAGTTTTGCGGTTGACATTCGGATAGGCTCTTAACGATGTCGCCCGCCGCCGGGGTGGAATGAAGGCTGGCAGCGGTAGGGATAGCGATACGGATACGGATATGGATATGGATAGTAATTGTATCGGTAGCGGAAAGGGGACCAGTAAAAAGACGAGTAATAAAACGAGGAATAGTACGTTGAATATGGATAATAGGTGTACGGATAGGCGTCCATGTACGTGTCGTAATAATCCTCCTGCAATTCCCGCTGCCGGAATTTCCGGGCAAATCCGCCTGCCACCGCCAGCGCCGTCGTCTTCTGCCCCTGCGTCGTTCCGACGATCATTCGGCCGGCCAGGACCAGCGTAACCTCCCCATTTTTCGGGTCGAAAAATTGCAGGCTCTCCAGTTCATCCGTTCCGGCGCTGCTTTTGGCCATCCCGGTCGCCAGTTTGTCAAACACCGACGCGGCCGACAGCTTGCTGACGAAGCCGAAGATGAAGCACTGATACTTTGCATCCTTTGTCGCATAATCGGCGGCCATCACCTGCTCCATTTCCGACCTGCCCAAAAAATTCCGGCGGACGTATTGCAGCGAGCCGGACACCTGGTTTTCGGCCGGCAGCCAGTTGAAATATTCGAGTTTCGGCCTGTCGTTGCGGATTTTGTCGGCAACCGCTTTCGCCACGGCAGCGGTCCTGTCGGCCTGCGAGCCGGATTCGCCCTTTTTCGCGCCGGCGGCAGGCGAGGTCGAAGGCAGACCTGGCGCGAGTCTCTCTTCCGGCCGGACCCGCACGACGAATCGCCCCTTCCAGAACAGGATTTTGCCGCCGTCGATGACGCCCATCGCCCCGACGTCCGCCTGCGTCCTGCCTTTTTGCAACTGCGAGAACAGGCCGAACGCGTCCAGCGGCGTGCCCATCTGGAGCGCGTCGACGACGACGGCCGGCCCAAAAGCGGCGGCCTTTCCATCGGGTTGATCATTGAGGTTCCGCCAGTACACGGCGCGGCCGATGGCCTCGAGATTGTAATCCATCGCCTTATCAAAAATTTCCTGCCCGATCAGCCCGGCCATCCGGTCGTATTCCGTTGCGCGGGTGATATCGGCCCGCTTCAGATCGTCGGCGCCTTTCGGGAAGATATCCGCCACAGTCTGCGGCTTGCACCCGCCGACAAGGGCAATCGCGCCCAACAGGATAAAATTGAACAGCCTTGTCCTATTCATGGTCCCTCGCTCCTTCCTGTTCCATTGAATTATATCGCGGAATCATGTCGCCGGTAAGGCCTGGCGCGAGAATATCCCTGACCGGTGGATATCGGCTCGCCGATATATTAGAATACCTGTTTCAGCTCGCAAAAGAGGGCTTAGAGCGATCTTAATGGGACGCAGCACGGGAAAAAATCGTTCGGTGAATATCACGCCGGCCCCGCCGCCCGCGATGTTTTCGGCGAAGGCGGCCGGATGGGTCGCGCTCTGCCTTGCGGGCTGGCTTTTCGCGCTGGGCGGCTGCTCGTGGAAGGGGTTGGTGCAGCAGCGCAAGGAGATGCCGCCCTCGGCGGGCGCATGGAAGATATATGAGGGTTGGCCCTTTGCCGCCCGCGAGGCCGCCAACAGGCAGCAGCAGACGGCCCAGGCGCTCAACGTGCCGAAGGATTACATCCTCGACCTTGGCGGCGGGACGAGCATCAGGTTCGTCCTCATTCCGGCGGGCAGATTCGTCATGGGTTCGCCGGACGACGAGGCGGAACACCAGCTTCGCGAGTCCCCCGCCCACGAGGTCGTGCTGACCCGGCCCTACTACATGTCCGCATTTGAGGTTACGCAGGAGCAATACAAGGCCGTCTGCGGCCATAATCCCGCCGAGTTCAAGGACCCCGCCAGGCCGGTCGAGGGCGTAACATGGAGCGATGCCGCCGGCTTCTGCGAAAAACTGTCGGCCAGGACGGGTCTGAAGATCGCCCTGCCGGCCGAGGCACAGTGGGAATTCGCCTGCCGGGCCGGTGCGGAAACGCCCTTCAACACCGGCAGAAACATCACGACCGACCAGGCCAATTACGACGGCAACTATTCCTACGCCAAGGGGCCCAAGGGGGAGTTCCGCGACTCGACAACGCAGGCCGGAGTCTTCGCCCCCAACGCCTTCGGCCTGTGCGACATGCACGGCAACGTCTGGGAATGGTGCCGCGACTGGCTCGACGACAACGAGTATCACGTCGGCGCTACGATGGCCATCGACCCGGCGGGCGCACCCCAGGGAGAAAACAAGGTACTGCGGGGCGGGTGCTGGTATCTCAATCCCGGCTTCGCCCGCAGCGCGTATCGCAACAGTCTGCCCCCCGCGATGTTCAACAATCAGATCGGGTTCCGGCTGGTGATGGAAATTCCCGGCGTCGGTTCGGCCCAGGGCAATTTCGATATTCAGACCAAACCTGCTGACAAGGGGCCGGCACAACCGCAAGGCCAACCGCAGCCGCCTTCGACGCAAGGGTCGGCCGGGCCGTTCCCATCTGACGGCGTCGCACAAAATCCGCCGTCGGACCCGTCCCCCAGAGTTCCACAGCCGGATCCCGATCCGATTCGCCCGCCGCCTAAACAGCCCGACCCGCCGGTTCGGCAACCTGTCCCGCCACCGGTGCGTCCGGTCTCGCCGCCCGTCGCGCAGCCTAAGAACAGCGAGCTTGTTTTCACCGACTGGCCGTTCGACAAGGACCAGGCGGCGCAGCGGCAGAGCCGCACGGCCCAGGCGCTGGGCGTCGAGCCGCAACTGGAGCTCGATTTGGGCGGCGGGGCGTCGATCAAGCTGTCGCTGATTCCGGCCGGCAGATTCACGATGGGCTCGCCCGACAACGAAAAAGGCCGGCGCAACGCCGAAGGCCCGCAGCACCAGGTTACCATCGCCCGGCCGTTCTACATGGGAATCTGCGAGATAACGCAGAAACAATACCAGGCCGTTGCCGGCGAAAACCCCAGCGGCCACAAGAACCCCGACAACCCCGTCGAAAAAGTTACGTGGACAAACGCGACGGCCTTCTGCCTCAAACGGTCCGAAAAGACCGGCAGAATGGTCCGCCTGCCGACCGAGGCGCAGTGGGAATACGCATGCCGGGCCGGGGCGGCCGGCAGGTTCTGCTACGGCGACAAGGATTCCAGCCTGTCGGACTACTGCTGGTACCTGGCGTCGGCGGGGCATCAGACGCACCCGGTTGCCCAGAAGGCGGCAAACGCCTTCGGCCTGCAGGACATGCACGGCAACGTCTGGGAATGGTGCTCCGACTGGTATACCGAGACGTATCCGACAGAGGACGCAGCCGATCCGGCCGGGCCGCAGACAGGCACGTGGCGGGTGGTGCGCGGCGGGGCGTGGGACGCCGCCCCGCAGGACTGCCGCTCGGCCGTGCGAAGCAAGTTTCTGCCCGACAAGCAGGAGGAAAGCTATGGCTTCCGTATCGTCGTCGAGGCCGAAAAAGGCAAGGCCGTAGCCCCGCCCGTAAATCCGCCGATCAATCCTCCGCCCGTCAACCCGCCACCGGTTGCCACCAGACCCGACGACACGAAATTGAATATCGACTGGACTCCGCTGCCGCCGCCCCAGTCGCGCCCCGCCCCTCCGCCCCCGCCGCCGGACGTGCCCAAAGGCTTCCTTGAACTGCTCGCCCCGTCCACGGCGCCGGCCAGCCAGCCGGATACCCAAAAAGCCGGGCAATAAAATCTCAAATTTGAAATTTCAGATTTGAGATTTTTACGGCACTTCCGCACGCCAGTCTATCTGACGTCCTCGATTTCTTTCTCCGGCGGTTGCCTCACAATCCTTTCCAGCGAATCTTTACACATGTTGCGAACTTCCGCAGCAGCGTCTTTTTGCATTGTTTCCGCGAGAGCCTTCACCACCCGTGTATCTCTGAAATTGCCCAAAGTTTCCGCCGCGGTTAACCGCACAAAATACAGGCTTTCAGGATTTTGCATTGCTTTTATCAGCGGATATATGGCTTTTGTGCCGCCGAGCCGCACCAGAGCCTCAATCATACAACAGCGGACCGTGCTCAAGCCTTCCGGCCATTCGTCATTGTGGAGATAATCATAAAAATATTTTGAGTCAACGTCCAAAGCCTTTACGAGGGAATCAAACGCCCTAACATCGCCGACTTTACTTAAAAGCACGATTGCTGCAAAACGAACTTTGCTATTTTCATCATCCAGAAGATGAACCAGTTCCGGCGTTGCCACACTTCCTGTTGCCGCCATTTCTTTTTCTATGACATCCCAATTCCTCGACTTGGGCTTTTCTTTCAGCAGAAAATCCAGGTTCATTTTTCTGAGAAGTCTTTCGGTTCGCGTGTCTGGGTATCCGGCCGCCTCGTAGACAAGCTGGCACACCTTGCGATCAACCGCGTGGGATTGCCAGTACCAGCAGTATCCGCCAATTCCGCCGGCAATGACCAGCAGGCCAGCCAGCCAGAAAATTTTTCGTCTTTGAGTCATGTTGAGTTTATCATTCTCCTGCCGTTTGCGCGGACTGCTCACTTGGCATAGTTGCGGCTGATAGAATGTTTCTCATTGCTTCATCGAAGATTTTCTCTGATATAAGCTCGTTCTGTCTTGCCTGCTTTAAGTACTCGATTGCCCTTGCATCGCCGAGTTGCCCCAAAGTTTTTGCGACAAAATCATTGTCCCACTCTACTTCTGAATGCATTGATTCACATAGTTCCTCAACAACTCTTTTGTCTCCAAGCCTGCCAAGTGCCAATGCCACATCAAAACGAACGGCATAATAATATGTTTCATTTTGCAATATTTGAAACAACGGTTCAACCGAACGCTTATCTCCCAAGTCGCCCAGAGAATAAGCCGCCCGGCAACGAACGTCCATAACGGCATCCTTCCTTAAAATATTTATCAGAGGTTTGATTGCCCTTGCATCACCAACAGACCCAAGCATATAAGCAGCCCACCACCGAATATCCTCATTATCATCATTAAGGAGACAAACCAATTCCGGCGTTGCGGCAGGCCCTATTGTCATCATTTCATTGACGATAACATCATCTTTCCTCTTTCCCGGTTTTTGATGCAGCAGGAAATCAAGTTTCCATTCCTTGAGGAATTTTTCTGTCCTTGAGTCTGGATAGTTGGCTACTTCATAGACGAGTTCGTACACCTTGCGATCAACCGCGTGGGATTGCCAGTACCAGCAGTATCCGCCGATTCCGCCGGCAAGGGTCAGCAGGATCAAACCAATCCAGATTGCCTTTCGTCTCCGGGACATGGATAGGATTATACCACAAATCCCATTCAGGCCATCACGGGTTTACATTCTCCGCGGCCGTCATTTTCCCGTCCAGAGGTAGAGGAACTGCGGGTGGTCGAGGCCGGCCAGGCTGTCGGCGTCGATGTTTATAAGGTTCGCCTGCGGGGCGACGTCCGGCGACTGGCTGTAGACGTTGGGCTTGTAGCCCAGCGGACGGTGATAGATGACGAGCTTCACCTTCTGCGAGCCGCACATCGATTTTGCCAGCACGACGGCGTCCTGCACCGTGCCAAGCTTGTCGACAAGCCCTTTGTCCATGGCCTGCTGGCCGGTATAAACCCGCCCGTCGGCCAGGCTCTCGACGATCGGAGGCTCGATCCTGTTGCGGGATTTTTTAACGGTGTCAAGGAACCGCTTGTAAAACTCATCCACTATTGCCTGGAGAATCGCCAAGTCTTTTTCGTCGTAGGGCTTGAGCATGCTGCCCATGTCCTTGTGCTTGCCGCTGACGAGGGCCCTGGCCTCGATGCCGAGCATCTTCATCGTGCCCGTGAAATTCACAGTCTGCACAATCACGCCGATCGAGCCGGTGATGCTGGTCGGGTGCGCGACAATCGTGTCAGCCCCGCAGGCGATCATGTATCCGCCGCTGGCGCCCACGTCCTCGATGACCGCCACCACCGGGACCTTGCGGGCCTGGCGGAACTGGAGCAGGCGGTTGTACATCACGTCGCTGGCGGTAACCCCGCCGCCCGGCGAATTGATCCGCACGACAAGGGCCTTGACGTCCGGGTCGGCCTGGGCCTTGTCGATCTTCTCGACGAACATGCTCATCGGATTTTCGCCCGGCCCGAAAAGCCCGCCCTTGCGGCGGCTGTTCATTATCATGCCGTCCACGTCCACCACGGCGATCTTGTCCTGCACGCCCCAGCCGGAGTCCTGCGCTACGACCGTTTCCTTGAGCTGCTGGTCCACCGGGACCGGAGTGATGAGATACCCCGAACTTTGCGGGGCGCAGGCGGGCAGGACGATCGCGGCCGACAATATCAGGATGGTCTGTTTGGCGTTCATGCCGGCAATTGTATGAAACAACCGGCCCGCAAAGCAAGCGGTTAGCGAACCTGTTGTCTGCGAATAAAGAGTAAATCAGAAGGTTTTATAAATTCAGACAATGAAAAGCAACTTTACAAGGACCATATGGCGCCGCCAGTTTCAATATTTGCCGAATTTTTTCGCCGCTTCGTACATGGCCAGGACGTTTTCCGTCGGCGAGTTGTCCTGGATGCTGTGGGTGGGCGAGAGGATGTACCCGCCGCCCGGCATCATAATCTCCAGTGTTTCGCGGACGTTTCCGGCGACCTCATCCGGCGTGCCGTAGGCGAGCGGACCGGCGGTTGAGATGCAGCCGTGGAAGGCCAGCTTGTCGCCCCAACGCTTCTTGAGATATGCCGGGGCCATATTGGCCGCTTCCGGCTGAAGCGTCTCGACGCACGTGATGCCTATCTCGACGAAATCGTCGAACGCCCAACTGCTTGAGCCGCAGCTATGAATCATGGTCGGGATTTTGAACGCCTTGGCCAGGGCGACGAATTTTTCAATCCAGGGGCGGATGTGCCTGCGGAAAAGTTCCAGGCTTATCGTCGGGCCCCGCTGCGTGCCCAGGTCCTCGCCGAGGCACATAAGGTCGATCTTTCCGCGGCCCGCATCCAGCGTGCGGCGGGTAATTTCCAACTGGATATTGTTGCGGCGTTCGATCAGCCGCAGGCCGGCCTCGTCGTCGGTTATCAGGTCCACCAGAATCTGTTCCATGGTTCGCAGCATGCCGCAACTGTTGATGATGTCGCCCAAGCCGGCATGGCCAGCAGTGACGCAGAAATCGCGAACCTTGTCGCAGGCGGCTGGTATTCCGCTGTAATCGAAGTCGTCGGGATTCGGCATCGGCCAGGCCTCGATCTGTTCGACCGACGCGTTTGTCAGGGGCCAGTCGCAGTAGTCCCAATATCCGCCGCTTGAGTGTTCCACCCAGCGGCGGCGGATTCCCCAGTAGTCGACCTTGATGTCGCCCATGTCGGCGCGAAGTTTTTCCCCGATATAACGCGGTCCTACGCTTCTGAAATCAATTTCCAGGGCCTCGGCAAGATCGTCCGTTTTGAAATGTTCTTTCAGCCGACGATCAATGCCATCGTTGCCATAATAATTGACCGGCACGCGGTCCGGCGTCCGGCGGGCCAATGCCGTCAGCACTCGTTCTTTTGATTTCATGGAATTTGATGCCTCTCTATTCAGGCGCCACAGCCTAAAAAGCCGTTATGTCCCTGAATTCGGCCAGGCGGGCGTCGATGTCATCCCTCGAAATCGCCAGCAGCTTTTTGAGGGAAAAATCTTCGAGTTCCAGGCTGGCGACGACAGTTCCGTAGGCGATGGCCTTTCGCAGGTCTGCGATGCCGGCCTTATCGACGGCGGCAAGGTGGCCCATCATGGCGCCCGCGAAGCTGTCGCCGGCGCCGGTCGGATCGACGACTTTTACGGCCGGATAGCTGGGCATCGCGCAGACCTTGCCTCGCTGGAACAGCAGGCTGCCGTGCTCGCCTTTCTTGACGACCACGAACTTGCGGAGCATCTTGAGTATTTCCATGCCGGCAGAGACGACGTTGCTCTGGCCGGTCAGCATTTTGGCCTCCGAGTCGTTCATCACCAGTCCGTCGAGCCGGCCCAGCAGGGCCAGCAGCGCCTTCTTCTCGTGCTCGATCCAGAGGTTCATCGTGTCAGCCACGACCAATTTGGGCGATTTCAACTGGCCCAGCAGTTCCATCTGGAGGGCCGGGTGAGTGTTGGCCAGAAATACGTATTTGCTGTCGTGGAATTTTTCGGGGATCGTCGGCCCCCGCTCGGCCAGCACGTTGAGGTCCACCTTCACGGTGTCCCGCTCGTTGATGTCGTCGGCGTGATACCGCCCGTGCCAGCGGAAGGTCCTGCTGCCCTTGCGGACCTCCAGGCCGGCAAGGTCGATATTTTGCCGGCCCTTCAGCGGCTTGAGAAAATCCCTGGGGCAATCCTCGCCGACCACGCCGACAAGCCGGACCGGGCAGAAAAAGCCCGCCGCGCACGCGAAATAAATGCTCGACCCGCCCAGGACGTCATCGACCCGCCCGGTCGGGGTTTCCACCGTGTCAATCCCTATGCTGCCGGTAACCAGAAGGCTCATTGTGTTCCTTTCAGACAAGGACCGCAGAGTAAGAATTTTCGCGTCCTTACGCAAGTTGTTTGTGGATTCGCCGGGCGGGGCTTGCTTTTTGAAGTTTCGGGCCTAATTATGAGAATAGAAAGCCATGATAACGCCCGCACTACGTCCGGTCGGCCTGGTGTATCACGAGCAGTGCCTGCGGCACGTGCCCGGCGCGGGGCACCCCGACGCGCCCAACAGGCTTGATGCAATCCGCCAGGGCCTGGCCAAGGAAGGCCTGATGGACAAGCTGGCCCGCATTGAGCCGGCGGAGATGAGGCCGGAATACATCGAGGCGGTCCACACGAGGCAGTACATCGAGATCGCCCGGCAGGACATCATCAGCCGCAAAAAGACGCTCTCTACGGGCGACACGGCCGTCTGCGAGGAAAGCTTCGATGCGGCCCGGCGCGCGGTGGGATGCGTGGTGGCGGGCGTCGAGGCGGTGGCCGCCGGAAAAGTGCAGAGCGTTTTCTGCGCCATCCGTCCGCCGGGGCATCATTCCACGCCCAGTGCGGGCATGGGCTTTTGCGTTTTCAACAACGCCGCCATCGCCGCCCGGCACGCGCAGCTTCACTGCGGAGTCGGCAAGGTGTTCATACTGGACTGGGACGTGCATCACGGCAACGGCACGCAGGATGCGTTCTGGGAAGACGGCAGCGTCCTGGCCTGTTCGATCCACCAGGACGGGTTGTACCCCATGCCGATCACCGGCCAGGGGCACGCCGATGAGACCGGGGCCGGCAAAGGGCTGGGCTGCAATATGAACATTCCCCTGCCGGCCGGCAGCGGAGATGAGGATATCGTGGCGGTCTTTCACTCGAAGATAGCGCCGGCGGCGGCGAGATTCAAACCGGACCTGATCGTGATCTCGGCCGGATTCGACTCGCGGGTCGGCGACGCTCTGGGCGACTTCACCATCACCGACGACGGCTTTTCGCGCCTGACCCGCCTGACGATGGGCCTTATGGACTCCCCCCGGATCGTCAGTGTGCTTGAAGGCGGATACGATCCCGTAGGCCTTGCCTCCGCCGCCTGTCGGCATATCAGCACACTGCTGACCGGCTGAGGCTCCTCTCCGTTGTGCCCCATTGCATTGACCGAACAAATCCGCTTGCCAGTATCGGCCCGACTTTGGTAATATCCCGCTCCCGCTGCACATTTCCGAAAGAAAGGACCGAATCATGAGCGCACTGAAAGTGGGCGTGTTCCTCGACAACATGAAACTGGCTATTCCCCAGGCGATGGACGCCTGTTGCCGGATAGGGGCGGACGGCTTTCAGATATTCGTCATCAAGGGCGAGATGCTGGCCGAGAACATGACAAAAAAGGCCCGCGAGGATTTTCGCAAGGCCTACGAGTCGCGCAAGCTGGTTCTGTCGGCCACTTGCTGCGATTTCTCCGTCTCGTTCGACAAGCCGCAGGCTAGGGAGATGATTCCCAAGTACAAGGCCGCCGTCGATCAGGCGGTGGACCTGGGCACGAAGATAATCACCACGCATATCGGGCACGTGCCGGCGGACCTGGCCCCGGCCGTCTGCGACCCGATGCAAAAGGTGATCGAGGAAGTCGGCCGGTACGCCCAGAACAAGGGCGTAACCTTCGCAACCGAGACCGGACCGGAATCGGGGGCGACGCTGGCGGCATTGCTGGACGGCGTGCAGACCCGCGGCGTCGGCGCTAACTTCGACCCGGCGAATCTGGTCATGAAAAAATTCGACCATTTGCAGTCCCTCCGCGATCTGAAAAAGTACGTCGTGCACGCCCACGCCAAGGATGGCAAAAAGGGCAACGGCGAGGTGCCGCTGGGCGCCGGCGACGTGGGCTTCCCTAAATACATGGCCCTGATGAAGGAATTGGGGATTGACGTCTTCCACGTCATCGAGCGCGAGGCCGGGCCCGACCCGCTCAAGGACATGACAGAGGCAATAAAATTTCTGCGAAGTCTGCCGGCGTAGATGCCGCATCAGCAATTTTGGCAATTTTTCAGGAGCAATAAATGAAAGCCGCAAAAAAGCCGCTGCGAGTAGGCGTAGTTGGACTTGGTGCAATCGGGCAGATACATATCAATGGTTTCCGGGGCGCCGGCGCAATGAGAGCTGCGGCCGCCGACCCGGCAAAGTCCGCCCGCGAAAAGACGCAGGCAGAGTATCCTGACATCAAACTCTACGAGACGCCCGAGGCGATGCTGGCGGCCGGCGGATTGGACGCGGTGGTTGTCGCCACGCCCAACAAGTTCCACGCGCCCAACAGCATCGCGGCCATCGAGGCCGGCTGCCACGTGCTCTGCGAAAAGCCAATCGCCACGTGCAAGGCTGACGCCGACAAAATGGTCGCCGCCGCTAAAAAGGCCGGCAAGGTCCTGATGATCGGCACGCAGTGCCGGCTCATGCCCGTATCGCAGAAGGTCCGCCAGCTCACGGACGCAGGGTACTTCGGTAACATCTATTTCGCCCGCGCGTCGATCGTCCGGCAGCGCGGCATACCCGGCATGGGCGGATGGTTCACCACCCGCTCTGTGGCCGGCGGCGGGGCTATTTACGACATAGGCATTCACACCTACGACCACGTGTGGTACTGCATGGGCTGCCCGGACCCGGTGGCGGTCTCGGCCGCCGTCTACGCCAGGCATATGGACATGAATTCTTACGTCTTCGCCGAGATGTGGGCCGGCCCGCCGAAAAAAGGCGGCGCCTGCGACGTGGACGATTCCGGCTTTGCCCTGATACGCTATGCAAACGGGGCGTCCATGATCCTGGAAGTTACCTGGGCCGCCAACCGGCCCGACGAGCCGATGAAGGGGATGGTAGTCGGCGACAAAAAGGGCGCGTCATGGGAGGTAGGCAAGGACAGCTTCACGGTGGTCGGCCAGAACGACCGCGGCGGCCTGATCGAGGAAAGCACCGTCAGCTTCGACAAGTCGGCCTATCCGGACCGCTGGCGGCATTTCATCGACTGCGTGCAGAACGGCACGCCCTGCCTCGTGCCCGGGCGCGAACTGGCCAAGGTGCAGGCCGTCCTCGACGCAATCTACGAGTCGTCCGCCCGAGGCGGCGAGGTCAAAATCAAACCGTAGCGAAACGGCAGCTTGGAGCCTGTCCTAATCCTCCAAAATGCCCGGATTTAGACATCATGGCGAATGTTCCGGTCTGGAACAGGCGATGATCGCCGCGCCTATCGCGCCGGTGTATTGCGGCCGGGCCGAAACCTGCACCTGCCTGTCAAGCACCTTCGCGATAACGTCGGCCAGGCCGGGAATCATGGCCACGCCGCCGGTCAGCACGATCGGGTCATCCAGCCTTCCGCCGGCCAGGGCCGTCAGCCTCGACGCCACCGCGTCCCGCACGCCGGCGGCTATGTCTGCCGGACTGGCTCCGCCGGCAAGCAGGCCGATTATCTCCGTCTCCGCGAAGACCGCACACATGCTGCTTATCACGGCGGGGTTTTCGCTCCGGCCGGCCAGTTCGCCGAACTTGTCCAGTCCGACACCCAGCCGGGCGGCGACCAGCTCCAGAAACCGCCCCGTGCCGGCGGCACAGCGGTCGTTCATGTCGAAATCGCGGACAGACCCGTCGGCCTCAAGACGAATCAGCTTGCTGTCCTGCCCGCCTATCTCGACAACCGTGCGGGCCTGCGGACACAGCAGCCGCACGCCGGCGGCCTGGCAGGTTATTTCCGTCACGGCCAGATCGGCCGAGGATATCGCGTTTCGCCCGTAGCCGGTGGCGACGATTCGACTGATGTCTTTTCTGCCCTTGCCGCTGCTGGAAATAAGTCTTTTAAAAATATCCATCGCCAGGCGTTCCTGGTCGATCCCCTGGTCGGCGATGCCGGAGGCGATTATGCGATTGCCCTTGCTGGCCATAAGGACCACCTTGATGGTGCGCGAACCGGCGTCGATGCCAGCATATATCATTTTCGCCGCCTCCTGGCGCGCCTGGCTGTCTCGACCAGCGCCTCGATCCGCGTCTGAATGTTGGGCCTGACCGAATCAATCAGCGGCGGAACCTCGATCTCGACAACCGGCAGCGACGCGGATGCCTCGACCGCGCCGGCGATGACCGCCCCTTCGGTCGCACAGTGGCTGGCGCCCGGGATGCGGCATATCAGAACAGCCTCGGCCCCGAAGGCCTCGGCGTCGCGGAGAATCCTGTCGGCACGCTGGCCGGCCGGGCCTGCCATCGGATCGGCCAGCGCCGTCCTGGCAAGCGCCTCCATCGGCTCGACATCGGGCGGAATCTCATCGAGCGCATGGCCGAACATGTAGTCGCTGCCGCAGACCCGCCCGCCGCAATCCTCCAGCAGGTTCATCAGTCGCAGGTCGGCCGGGGGATTTACGACAAAAATCCCCGCGGCATCGGCCTTTTGCACGCCCAGCCCGGCCGCAATCCTTCGATTGACCTCGGCCAACAGTTCCTCGAGCACGGCCTGACATTCCTGCCGGTCGGAACAAAAGTGAATCGCCAGCATCTCGGCGACAAGCATCTCAATCGCGGGCATCGGGCATGGCGTCGTCGTGTAGGCCTTATATCTCAGTTCGTCCAGGAGCCGGCGTATGCCGTTGGCCTTCGCGATTCCGTCCGCCAGGGCCGCATCGTCCAGTTTTGCCCCAGCCATGTCCTCGATTGCCCGCCTCACCCTCTCCAGCTCCTCGCGGACGAACCTTACCTGCGACACAGGAGCGGTCAACCCGCCCGGCAGATCGACCGCCTCTTCGCCGACCTGCGGGACGCGGCGGGCCGGAATCTCCCACCAAAGGATCGATTGCCGAAAATCAGTCAGCCGTTGGGCAATGGCCGAAAAATCGTCGCACGTCGCCCCGACGGAACACGTGAGCAGGTCTGGAATCGGAAAATGCCCCTCCGTCGCAAACGCTGCCAGCATCGCCCGCACGGGACAGAACGACTCGCCCGCGCCCATCGACTGCGCGATTCCCAGCAGCTCGTCGCCCAACCGCATGACGCAGGGAATCCACCATGCCCCGTCGGGATAAAACGCCACGACGTTCGGCAGGCCCAGCGCCATCACCGGCACGGTGCCCAGGTCTTTCATGGCCCCGACGATTTTTTTCCCCCCGTCCCGGGCGCTGAAGAGCCGGTCCTCCTCGCTGAGCAGAAAATTCCACAGCCGCAGCGCCGCCGGCGAATCGTCAAATTTCAGATCGGCCAGCCGCAGGTCCCCATCGAGCACGTGCCTGCGAAGAGGCCCGCCGTAAAAAGGCTCTGCCAGCCCCGCCGACTTGAGTTCCTCATAGCGGGCGTCCCACTGGTCCAGCGTTATCTTAGCCAGTTTGGGTTTCAATGGATTGCCTCCATGAGCGCCTGCACCCGCGAGTGGGTCCTGGCCCGCGCGCCGCTGCCGCCGCAGGCCTCGACTTCCACGACAGGCATAGAAAACCGCTCTCTCATGCGGTTTTTTTCTATCGCCCACGTGTCGCACCACGTGAACCTCCGGATGATTATTCCCTGAATCTGCCTTGCGGCAAGGTTCTCGCCCAGCCAGGCGTAAAACGGATCGTTTGGCCTGCGGGCCGGATGAGGAATGCTGAAATAGGCGTTGGCGAGTTCGTCGAACGGGTCGTCGGCCAGCCGCCTGTGGTCGAACGGGCCGGGCTGGCCCAGGTCGCCCGTCTCGGTGGCGTCGAGCACCACAAGCCCGCTGTGCTGCCTGACCACCCCCGGCAGCCAGGAATCGTCTGTTGTTATCGGCCCGCCTGTCAGAGCCAGCCTTTTGAGCGACCTGTCGGCCTGACTGAACGACTCGGCGGCGAGGGTGCGACATTCCTGCCGGTCGTTGTCGGCCGCGGACATCAGGGCGGCAAGATCATCCGACGACGGCGCCCGCCCGCCGAAAGTCTCCAGAAAACCGCCCAGCCGGACAAGCTCCTCCTTGTAAAACCGGAACGCACCCGCCGACTGCCACGTCCGCGGCACGTTGAGCAGAAAGGTCTTCGCGGCCCATTCCGCCGGCAGAAGCTCGCAGATGCGCCTCATCTGGTCGCACAGGGTTGTGAATATGACGGCGTCGGCCTGCTGCGCGATAACGGACGCGGCAAAGGCCCGCGCGTAAGGGCACAACCCCTGCAACCGGGCCAGGCCGGCGCAGTCCTTTGCGGCGGCTTCAGCCGAGCAATCGACCGTCAGCCTTTCGGGTCTCAGGCCGTATGCCGATATCCACTCGGGCGGCACGTACGAACAGGAATAGGCCACTCTCACCGCCGTCATGAAATCGGTGCCGCAGCCTTTCCGCCCGCTGTTGCAGATTCAAAAATCGCTTCCACCCGGACTGTTATCCTGGCCGAATCGCCCGGACTGTAGTCGGTGCCGATCCTCAGGTACGGGAGCCTGAGTTCCTGTGTTACGAACCGTTTGACTGTCGCGGCCTCCACGTCGTAGGTCAGGCATGCCTGCCAGATAAGCTCGATGACGCACTGCGGGCGGTATTCGCCGGCAAGCCGCCTGAGCAGTTCCAGCCTGCGGTTGTTGACGGTCTGCACCGAACACGGCAGACGGAAATAATAATCGGCCATCGCGTCAAGCGGGTCGGCCGCATCGTCAAGAATCATGTCTTCGCTGATCGGCTTGATGCCCGTGCAGTTTTCCATGCAGACGATCAGCCCGCCGGAATTTTCGATGATGTCAATGACGCGTTCGGCGCCGTGAACGACGGGCACGCCGGTCAGCAGGACCCGCACTTTCTTCCGGCCGGGCGAGGCGGCGCTGGCTGACCGCAGGGAATCCAACGCTCTGCTGTACCATTCCATGTCTTCGCCAAAACCGCTTATGCTGCTCTTGAATTGGAGCAGTTGCCTGCCGGTAATCGGCGGGTTGTCGGCCTTCATCAGCCCGGCCAGCGACCGCCGCAGCGACCGCTCGCGGTTCATCACATCGGCCGCCTCGCGAATCCGCTGATCGGTGATCCTGACCCTGAAACGCCCCTCAATGTGTTCCTTGAGTTTTCGCACTTCGGCCCGCCACAATTGGCGCGCCTCGGGGCTGTCCTGCTTCTGCGGCAGTTCCAGGACGTGCATCGGGCGGTCCTTCGCCATAAGTTCGTACATCTTCTTCTTGCCGTCGCAGGTAGTCTCGGCCACCAGAAGGTCGGCCATCTCGAGGAACGGATTGGACCGCTGCACGTGATAGCCGAACGTCGATTTGATGAGCGGGCAGAGGTTGGCCGGCAGAATTTCCTCGGCCGATCTGATAGTCTCGTTGCTGCCGCCGCACAGGCAGACCGGCAGACCTCCCGCCGCGAGGATGAGTTCGCGCGGCGTGTACTCGCACATGATCCCGACGACGGGCTTGCCCTGTTTTTTCGCGGCCTCGGCGCGGCTGAGGCAGTTGTCGATCATCTTTCCGAAATACTCAAGGGCCTCCGCCGCCGCGCCTGGCAGAGCCGGATCGGACAACCGGGCCGGTTTTGAACACGCATGGGCCGGCCTGTCGCAAGGTTCGGGCGGATTGATGCCGCACGATTTCTTCCGCCGGCCGTTAGCCGCGGCGCCGCATTTCCCACGGGGCCTGTTCCGGTTGTCTCCACGTGAACTCGCCATGATCCGGCCTCTGTCAGCCCTTCCTGGCCACTATGACGCCCTGGATTATCCTGCCGGAGTGCGCGAGCCGCCGCATAAAATCCATCTCGCCGCCCATCGCCTCGAGCAGTTCGGCGTCGTGCCCGATTATACGCAGCGCGTCGCCGGTCAACTGCATGTTCAGCATATTTATATAAAGGTCGGCATACCGGCCGAACAGCCCGCTGTCGGCGGCGTGAACAATTTTGAAGCCACGGCCTTTGAGCAACTCATTGTATTCGTCAAGCGAGAGGATGTTGGGAAATTTCATGAACTTCAGATATCTGGCCGCGTCGGCATCGCCCAGACCGGCGCCTTCCATCCAGTCGCTGAAAGCTATCGTGCCGCCTGGCCTGACCAGCCGGGCCGCCTCGGCGATGAGGGCCGGCTTGTCAGCCACATAGCACCATGCGTCCTGGCCCCAGACAAAGTCGCAGCATTCTGCATCAAGCCCGGTCGCGGTCGCCTCGGCGCGCATGAAACTGATTTTGTCCGCCATACCTTCGTAGCGGCATCTGGCTTTCCCAAGTTTGATAACGTGTAGCGTGGCGTCAACGCCGATCATTTTGGCCTCGCCGCAATACCTGACGAGGAAACGCATCCCCTCGCCTGTGCAGCAGCACAGGTCCACGCCGGTCGATCCCGGCTTGATGCCGGCGCGATCCGCCAGGGCCTTCGACGACTGCCACCCGCCTATGTGTATCTGCCTGCCCATTATCAATTCCCACAGTTCGCCCTCCGGGCCGGCGTAAACGTCCTGCACATTTTTCAACCCTATGCCTTCGGCTTTTTTCATCGCTGCGCCTCCAGTGGTCCAAACGGGTTTCCAACGCCATTGCCATTGACTGTTTTATTGTTCCCTATCGCAACCTTACCCCCATCTGACCCGGAATTCCACTGGCGAGTCAACTCGGCCAGCCCCTCCTCCACGGTAACGAACTTCTCCCCTGCCGATTCAAAAAGTTCCTGCAGTTTCCGGCTGCTGAAATCCAGGTCCCGCGAGATCATGTGCAGGGCGTAGACGGACGGATCGGCCGGGGCGTAGTCCAGACCGCATATTTTTCCGACCAGGCTCGACGCTTGGGCGTAAAGCCAGCCTGCCGCATATGGCAGACAGATCGACCTGTCGGACGAGGGGGCGCCGGCGACCGCCCCGACGATCCGCCGCCAGTATTCATCCATCGTCACCCTGACCGGATCGACGACGTTGATGACCTGGCCGGCGGCCTGCTCCATGACGGCCGACAGATATGCCGCCCTGGCCACGTTGCGGACGTTGGCGGCCGGCCAGCGGTTCCTGCCCCGCCATCGGCCGAAATGGACGACCAGCCCCCTTTGGTTCAGGAATCGCACCATCCGCGGCAGGATCATCCGGTCGCCGGCGCCCCAGACCACGCCGGGCCGCAAAATCACGCGCTGACGGCCTTCCAGATGCCTGACAACTGCGCGCTCGGCCAGTATCTTGTATTTCTGATAAGGGTTGCCGGGCCAGTTGCGAAGCGGCTGATCCTCGCCGGCGTCATGGAAATCGCGCAGGCCGTAAACATCCGTCGTCGATATGTGAACCAGCCTGCCTGTCCCCTGCCGCCGCACGCATTGGGCGATATTGATCGTGCCCCGCAAAATCGACCCGCGAAAATCGCTCTCCCGGCCGATATCAGACGCCCGCCCCGCGCAGTGCGCCACCGCGTCGAACGGGCCGAACGCGGCGAATATCTCGCGCATTCGCCCGGCATCGGTTATGTCGGCCTGAAGGCATCGGGCGCATCCGCTGACGCCAGGCCTGTTGCGGCGGAACATCATATAGACGTCCCAGGACCGCCTGACGAACTCCTCCGCGCATGCCGAGCCTATAAAGCCGCCAGCGCCTGTTATAAGCACGCATTTGCGACGCATCGGAAACCCCTCTGCAATATCCGGACAGCCGGGCAGTTCATGGCAGTTATTTGAACCGGCTCCTACCTGATAATCCCGTGTTTTTTTCCGAATTCGGCCATTTTATCCAGCACATAATCCAGGTCTTTCCTTGAATGGCCGGCCATCATGCTCATTCGCAGGCGGCAGCGGGACTTCGGCACGGCCGGGAAGGCGACGTAATTCATGAATATGCCGGCGTTCAGCAGATCCTTGAGGAAACTTTTCAGCTTGTCCTCGTCGCCGACGACAACCGGGATGATTGCCGACCGCGTCGAACCGGTGTCAAAACCGGTTTCGTCGAGCTTCTCCTTCATATAGCGGATGTTCCGCCAGAGGTCCTCTCGCAGTTGGCCGGAATTCTCGAGTATGTCGAGCATGGCAAGTGCGCCGGCCACCATCGGAGTCGGCACCGAACCGCTGAAAAAATACGAGCGGGCGTAGAACCGCAGATAGTCGATCAGTTCCGCCGACCCGGCGATCACGCCGCCGATGCCGCCCAGACATTTGCTGAGCGTCCCAAGCGTAACGTCGATCTGCCCCTCCAGGCCGTACTGGTCCGCCGTGCCCCTGCCGTTGGGGCCTATCACGCCAAGGGCGTGCGAATCGTCGAGCATGAGCCGGGCGCCGTATTTTTTCGCCAGGGCAAGCACCTCGTCGAGCTTCGCCACGTCGCCTTCCATCGAGAAGACTCCGTCGGTTATCACCAGCACGCCGTGCCCCTTGCCGCAGGAATTCTTCAGTATCCGCTCCAGGTGCTTCATGTTGCCGTGGGCGTAGGTCTGCATCCTGGCGCCCGAGAGTCTGCAGCCGTCGTAGATCGAGGCGTGATTGAACAGATCGTTGACGACCAGGTCCTCTTTCCTCAGCAGCGCCGAGATCGCCCCGACATTGGCCGCGTAGCCGGTGGGAAACAGGATGGCGTCCTGGCAGCGATAGAACCGGGCCATGCGCTTTTCCAGTTCGACGTGCAGCTCGGTCGTGCCGGAGTAAAGCGAGACCGATCCGGTTCCGTAGCCGTATTTTTTCGCCGCCTCGACCGCGGCCTGGACGACTTTCGGATGACTTGTCAGGCCCAGGTACGAATTCGAGCCGAGCATTATCATCTCGCGGACCTGGCCGGTGTTGGGATTGCGCATCGTTACGCGGTTGACGTTCGGCGACATGACCGCCCAGCGGAAGAAGTCCAGCCCGGCCCTGCGCTGGCCGGCCGTGTATTGCGAAAACGCCGAAACCTTGGCGAATAAATCTGAACCCGGCATATCGTAGCAATCGACCCATGACAACGGGGCCTGCTCTTCCAGCATCTTTTTGTCTGAAGCCACCTTAATTCCTGACATGCTATCAGGCCTGTCCGAATAACTGCGCGGCTCATCGCAGTTATTCCGACAGGCTCTTGAAACGGGACGCTTGCCCGCCGCGGACAGTCGGGTGGGATCAACCGACATACGAACCTTCGGGCCGGTCAGCAGCGTCCCTTCGGGCCATAGAATGCCCGATAATCGCACTTTTTGCAAGATCGGACTATCCCGCGGGAGAAAAAAACGTGCTGTGCGGCCGCCAGCCGGCTTGCCCACAGCCCCCGGGAACAATAACATGTTAATCATGGCTGATTCAAGGCTGTCATCTCATTTGGCGTCGCCATGGTACGAACCCATGCTCAGGCCGTCCGGAACGGTCCGCGCATGGATATTTCTTGCCGTCTGCCTGGCAATATTCATTTTCGCCTGCTCGTTCTGGCAGTATCTGGGTTCCGGGGAATACCGGGATTTTTCCGCCCAGGCCTTCAAACATGACCTGACCAACCCGCTGGGCGAATCGCTGCTTCAGCCGTTGAGCATCTTCAACTATCCATGGATGATCCTGGTGGCCGGACTTAGCCTGGCCATCATGATCTATGTGCCGATCGCCGTGATACTGATGTGCCGCCTGCCCTTTTGCGTCGTATTCATCCTGGTTCTGGCGGCGGTCGGGCATGCCCCGGGCCTGGCCTGCATGGAGGCGGGGGCCTGCGCAATTGCGGCGATGACTCGCCTGCGAAGAACCATCCCGCTGCTGGCGGGTTTGACCGCCATGGTTCCCGTGGCGATTTATCTCTACATCTTCGCCTATTCGGGCACCGACACCGCCGGAGTCTCGCCGGGGCACAGATGGGTGCTGGGCTCGCCCTTCCTGGCGGCCATTGTCGGCGCCATCGTCCTGATGTCCCTTACGCTCGCCGCCGCCAGGTTCGATCCGATCCGCTCCGCCGCCCTGTGCCTGACGCTCGCGGCGGTCGCCGTCTGGCCGGCATACATCTTTCACGCCAGAATAGGCGCCGACCACCTCCAATACGCCCTGATAATCAGCTCTCGAGGCCAGACGCAGATGCTCTTCAGGCAGACGCCCCTTGAAGACTGGAAAAAAGCGGCCGCCGTCGAGGGCCTGTCCGATCAGTCGATCTTCCAGGCCGTTCAGGATGACCTGGAAAAGCGCAAGCGGGCGATCAAGAAACAGTGCGGCAATTTTCTCAAGACCTATCCGGCCAGCCCGCTGGCGCCGGCGGTAATGTGGCTGGACGCCCAGAGGCAGAGCATCCGGATCGATTTGTCTTCGCTTCAGGCCGGCAGCGTTTGTTATTCCGCCTCGTATCCGCCCAGGGAATCGCAGGGGGCATGGCGGGAGCTTGCAACCGGCCGGCCGGACAGCCCTCATGGAGCGATTGCTCAATGGCAGTTGGCCCAACTGACTATCCGCCGGCTGGCGTGGGACAGGTGCCTGACCGACGACGATAAACGAAAGCTCGTCGCCGAGGCAGAAAATCTGCTGGCCGAGGCCGATAAAACGCTGCAAAAAATCAATCAGTCATCCTACGCCCCCAGGGACCGTCTCATAGGCGTTTTCACCCAGCCTATCATGCTGCCGGCCCAGGCGTATTATTCCGAGACGTGTTTCGGGGTCCGCAAACTCCGGTGGATCGTGCTCCGCAATTCCATATGCAACGATCTTCATGCCGCCCAGGCCCTGGCCGCACTGATGGAGATCAATCCCCATGACGAGGACTACCAGCAGAAACTCACCGACCTTGCCAAGGCCGATCAGTCCAGGCCGCCCGAACAGCAATTCTTCCGGACCTCCATGGCCGGCAACATGGAACTGGCGTCGGTGCTCGCGCAAAAGGACCTGAAGAAAAAAGTCCAGGACCTCATGGCCATGGCCGGTCCGCAGGGATATATCAACGACCGCGACGCCGCCATCGAGGCCAATTTTGAACTGGGCAGACTGGCCATGATGCCGGCCCAGACCGCCGAACTGAAACTGCCTTTCAAAAAACCGATGGAATATTTCAAGATCGTGGTCGAGGCGATCAACAATCCGTGGCAGCAGCAGGCCGCCGAATATATCGAGGAACTGCTGGCCGACACCCAGCCGGCCTCGTGGCCCGCAACTCCATGACTCCTGCGCCGCTTCGCGGCGGGATCGCTATCTCGCCTTTTCGATGAGTTTTCGGAGTTCGGAGACGATTTCAGAGAGGGGTTTGCTCCAATCGTCTGATTTGGCCTGTCTGAAAAGCCTGGCCGATGGGTACCACGGGCTGACGGGGCGGTCGAGCATCCATCGCCAGTCTGGCAGCGTCGGCAGGATGATCCAGACGGGCTTGCCCATCGAGCCGGCCAGATGAGCCGCGGCCGTATCGACTGTAACCACAAGATCCAGATTATCCGTCAGGGCGGCGGTCTCGGCGAAATCGGTCAGCATGGCCGACCAGTCGGCGATTTTCAGCTTGCCCGAACCGATCTGATCTGCCGCCGGGCCGACCTGAAGACTGTGGAACGCCGCGCCACGGGCCTCGCATAACGCGTCGAGGGCGGAAAGTTCGAGCGATCTCTGGGTGTCTCGGCGGTTTCGCGGATCGCCCGCCCATGCAAGCCCGACGTTCAGCCCGATTCGCGGAATCCTCTGCCGCCATGCGGCTGAGCGCGCCGGGTCTGCCCGCAGATAGGCCGCATTGACGGAAGCGGTTTCAGGGGTCGCGCCGAAAATCCATGGCAGACTGACGATGCCGATCGCGGCGTCGTACCTGGCCTGGCCGGCGTCGCCGACCACCTCGTCTATGCCAGCAGCCGATTTCAGCAACGGCATGAGCGTATTCGGACAGCACAGAATCAATCTGCCGCACCGCCGCCTCGCCTGCGGAAGATATCGCGCGAACTGGATCGTGTCGCCCAGTCCCTGCTCGTGGCAGACCAGCAGCGTTTTATCGGGCATCGCCGAGCCGTCCCACCGCGGCCGAAGCGCCGCCACATAGTTAAATTCCGGCAGATCGTACCTGGCCTCGTACTCCGCCAGGCCTCGCCGGTAATCGCCCTTGAGCAGGCGTATCAGACTGTTGCTGGCCCGGATATCCGCCAGGCCAGGCTGTTGCGCCAGCACGCGCTCGTAGCATTTCTCCGCCTCGTCGAGCCGGCCCAGCTTGTACAGCGCCTTGCCGCAATTTCCGATTGCCAGCGTCGAGCCGGGCTGAATAGCCGCCGCCCTCTGGTAGTATTCCAGCGCCTGCCCGAATCTGCCGGTCCTCAGGCAGATCGTGCCGAGGTTGTTGTGGGCCTCGAAGAAACCGGGATTAATCGCGACAGCCTGGCGATATTCCTGCTCGGCCAGTTCCGGCCGGCCCATCCGCAGATGCACCATGCCCAGGTTGTAATGCCCATCGGCGAATTTCGGATCGGCGCGGACGGCCCGCGCGTAATATTGCCCGGCCTGATCAAACCTGCCCGTCTTTTCCTCGATCACGCCGAGATTATTGAGCGCCAGCGTGTTGCCCGGCTCGATCTCCAATATTTTCTGATATGCAGCGGCGGCCTGGTCGTGCCGGCCTGACTGGCTGAATTGCTGGGCCTGATCGACCAGTTCGGCAATAAAAGCAGGCGCGCCGGCAGGCTGTTCCGCCGGGCCGGGCCGGTCGGCTGAGGCTGACGGAATTTCCCGATTGGCCGAATGTGATCGGCCGCCGCCGGCAGCGAGCCGCCGAAGTTCGTCGGCGATTTTCGCCGCCGGGCCGGACCAGTCGCCGGGCTTTTCCTGCCGGAATAATCGCATCGTCGGGTACCACGGGCAGTCGGGCCGGTCCAGCAGCCATCGCCAGTCGGGCGGGCTGCCCAGCAGAACCCACGTCGGCTTGCCCATCGCTCCGGCAAGATGCGCCACGGCCGTGTCGGTCGTTATCACCAGGTCAAGATTGGCGATCAGGCCGGCCGTGTCGGAAAAATCCTTCAATTGTTCCGACCAATCGGTTATCCGCATACCGGCCGGCGGCGACTTGGCCTGGCCGGCCAGCGGCCCGACCTGCAAACTGTGAAATGCCGCGCCGCTCGCCCCGGCCAGCACCGCGAATGTCTCAAGATTCGTCGAACGGGTTTGATCGGCGGCGAATTTCGGATTGCCCGACCATGCAAGCCCAACGTTCAGCATGCCGCCGGCCATTTTATCCCGCCAGGTTTTTGCCTTTTCATCAGGCGCCCGAAGATACGGCACGTCGGCGGGGATATTGGATAGATCGGTTTTGAAAATTCCGGGCAGATCGAGCAGCCAGACGACCGAGTCGCACCTGACGTTGGCAAGATCGGCAACAATTTCATCGGCGCCGGCAAGGCGTCTGAAAAGTCCGGCAAGTTGCGGATGGCATGAAAGCGCCAGCCGGCCGCAACGCCGCCTTGCCAGCCTGACGTAGCGTGCGAACTGTATCGTATCGCCGAATCCCTGCTCGTGCACAACCAGCAGCGTGCCGTCCGGCATCGGCCGGCCGTCCCACAGAGGCGAGCTTACCGGCGGATATCCGAAATCGCCCACTTGCCGGCGGAAGGCGTATCTCCGCCAGCCTTCCTCGAATTTGCCGGTCAGCAGCAGGATGATGGACAGGTTCCAGTTCGCGTCGGCGTTGTCGGGGGCCAGTTCCACGGCCCGGCGATTCATCCGTTCGGCCCCGGCGAGATCGCCCTGCTTCAGCAGGATGTTTCCCAGCCCCCAGAAGGCGTTCGGCATGTCGGGCTTGATGGATGTCGCCCGCTGATAGAGGTCGCGGGCTTCATGGGGCCGTTCCAGTTGCAGCATGACGCCCGCCAGGTTGCAGACGGCCTCGGCAAAATCGCCCTTGAGTGAAATAGCCTTGCGATAGCATTCCTGGGCCCGGTCGAGCCGGCCGGTCTTTTCCATGCACAGCCCCAGGTTGCACCAGTCGTTAGGCTGATCGGGCCGCAGATTGAGGGCTTTCTGAAACGCCTCCGCCGCCTGCTCATATTTTTTGAGCTGGAACAGCGCGCCGGCAAGCGAGCCGTGGGCCATCGGATCGCCGGGCGAGATTGCGGCAAAGGCGGCGTAAGCCGCGGCGGCCTCGTCCAGCCGGCCTATTCGGGCCATCACGCAGCCGAGGTTGCATTGTCCCTGCGGCGACTGCGGCACGATCGATACGGCCTTGCTGTAATATTCGGCCGCTTGCGGCAATTGTTCCTGAGTCTGAAGCAGCACGCCCATGTTGAACAGGGCCTGAAAATTTTCCGGTTCGACGGTCAGAGCACGGCCGTAGCATCGCATGGCCTCGTCCATGTTGCCCATTTCAAAGGCCATTCCGGCCCGCGCCAGCAGTTGCGCGACGGGCAGGCCGGCCAGATCGTCATCATCTGCCGGCGTCGATTGCGATTGCATCGCCGGCTGGGTTTTCCAGGCATCGGCCATCTTCGCCAGTTCGCCCGCGACGGCCGCCGCCACACTAGCCCAATCACCGTAGGATTTCTGTCGGAACAGACGCATCGTCGGATACCACGGGCAATCGGGCCGATCGATCAGCCATCGCCAATCGGGCACGAGGCAGAGCAGAACCCAGACCGCTTTGCCCATCGCCCCGGCCAGGTGCGCAACCGCCGTGTCGGTTGTTATCACCACGTCAAGGGCGTCGATCAGCGCGGCGGTGTCGGCGAAGTCCTTCAGTTCGCCCGACCAGTCGCGGATTTGCAGGTCGGGGCACCGCTCGATTTCGTCGGCCCGGCCGCCGATCTGCAAACTGTGCAGCGCGGCGCCCTGCGTCTCCAGCACAGGCCCGTAATCCCAAAGGCGCATCGCCCGCTCGTGGTTTCGGGCGTAATTGGGATGGCCCGACCAGGCCAGGCCGACGTTCAGTTTGCCGGCCGGCAGCATCCGCTTGAATTCCAGCGATCTTTGCTGGTCGGCCCGCAGATACGGGATTGCCGCCGGGATATTGTTCAGATTGGTTCCGAAAAGGCCCGGCAGGCTCAGCAGGCCGGTCGTCGCGTCATATTTTACGCCGGCGTAATTTTCGACCCATTCATCGACGCCGGCCAATCCGGCAAACAGTCTTCGCAATTCCTTCGGACAGCCGAAAACCAGCCTGCCGCACCGCTGCCGCGCCATCGGAAGGTAGCGGACGAAGTGGATGGAGTCGCCGAATCCCTGTTCGTGCCGCACCAGCAGCGTTCCGCCGGCCAGGCCCCTGCCGTCCCATCGCGGCGCGTCGGGTCTCAAACAGGTCAGATCCGCCAGATCATATCGGGCCTCGAAATTGGCCCAGCCGTCGGCGAACCGGCCTTCCAGCAGTTGCAGCAGCGACAGGTTGAACTTTGCCTCAGCCAGGGCGGGCTTGAGCGAGACGGCCTTGAGATAACATTCCTCCGCCGGCCTGAACTGCCCGACGCAGTAGAGCGAGTTGCCCAGGTTATTATGCCCCTCGGCGTAATCGGGCCGCGTCGCGACGACCTTGCCGAAAACATCGGCCTCTTCGGCCCGTCTGCCCAGCCGGCCCAGGGCCGCGCCCAGCGAACTGAGCGTCTCGATGTCCGCAGGCGACTGGGCCAGCGCCCGGCGAAGATATTCGACGGCATCCTCAAACTCGCCCATCGCCGCCAGCGTCTGCCCCATGCCGCGGCAGGCCCCGACCGATTTTTCATCCAGCGCGATCGCACGGGCGAAATTCCTGACGGCAAGATCGTGCTTTCCGGCGCAGAAATACGCCTTGGCCAGATTATTGATCGCCCCGGCATTGCCCGGCGAGAGTTCCGCCGCCCGCGAGAAGCACTCTGCCGCCGCCGGCCAGTCCGACCGTCTGGCGTGGACCAGCCCCAGATTGTGGTGCGCCTCGGCGCAGGCCCCGTCGAGTTGCAGAACCTGCCGGAGCAGGCCTTGCGCCTCATCCAGCCGGCCTTGGGCAAAAACCTCGCCGGCCTGGTCGAGGGTCCGCCTTATTGTTGAATTCTGGGCCTTATCCGGCACAATCTTCCTCTTTCGGCACGCGCCTTCATCGCGAGCATATTAATTTACATTAGTTCCATCGGATCGGCATGAAATATTTGGCGTCCAGTGGAGTCATCTGTGCTGCCTATACTACCATATAAACATAATATGTGCGTTCCGCGCATAAAAAACCGAAGCCCGGCGTTTAGGCCGGGCTTCGATCTTCAAGGCCAGTCTTGAACTGCGGGGTTTATCCGCCCAGCAGGGACAGGGCCATCTGCGGCAGGCCGTTGGCCATGGACAGCATGGACACGCCGGCCTGTGCCAGCACCAGGTTCCTGGTCATGACGGCCGTCTCGGTCGCCACGTCCACGTCGCTGATGCGGCTTTCGGCG
>JACRIL010000238.1 GCA_016235825.1 Planctomycetota bacterium
AAGTACGTGTTCAACATCGGCCGCAACTGCTGAATCTGTTTGACATCCATGCCGTAGCTCCTTTGCTGTCAAGGCGTCCTGTAAGGAACCATCGGATGGCTGGATGAATTTTCTTGAGCTAAAGTCTCGTTGTAGTGATAGCCAATCCCCAAAAATGGTCGGCCGAGAACCCGTATCTCTACACGGCGATTCTTGCGCTCAAGGATCCGGCCGGCCACGTCGTCGAGGTCGTGCCGGTCAAAGTAGGTTTCCGGTCCGTGGAAATCAAGGGCGGCAATCTGCTGGTCAACGGCGCGCGGATAATGTTCAAGGGCGTCAACCGGCACGAGCATCATCCCGACCTCGGCCGGGCTGTGCCGATTGAGGCGATGAACCAGGACATCCTGCTTATGAAGCGGCACAACATCAACGCCATCCGCACCAGCCATTACCCCGACGACCCGCGATTCTACGACCTGTGCGACCGGTTCGGCCTGTACCTCATAGATGAGTGCGATCTGGAAACGCACGGCTTCTGCGGCCGCGAGGACATAACCAATCCCAGCGACGATCCGATCTGGGCCGCCGCATGCGTCGACCGCATGGCGAGGATGGTCCAGCGAGACAAAAACCATCCATGCGTCATTTTGTGGTCGCTGGGAAACGAGTCGGATTTCGGGCAGAACCACGTAAAAATGGCCGAGACGGCCCGGGCGATCGATCCGACCAGGCCGATCCACTACGAGGGCGACCGTCGGACCGACGTTACCGACGTGCTCAGCCAGATGTACGTCCATGTGGACAAAATAGTCGAAATAGCCGGCCAGGCCGGCGCGGCCAAACCGTTCATCCTTTGCGAATATTGCCACGCGATGGGCAACGGCCCGGGCGGACTGAAGGAATACTGGGAGGTTTTCTACTCGCACAAGCGGCTCCAGGGCGGGTTTATCTGGGAATGGTGCGACCACGGCATAAGGCGGCGGACGTCGGATGGAAAGGAATACTTCGCCTACGGCGGCGACTTCGGCGACGAACCCAACGACGGCAACTTCATCATCGACGGGCTTGTGTCGGCCGATCGAGTGCCGTCGCCGGGGCTGATCGAATACAAAAAAGTGATCGAGCCGGTGAAGGTCGAGGCGATCGATCTGGCCGCGGGCAAACTTAAAATAACAAACCGCTACGATTTTATCGGTCTGGACGGGCTGAACATGTCGTGGAGCGTGCAGGCCGACGGCGAACCGATACAGGGCGGCAAACTGGCCTTGCCATCCGTGCCGCCCGGCCGCGGCGCGGAGATTACGATTCCGTTCTCGCACCCGGCGGTTCTTCGACCCGGCACGGAATACTGGCTGAACGTCAGCTTCGCCCTGGCATGCGACGCCGGCTGGGCGCAGAGCGGGCACGAGGTCGCATGGGAACAGTTCCTTCTGCCGTTCAAGGCATCGGCCGGGCCCAGGCTCGACGCGGCGAAGATGCCGCCGCTGAAGATCGAGGATCATGAGCGGGACGTCATCATCAGCGGGGCCGACTTTCTGGCCGTGTTCAGCCGGCCTTGGGGCAGGCTCATCTCGCTTATCCGCGACGGCGTGGAACTGATCCGCACGGGGCTGGAACTGAATTTCTGGCGAGCCCCGACCAACAACGACGCCGCCGGCTGGCCCGACGGGCCCATCGAACGCCAGTGGCGAAAGGCCGGCCTGCACATGCTCCGGCACCACATCGTCGCCGTCGAGGCGGGCCAACTGGACAAAACGTCTGCCCGCGTCCGCGTAACCAGCCGCATCGCCCCGCCAAATGGCACAAACGCCTGGCTGTGCGACTACACCTACACGTTCTTCGGCAACTCATCCGTGCTGATCGACGTCCACGGCCTGCCGAAGGGCGACTGGCCGAAGATGATCCCGAGGATCGGGCTGCAGATGACCGTCCCGGCCGGACTGGAGCGCGTTATGTGGTACGGCCGCGGGCCGGGCGAATCATATTGCGACACCAAACTCGCCAACCGCTTCGGCGTCTGGCGGGCCGGAATCGACGAACTCTACACGCCGTACACCTGGCCGCAGGAAAACGGCAACCGCACAGACGTCCGCTGGGTCGCCATGACCGACAGACGCGGCATGGGCCTGCTGGCCGTCGGAATGCCCCAACTGGATTTCAGCGCGCACCGCTACACCACGCGGGACTTCGAGAAGGCAAGGCACACCTACGACCTTGTTCCCCGCGATTTCATCACGCTCAACCTGGACCTGAAACAGAACGGCATCGGCTCGGCGAGCTGCGGCCCCCAGCCGTGGAAACAATATGAACTCGAGCCGAAGGAATTCCGGTTCACCGTCCGCCTCCAGCCGTTCTCGGCCGACGAGGGCTGCCCGATACAACTGGCAAAAATCCGGCTGCCGGAATAAATCGGCGGTAGTACTGAACATATAAACCCATAGAGGACTCGCTAATGTTCGGCAGGTTTGATTTTACGGAACTATACATTGCTATCACGGCAGTAACTGGAATCGTTCCATTCATTTCAGGCTGGCTCGTGATTTTACTTGCGAAACGAGTTCTTGGAAAAAAGTCAAATTATGTGAAAATTGTGTTAGCCAGCATATTGATGATGATATATGTGATCATATGTGGTTACCTGGAGAATGATCGTCTTCAGAACTTTCCCAAACACCATAATACTGCGGCCTTGGTGTTTTCCTGGTATGTGGAGGGCGCAGCAAGCATTGTGATATTATCGCTGATCCCGATGATACTTATTCGAGGCCGCAAGAGCAAAATGCCGCCTGAAAAATCACGAGTGTAAGTTGAGGCAAAATGCCCGAAAAAATCTGCGCGAAAGTGCCATTGGCCGATTTTTCAGCCCGGATGTTCAGGGCGTTTGCAAATAACCCCGGTGTGGAGCGAAGTCCGCCGTCAGGCGACATGTCCGGACGGATGGATGGAAACGTCCTGTTTTGTCGGGGTCAGTTAGCCGGGCCGCTGGCCGGTTCGCTGAGCAGCTTGAGTTCTTCCTTGCGGAAGAGCCTGCGTTCCCTGCCGAGCATGACCTCGATCTCCGAGGGTTCCTTGCCGAACTTCCATATCCTGACGATCATCCCGACCATGCCGTTCCACGCCCTGTTCCGCTTGGAGCAGACTGCCACAAAATCGCCCGGAAACAGCGAGGACCGCATCGCCGACAGAGCCACCGCCGAGTCGTCGAAAGTCGCCGGCTTGGCGCTGTGGCCCAGGTCGGGGACCAGGTTCGTCCCGCCGCATTTCGGGCAGCGGCAGAACCCCTGGGACGCCGAGCCCGTGTACAGATACTCGTTCTGGCAGGTCGCGCAATTTACGATTGTCATGTTCGTGTCAGCCATGTTCCAACTCCTCATTCTTACATACGCATTTTTACGCCGCGTATTGCTTTCTTCTTCCATAATTGACAGACGCTGACCGGCCGGGTTAGCGGTCAGGCGGGATATCGCGCATATATTTACGTTTTTAACTTGCGGTCAATAAACGAGTTGCGCCGCATCGCCGGATTGTCGCCGACTTTTTCGGGAATTCCGGGAATTTCGATCTGTCCGGCAGTTGCTTTGTCCGGGGGCTTTGGATATCCTTGCCAATGCGGGATGCGACATCGGGTTTTTCAAGAAAGGCTCACGAGATGAAGAATCTTGCGGCAGTGCTGGTGCTGGTGGGGCTGGCCGGGGCGGGGATTTCGGTGGTTCTGCGGGCGGACGACGCGGCTCCAAAGACGGACGCGGCCTCGGCGCCGGCAAGCGAACCGGCCCCGCCGAACATCACGGTCGAGTGCAAGTTCAAAGGCAGCGACACCGGCGACGACTCGGGCGACATAGTCGGCACGTTCACGAACAACTACGACTATCCGCTGGCGAGCGTAACAATAACGATCCAGGCGTTTGACGGCCAGGCCACCAAGGACCTCAAGCCGCCGGCCACGGTCCTTAACGTCCCGCCCAAGGCCAAGCTGCCGTTTCACGTCGCCATCGGCGGCGAGGATGCCCCAAAGGCACACCTGGCGAATCCAAAGAGCAAGGTGGTCGTGAAAAAAGCCCCGGCCGATCAGGTTCTATGGGTCGTCAGCGACGCCAGGTTCGACAACAAGACCGAGGACGGCAAGACGACCATCCGCGTGGTGGGCAAGGTGAGAAACACGACCGGCCAGTTGCTCATGAACGTCAAGCTCTACTGCGACTTCTACACCGGCGACGGCCAGTATGCCGGTTCGGCGGAGGGAAAACCAAAGATCAGCCCGCTGATGAACGCCGACGCATCCGACAAGTACGAGGTGATCCTCCAGGAAACGGAAGTCATCCCGGACAACATCAACAAGTGCTCAGTCCGGGCGATCGGCCAGACGACAAAGTGAGGCTCTGACCCGCCGGCTGTTATTACCGCGTGGCTATTTTGGCCTGGCCCGCGGGCTGGAATTTGCCAGGGGCGTCCTGGGCATAACCGCCGGTGCGCGGCGGCGGATGGGCTTGCAGGAAGAGATGGAGAGATTCCTTCAGTTCGGCCCCGATGGCCGGGTCGTCCATCACGCCGGAAAGGCCCGCCAGGATGTTGGGATCGCCGTCGTAAAGTTCCTGGACCAGCCCCAACGAGTCGAGCCGCCGGGAATCGGATAATCCGTCGTCGGCGACGCGCTGGACGTTGTAGGCCAGCAGGCTTCGGGCGGGGCAGTTTAGCCTGCCGGAATTGGAGAGGCAGACGTATTCGGCCATGTTCACGGGGGGCGGGCAGTCGTTGTTGCTGGCGCAGCCCGCAAACGCCGCAAGCAGCGGCAGAAACGTCAGCAGCCGCAAAAAACGCAGGCTCATCGCAGGACTCCATTCCGCTTTCAGGGGCGTTCGGACACGTGCTTCACCGGCCGTCCGGGCCGGGCGCCGCCAGATGATCTGTCATTATTATATACAGATCGGCTCAATCAGGCCACAATCTTTGACGTTCCTTTTTTTACGCCCCGGACGGACCTTCCCCGACGTTACAAAAAACCGGAATGAGCGTTAGAGTCGGCCTCTATTATCGACTAATATTCCAGAGCAAAGAAATCCGGCCCGGGAATGCATGATTGGCAGGAAATTGTGGCGCAGCACGGCCGGGCCGTCTACGAGACGGCCTGGCGACTGCTCGGCAACGACGCGGACGCGCACGACTGCGCGCAGGACGCCTTCGTCGCCGCGGTGGAATTCGCCCGCCGCCAACCGGTGAAAAATTGGCGGGCGCTGCTGCACAGGCTCGTTACTTTAAAAGGCATAGACATGCTTCGCCGAAACATACGTCTGAAGGCTTTTCAGCCGCCGGCGCCGACGGAAAAACCGGTAACTGAAAGCGATCCGCTCAGGAAGATGCAGCAGGATGAACTGGTTGGTTCCCTGCGGACGGCGCTGGCGAAACTGCCGGCAAGGCAGGCCGAGGCGTTCACGCTCAGGTTCCTGCATGATTACCACTACAACGAGACTTTAGCTCAAGAAAATTCATCCAGCCATCCGATGGTTCCTTACAGGACGCCTTGACAGCAAAGGAGCTACGGCATGGATGTCAAACAGATTCAGCAGTTGCGGCCGATGTTGAACACGTACT
>JACRIL010000236.1 GCA_016235825.1 Planctomycetota bacterium
GTCCGGAAACATCTCCACGAACTCGCGATATGTTTGCGGATAATCCTGTCCAGCGACCAGCACCTGCGTAGTAGTTTTGTCGGTCGATGCTTCCACCACCATATATTAGGGCAGGGGGAGCTAACCGTCTACCCCCCTTAATCTTTTTTAATTCGCTTGACTGGCTCTCCGTTAATGGTTATTTTTGAACGTTAGACCCCGGAAGAAATCGCTTAAGAGCCTATCCGGACTGATCAGGAGATTCTTCATGAAAATCACCGGATTGATCCCACTGGCGGCGGCAGTAATCATCCTCCCTTCGGTTGCATCAGCCCAGCGGAGCTTCGACTTCAAGAACGCCAAGATTCCGTTTTCCGACCAGGCAATCCAGAAGGCCATCGACAAAGGCGCCGAGTTTCTGTTGTCGCGTCAAGAGGCCGACGGAAGCTGGCCCGTCATAACCGCCTGGAACAGGCCGATTGAAGATAAAGACGACGCTCATAACTGCAAAATCGCCGCCACCTCCATGGCCTTGTACGCGCTGATGGAAAAGGGGATGTCATTTCAGAATGAAAAAATCGCCAAGGGGCTCACCTGGCTGGCCAATACGCCGGAAGTCATTGGCGGCAGAGACTCGACATACTGCGTGGCGTTCCGCACACAGGTCTGGCTGAGGGCATGGAAACAGGCCATGGCCGCGGACAAGACCGCCGCGGCCAAGTTCCGCAAGAGCCTGGAAACGGACGTTGCGAAGTTTATCAGGGAAAAAGACAAGGATTTCGTTGGCGGATATTTTTATTCGCTGAACACGCGAGGCGACATATCCGACCCTTCCAACTCCCAGTACGGCCTGCTGGCCGTGTGGGCGGGCTATCGCGGAAACATGGAGATACCGAAGGATTACTGGGATAAGGTAATGAAATGGTGGATAACCCGCCAGAAGCCCGACGGCGGATGGGGATATGAAGGCGCTGACAACCCGAGTTATACCATGACCGCCGCCGGAATCGCGTCTCTGTTCGTCTGCATCGACGCCCTTAAGGGTCAGGAATTCATCAAATGCAGCGCCCAGACGGAGTTCGCCCCGATCGAAAAGGGGCTTAAATGGTACGACGCCAATTTCAAGGAAGTGATAACAACCATAAATCCCGGCGGCGGGCAGCAGAAGGAATTCTTTTACGGAATGTACGGCATCGAGCGGATAGGCTTGGCCAGCGGATACAAGTATTTCGGCGACGCCGACTGGTACAAGCTGGGGTCGATAAGAATCCTGAACGTCCAGGCCGAGGACGGCTCGTGGACCAGCAACTGGGGGCCGGACGTGGCGTCCGCGTACGCGCTTCTGTTCCTGATTCGCGGGCAGCACGGCGTGCTGTTCAACCGGCTTGAGTACGACGGCGACTGGAACAACCGCCCTCGCGCGCTGGCCAACTTCTGCCGCTGGGCGGAGGGCGTTTACGAGCAGGAGGTCAACTGGCAGATCATCACGCTCAAGAGCGAGGTCGGCGAATGGCACGACGCGCCGGTTGTAACTCTCAGCGGGTCGAAGGCCCCGAAGTTCACCGACGGCGATATCGCCAAGCTGCGGACGTACGTCAACCAGGGCGGGACGCTCTTTTCAATGAACGAGTGCGGCGGCGGGGCGTTCGGCGGGGGGATGAGGGCGGCATATAAGAAGATTTTTCCGAAGTACGAGCTGACGGCGGCGGGCAGGGAACATCCCATTTTCATGTGCCAGTACAAGCTGCCCGGCGCGCCGGCGTTTCACATTGTCAGCAACGGAATCCGGCCTCTGGCGATTCACACGGACATTGACCTGCCGGTCTCGTGGCAGACATATGCGGTGGCGACGGGGCGGGTGAACTTTGAGGACGCCGCCAACGTGTTGATGTACGATACGGACAAGCAGATCAAGAACCGCGCCTCGAAGGTCTGGCCTGAAGAGCCCGCCAGGTCGCCATCAAAGTCTCTCAAGGCGGCCAGAATCCGTTACGCTGGCAACTACGACCCCGAGCCGCTGGCGCTTCAGCGGTTGAACCGTCTGATGAGCGCTCAGCACGACCTCAAGCTGGATTTGGTCGAGGCGGCGGCGAGCGCACCGGCCAGCGCACCGGCCGCGGCCATGCCGGAAACCGGCATCTCGCCGTCGGATTTGACCGACCAGGTCAAGATCGCGTTTATGACCGGCACGGGCGGATTCACGCTGAATCAGCAGGACAAGGATGCGCTGAAAAAGTGGGTTGACGGCGGGGGGCTGCTCGTGATGGACGCAGCAGGCTCGGCCAAGGGCTTCACCGAATCGGCGAAGAACCTGATAGCCGAACTCTGGGGCGCCGACTCGCTTCTGCCCCTGCCCCTGGACAGCCCGGTTTACCAGCTCAAGGACATGACGATCGACAAGGTCAAGTACCGCCGCGTTACGCTGGCCCGGATCGGCGGGATCAGGGAGCCGCGGCTGATGGCCGTTCTTGCCGGCAGCCGCCCCAAGGTGCTGTTCAGCGCCGAGGACCTCACCGGCGGGCTTGTCGGCTACTCGGCCCTCGGCATGGACGGCTACGATTCCGACTCGGCCTGCGACGTGATGCGAAATATCTGCATCTACAGACTGACCGCCCCGGCCCCAGCCGAGCCGTCAACCGCGCCGGCAAAGTAATGCCTGTGTCGCCGGTATGTGAATTGGGAATACGCTTTGAAGGCAAACCGATCCCGGTTTTGTTTCATTGCATGAGTTTTCAGAAGGGCAAAGATGCCTTGTGGATTCATCGCCGCCAAATTAAAGGCCCGAAGGGCCGGTAGAAAGTAGCCCCGGGTGAAGCGTAGTCCGCCGAAGCCCTCCGTAGCTTTAGCGAAGGATGGGCGAGGGCGGACGAAGTGGAACCCGGGGAAAACCGTCCATTCAGTGAAATTCCAGGGTTTCGCACCCGCCACTGGCAGACATGGCAAAATTACAGACGACCCCGACCAACGATTTTCGACGAAATATTTATCTGTTGTGAGGGAAAAGCAACTCTCATGCAGGCGAGCCGTCCAAGCATCCTTCAGGTGAGAAATAATTTCGCGTTCGCCTGTTGTCTCAGGCCACTGCCCCACGCTCCGCGAACACGCGTCGTGTGGGACAGTGGCATAGGCGCCTGTGCCATGGAAAAAGTTTCACTCCAGCGTAACAGCGGCAAGGAGGAGGCTGACGTCGCCGTCGCCGGCGTGGACCTCGATGCGTTGTATCGCGGCCGCCGGGTTGCTGACCTTGCGGCGAAAATGGTAGAGGCAGTGGCCTTGCAGATACTCCGAACCGGTCAGGAACGCCAGTCGCGTCGTCCGCGTGTCGATCCTCATCGCCCCGCCGCCGCCGAAGAGATGGCCGAAGGGCATCCACCAGTCCGCCACGTCCTTGCCGGGCCGCAGGGGGATGTCCTGCCTTGAGCCGTCGGCGAAGATGAGCCTGTACCGGCCGGGATTTTTCAAGTCGTTGCCGTGCAGGCTGTGCAGGAAGTGCACGACCCGCGCCCGCCGGCCGACGTGAATGACCGCCTTGATCGGCAGTTTGCGCAACCGCGCCGATCTCATCATAACCACCGACTTGCCGCCGTTCTTGCCCGGATCGGCCACCAGCCACGGGATATTGTCCAGCACGTTGAGGCCCCATGGCAGGGCCGCCATTTCGCCGGGGCAGGCCGTCGCGGCCGATGAAAGATCCAGCGGCGTCAACCCCCCTGCCATCAGTTCCTTCGCCCGCCGGCGATTCCACCGCGTCCGCCACGCCAGATATTCCAGGGCCGAAACCGCGCCGCGATAATGATGATCCAAAAATTCCAACCCCTCGGGCTTGTGGACCTCCAGCCAGATCCGGGCGTGAGTTTCCCGCAGTTGCATCATTGCGTCCTGCTCTTTGGCAGCTATCCTGGCGATCCGCACGGCGCTACCGGCCCGGAGCGCGTCAAGAAGCCCTCCGGCCGAAAGAACGCGGGATATCCCGGCGCCGATCCTCGACAAACCCAGCTCCACGTGCCGCAGTTGCCCGGCGTTGCATTTGGCCTTTCGCATCGCCTCCGCTATCGTCTTACGGTGGCCGGCGAGTTCCGCCGCGGTCCGTTTTGCCTGCGCTTGCAGTTTGCGATTCGGCCCGCACGACTGGGCCAGTTCCACCGGCAGCTTCAGCGCCAGGCCGCCGAAACAATTGCCTTCGCCGAACGTAACGAGCTTGTCCAGCGAGTCGGACATCCGCCGGTCCGCCAGTCCGTAGAACTGCGCGTCGAACGCCCGCCTCATCCGCGCCATCGCCGATTCGCCCGCCGGACCGGACCACGTAACCTGCCCCGTCATGCCAAGTCCGCGCCAGTTGAGATGGCGGTCGTGCATGCCGTCGTGGTTCCACGTAGTGTCGAGCATGCCCAGTATGCCAGGATAGCCCAGCGCATAGCGGGTGAAATTGTTGTTCTTGCGCCAGACCTCCGGCCCCGCCCCGCAATACGAGCCGCGCATGCACGGTGAAATAATTACCTCAAAGCCTCGCCTCGTCATCTCCGGCAGGAATTCCGGATCATCGCCGTACATCCACTGGTCCAGGATGATCCGACGGTCGAGCTTGCCCAGCCAGCGGGCTGAATATTTCGTGAAATGCGCGTGATACGGCACGAACATGTCGTGGTACATGATCGGCCTGCGGCCGGCCGCCAGGACAATTTTGGCAAGCCAGTTGGCGTGTTTGACGTAAAGATCGGGACGCTCGCCCAGCCCGCGGGCCTCGTCCAGCCCCACGTGAAAATACTCGCATGGAAACTGCTCAAAAAGCTGCTCATAGACTCCCTCCAGCAGGCGGCGAACCTCTGGAAGACGCGGATCGAGGTTCTCCGGGTTATTTTCAAATCGCAGGTGGTGATATTCCTTCTGGTTGAGCATGTTCTCGCAGTGGGCGCAGGAATTGAACAGCGGCAGGATGTCCACGAAATTCCGCCTGCCGATCTCGACGAGGTAGCCGACCTCGTCCCGCGTCAGCCTGCCGCGGTTGATGCCCATCATCGGGTGGCGGTCGATGTAAATGATGTCCTCCATGTACGGCTGGTACATGTTGAGCTTGAAGCGGGCCATCTGGCGAATGATGAACTCCAGGTCGCGGAGCGTGGAGACCTGTTTGCGGCTCATGTCGTCGCTGTAGCCGCGGATGGCCATCGTCGGCCAGTCGCGGATAATAATCGAGCGGAATGCGGCTCCGACGGAGAGCTGGCGTATCTGGCCGAGCGTCTGGATGCCCCAGAAGATGGCCCGGGCGCTTGCGCCGGTGATCGACACGCCGGCCGGACCGGCCTTGAGGACGTAGCTCTCCGGCCCCTTGCCCTCGACGCCCCGGCCGTCGATAGCCAGCAGGATCGTGCGTTCATCGGGCGCGGCCCGGCGGGTGAGCTTGCGGCCAAACACTTCCGCAAGGGCGTCGGCGAGATAGCTGGTCTGCTGTTTGCCTGCCGGGCCGGAGAGCGCGCCCGGAGCCAGCATCCAGCCGCTAATCGCGCCGAGGTCGCACGCGCCGGCTGAAAGATGAACCTGCTGGGGACAGGGAAGCAGTAAATCCGTGTCGATCGCCTTCATGGATAGGGTTCCTTTATTGGAGACCGGCGTATTCTATCGAATATCCCGCCGCAAGGAAGACCTTCGGAATTAATCGAAACAGACGCACTTCCTTGGTTGCCCATCCCGAACAATCCACGACGAGTCAGTCGGCCTCTACACGCCGGCTATGCCATCTGCCAGACGCACGGGTTCTCGTAGAACGTGAAACGCAGATCGGTGAATCGGCCGGCGAGCACCCCGCAGAAGCGGCGAAGCCCCGGGTTCTCGCAGACCTCGTGGCTGGTTTCGATGGTGGGGATGCCGTTCTCGGCTGCGAAACGGAAGCCGTAGTTGTCCGACTCGCCCGATATGAGAACATCGCATCCGGCGTCAATCAATCGCTGCTGGCCTCCCACGTTTGAATCAAGCCCCGCGCCGCCTATCAGCAGGCCGATTTTGCTGACTTTCTGCTCCAGCCCTTTGGGCGCGCAGACCCGCAGGCTCGGCAAACCGGTCTTTTCCTTGACTCGCCGGACCAGATCGGACAGAGGACATTGTTCTATCTCCCACAGCGGCGCGCCGTCATGGGCCTTCGTGGGTTCGCCCAGCTCCAGCATGTCGGCAAACCCCTGCCCCACATACAGGCCGTCCACCGACGAATGCAGGCGAAGGAAGGTAAGGTTGTACTTCTGGAGCAGCTTCTTTCGCCGCTCATTTGTGCCCCAATTCTGCCAGCCCGGTCGAACAAAGGCGTTGAAGTCGAAATCGTATGGATCGTAGAGGCTCTCGTGGCCGATGACGAGGTCGTCGCCGCGGCGCCCGGCATCCTCCAGCGCCTCCGGCGTGGCCTTCCAGCAGACGGTTACGGCGGAGATACGGTGGTCCCACCGCCCGTGGTGGACTCCTTCCTCCCGGTTGATCTGCCAGCCCTTGAGTTCCTCGATATAGGCCGCTATGTCGCACGGCGTAACCATTCTTTCTCCTGTCGTCCGATCAATTAATGATTTTGAGGTCCGGGTTTTCCGGGCCGAAGTGCTTGAGCATGACCAGCGGGTCGGTTTGGCTTGGGTTATGCACGCGGACGCCGGCCTTTGCCGCATCTTCGCTGACGAAGAACTCGTCGGACGTAAGCTGCCCGAAGCGGATGAGGGCAGGCGACTCTATCTCCCAGCCGCCGAAGGTCCCGTGCCCCTGCATGACGATGAAGCCGTAGCAGGCGGAGTCCCGGATTGTAACGGTCCGGCCGGGCGGCACCGTCAGTTCCTTGGCGCTGAATGAGTCGCTGCGATAGCAAATCCAGTTCTCGACATAACCCTCGGCCTCCATTTCGGCGGCCGGCCTGACGGGCCGCGGCGCCATGAAATTATGCGCTACGAACTGCGGATCGACGTTTTTCTCCCAGTCGATAACTTCCATCAGGTAATCGAGATCGCCCTTGCGGTTTTTCGGCGTGTTCTTCCAGAGAAATTCGGCCGGCACTACCTGTTTGTTTACCACCGACTGGTACATCGCGAAGATGTCGGAGGCCTTCTGCGGCTCGTAGGTGCACAAGCTGCCCGGGGCGTGCAGCACGCCGGGCGGAACGTTCCAGCCGGTGCCCGGTTGCAGGCGATAAGCCTTCGACAGCGAGGTGATGTGGTTGTCGCCCTTCGTGAAATCGGCAAGGCACTTGCGGACCTGATCTTTTGTGGTGCCCGGCTCAAAGCCGAAGAACGTGTACGGAAAGTCGCCGCCGTGGTTGTTCACCTGCGGCGGAAAGTAGTAGGCTTCGGGCTTGCCCAACTGGCCCACGAGCGCCGCGTGGCTGTCGCGATGGTGGATGTGGTGCGGAAGCGGCCCCTGGTTGTCGAAAAATTTCGAGTACATCGGCCAGCAGCGGTGCTTGTCCCACAGGCGCTTGCCGATCAGCCGATCCTTGAGTTCGGCGACCGCGTCGCGCAGCAGGGCCGTCTCGACGGAATCCTTGTGCTGCATGACGACGCGGCTTAGCCCCTCGTCGGGGCTGGTGAGCGGGCCGTTGTCGGCCGGCGTGGTCGAGGCGAACCATCGCTCGTCGAGGCCGCCGCGAACCGCGCCGAGGGCGTAGTAGTCGTCGGGATGCAGTTTTATCCGCCTGCCCGGAACGCAAAACGAACGCGGAACCCACGCCGGCGCCAGACGCAGCACGCCCTTGCCCTGCTCGAAGGCCCGCATGATGATCGACGAGGCTGACATGGATTTTCCTTTCCGGACTGCTGCCTTATTTTTTCGCATAATATCCCTTTGCCAGAATGCTCTCCATGAATTCCAGACGCGGCACCGTCAGCTTGAGATAACCATCTTCCGCCCGGTAATCAACAGGCTGTTTCGAGGGCATGAGGAATATTTCGCCGGCGACGGCAGTGGTTCGCCAGGCGCGGATCGCCACGGGTATGTCGCGTATCTCGGGCATGTATTCCGTCAGAGGCGACCAGTAGCCGCCCAGCCGCTCTCGCCCGCTGTGATTGACCAGATGCACGATCAGGTCGTCGCCCTTGCGGAGTGCGACCATCTCCATCTGCGCCTTTGTCGGGACGCGGACCAGCGGGTCGGGCAGAAGCCTGTCGATCAGGCCGAAGACCAGGGCGGCGACGAACGGGTTCTGGTGCTGCCAGTAGTGCTTGAATGCCGGCATGGCCACGTAGATCACCGCGCCCTTGCCGACCCGCCGCTCGGTGGCGAGGGCGAACCCTTCGTATTTGTCAGCCGGCGCGAAGCCGTGTCCGAATTTTTTCCCGCCCATGCCGGCCGAAAGCGGACTGATGTTGCGGACGATCTCGCGCGCGTCGCCGACGGGCCGGACCCGGCTGAACTTGCCGCGGACTGCTATCGGCTCGCCGGCCGGCCTTTCAAAGTAGCCGTAATCAAGCTCGCTGAAACCCTCGTGCTCGACGCCGGCAAGCTTCAGCATCTCCGGACAAAGCCCGGCGGGGCTGGCCGATTGCGTGACCAGCAGCGAGCCGCCTTCCTTTACGTATCGCTCCAGCGAGACGCAGGTTTTCGCGTCGAGGAACTCGGTCTCCGGAAGGATCGCCAGCCGGTACTCGCCCATGCGTTTGATGAGATTTTCGGCGCTCAAGGCCGTGTAGTGATGCGCCCCGTGCATAAACATCCGGCTAACGCCGCTGAACGGCTCGATCCGCTGCTTGCGGGCATCGTATGCGGGAAAGAACTGCAGCCTGTCGCCCATGAGCGCGTCGTACGAATGCAGAACGGCCGTCTCGGGCACGTGGACCGTGTTTTCAACCACGTCGCGCCGCTCCTGCACAAAGCCAAAGACGTCGCGCATCATTTCGTACGCCCGCTCCTCGAGCCTGCCGTCGGGCAACTGCCGGTCGATGATGTAAAAGCTGCCGCCGTTGGCTATTGTTGCCGACGCCGTGTATTTGATGGTCTCTGGCGTGTTGCTGGTCCAGTCGCCCAGGCCCGAAAGGAACCGGCCGCACATGTAGTCGAACGGGTAGCCGGTGCCGGCGAAGTAGTGAGCCAGTTCGCTGGCGACGGTCCCGGTGGGGATCAGGTCGGCCGATATCCTCGTTATGTGCGGCGGCGGGCTCTTGGGCGTGCGGACGCCCCATTCCCAGTTGAAAGCCGTTCCCACAGCCGGATTAGCTCTATGCACGGCCTCGGCCGTCGCGGCGTAAAACCGCGCATAGCACGACGCGTACCACGCGACGTATTCCAGCCAGTTGCCGTCTTTGTCCGAAAGCGGGATCGGCCTGCCGAATGATTTTTTGCACGCCTCGCAGAAGCACGGATTAAAGCCGGTCATGGTGTCGAAGAACAACTCGTCCACGTCGTAATTTTTCGCGACCTCGGCGCTCTGCGGGATGAAAAGTTCCCCGGCATAGCCGCTGTTGACGCACACCGGAAGGTAGTTGCCGCTGTCGAACCCGGCGTTGGTAGAGGTGTCCGACGCCTTCAGCCGCCACGCCGGATGATGCTCGACGGCGGCAGTGTCCAGAAAAACGCTGAAGTAGGCAATCACGCCCAAGCCGTGTTTTCGGCAGCCGCGGACCACCTCGGCCAGCATGTCTTTTTTCAGCCGGGGATGCTTGTAGCCGATCTTCGTGTCGTAGTAGCAGTGCCCGTAATGGCACTTCGCGAAAAAAGCCACCGCGTCAACGCCGCATTCCTTCAGCCGCTTCGCGTAAGCCGGACCGTCGAAGCCCTCGCCCACGTCCACGTCGGCCGGTATGTGAAAATCCGGATGCGACTTGCACAGAAACACCCGTTTGTTCATGCTATCGCCTGCGCCTTTCATGTCTGAAATGACATTTTAACAGATTATGTGGTCGCAACCTATGCTCAATCAACGCGATTTATTTGACATTATCAGGACAAAATTGATATTTTCCATGACAGAAAGGCGCAAAACCATGTCGTGGCTGGATAGGATATCGCCGCACATCAATCGGCTGTGGTGCGGCCCGTGGGGCCCGGGATTCGTAGAGGCCGCAAGACGCCTCTACGATCACGAACTGGTCCTTTTCGCGGAAGGCCGGTGCACCCTTGAGATGGATGAAAAAATCTTCCCCTGCCCCGCCGGCACGTGGATTATCGTGCCGCCGAATCGCATCCATATTACTCGCGGCGGGGAACAGCCGGCCTACCGCTACTGCGTGCATTTCGACTGGGTATATCAGGGTGAAACCGGAAACCTGCCGGTCTGCGCCTACGAACCGGCCATGCCGGCGGCGAAAAAAATCCGGCGCCCGCCGGATTTCGTTCCGCGCAAAATAATGCGCGGGAAATTTCCGCCGGAAACGGTCGGCCTCATGGAAACGCTGGCCTTCCGCTGGCAGGCCGACGCCGGAAAACGCAGCGCCGCCCGTGCGGCGCTGCTGGAGGCGATCATCAATCTTCTTTCACCGCCGGGCGGCGGCGGAAAGCGCGGAGATCGGGCCGGCACGCTGGCGTTCAGGATAAAAATGCTCCTGGACAGGATGCCGCCGATGGACGTCTCCATCCGCAGGCATCTTGAGACGCTGGGGTACAGCTATGAACATCTCTGCCGGCTGTTCAGATGGAAATTCGGCCTGACGCCCGTAAAATATCTGACCGCCCTGCGGATTGAGAGGGCCAAAACGTTCCTCCGCGCCGGTTCGCACGTGAAAGAAGCGGCCGCTCAGGCGGGGTTCAACGATCCAGCCTACTTCGCCCGCGTCTTCCGCCGGCACGTCGGCGTCCCGCCCAGGGAATTGGATTGACCGGCCCGGCGTTCCGTCTGGCATTTTACGTCCGGCACGGATATATTATTGTTACCGAAAGATGCGTAAAGGACAGGCGATGAAGACCGCAAAGATCAACGGGCTGATGATCGACACCAGCAGGCTGATGGAAAAACACGGGTATTATTTCCGCCTCGTGGATTTCATGGCCGACTGGGGCATGAACACGCTGATGTGGCACTTCACCGACGACCAGGGCTGCGGCATCAGCCTGCCGGGGTTCGGCCATATCGCCATGAACCACGCCTTCAGCGCCGCCGAGGCCCGCAGGCTGATCGCTTATGCCCGGAGGCGCGGCATCGACGTCATCCCGGAACTGGAGTCGTTCGGGCACACGAAATTCCTGACCGGCCACCCGAAGTACGCCGACCTGCTTGTGAGCAAACCGCACAAATGGAGCTTCAACGCGATCGATCCGCATTCGCCGAAGACGTTCACGCTGATGGAGCAGTTGATCGCGTCGATCTGCGAGGTGTTCCCGTCGGAATATTTCCATATCGGCTGCGACGAGGTCAACCTGGCCGATTACTGCGCGGAGCGAGGCCTCGACCCGGTCCGGGTCTGGGCGGATTACGTGAACATGATGATCGAGCTGGTCCGCCGGCACGGCAGGACGCCGCTGTTCTGGGTCGATCCGGGTCATCCCGATTCGGACAGGATAAGTTTTCCGATACTCCGCAAGGACGCGGTCGCCGTCGAATGGTCCTATGATCACAGGGTGAAAGACGACTGCGTCCGGCGGTTGATAAAGGGCGGGTTCAAGCATATCCTCACCGCCCCGGCCATCTCGTCCTACGCCAACCGCTTCCTGCCAGGCGACTGGACGCAGGACAACGTCGGCAGGCAGGCACGGTATGCTAAAAAATACAACCTGGACGGTGTGCTCACTACAGTCTGGTTGCCCAGCAGGTATCCGCAGGGCGCGCTTTATTACGGCGTGGCATGGGCCGCCGCTGCCGCCGCAAACGGCGGAAAGTTCGATAACGCCAAATTCAACGAGCGGTTCGGCAAAAAAGTCTTCGGCCGGACGCCAAAGGGGGCCATGAAGGAATTTCTGGATAAATGGATCCGCCTGCATATCCCGACCTGGCTGCTCTATCCGGTCTGCCAGGGCGGAAAGATAAAGCCCAAGGACGCGGCCTGTCTCAGAAAGGCGGCAAGAATCGGCGGAAAAATAATTCCGCCGGCTCTGAAATGCCGCGCCGCCCGCAACGACGATATCTGGCGGTCGATGCTGCTGGGCGCAAGGTGCGCCTGGCTGTTCGCCCGGGCCTTCGTCCTCTCGGAGAAGCGGGCCTCGGCCGATAAAAAAACGGCCTTCCGCCGCGACCTTGCCGCCGTGAAAAAAGACCTTCTGGCCGAATGGGACCGCACCCGCTTCCCCGACGATCCAGTCAAGCTGGGCAAGAAAGGCGCCCTGATCGGCTGGGAATCCAGGGCCATTGGCATCATCGACCAACTGGCCAAACTGGTGTAGCAGCAGGCGCTTTGGCAGGCGGTAATGAAAGCCGCCGGGATACGCCTACTGCCGAAGGTGGGAGTCGAACCCACACTGGGGGTGAGCCCAACGGGATTTTGAATCCCGCGCGTCTGCCAGTTCCGCCACTCCGGCGCGTGCCGATTTTGCGCCTGATAATAAAGTCTTTTCCAGGTATCCGCAAGAGGCTGAACCGGGTGCTTGACTTGCCGGGCCGCAATGACGATGATGCCCGCTCGCTAGACAGGCAAGTAAGTAGGGCGTGCAACTCGTTGCACGCGGAAAAATCTAGCGTCAATCAGTAGGGCGTGCAACCTTGGCCTGCGAAGCCTTGGCGAAGCAGGCTCGTTGCACGCGGAAAAATCTGAAAGACATGCTAGAAAAAGTACAGGAAGACAGGCTCAAGAAGCTCCAGGCGATACGCGATCTGGGATACGACCCCTACGGCGGCCGGTACGGCACGGCCGAGCCGATAGAGGCCGTTCTTAAAAAATTCGACCCGGCCCGCGCCGAAGCTCACGGCGACAAGCAGCCCGACTACCAGCGGGCCGACGCCGCCGGCAGGGTTATCCTGCTGCGGGACATGGGCAAGATGATCTTCGCCCACATCCGCGACCAGAGCGGCCAGATGCAGATATGCCTCCGCAAGGACCAGCCGGGCAAACCCCCCGCCGGCCTGGTGGAAAAACCCTGGGCGCTGGCCAAGCTGCTGGACCTGGGCGACATAGTGGCCGTCAAGGGCGTGCTGGCCAAGACCCGCACCGGCGAGATAACCATCTTCGCCGACGATTTCACGCTGCTGTGCAAGAGTCTGCTGCCGATGCCCGAAAAATACCACGGCCTGACCGACATAGAACTGCGGTCGCGGCAGCGATACCTCGATCTGATGGCCAATCCCGACTCGATGCGGATTTTCCAGAAGCGGGTGGCGATCATCGAGCACTTCCGCGGCCTGCTGAAGGGGCGCGGGTTCGTCGAGGTCGAGACCCCGATGCTTCAGAGCGTCTACGGCGGGGCGGCGGCCAGGCCGTTCACCACCCACCACAACGCCCTCGACATCGACCTGTTCATGCGGATCAGCCCGGAACTGTCCCTCAAGCGGCTGCTGGTCGGCGGCATGGAAAAGGTCTTCGAGATCAATCGAAACTTTCGCAACGAGGGGATCAGCCCGCGCCACAACCCCGAATTCACCATGATGGAACTCTATCAGGCCTACGCCGATTACGAGGTCATGATGGAGATAACTGAAGAGTTGGTTTATTCTTCCGCAAAAAATATATCTTTACCTTATCTTCTTGACCTCTACGAGAAACAAGAAGAAGCCGAAGAAAAACTACGGGAAGATAAAAAAGATACTGAAAAATCTGAACATAAAGATATATCTCAACAAAAATGGCAGAAACATTTAAAAGAACATGAGGATGCTTACACACTTGCTGAAACACCAATATATAACATTGAGATGTTGTCTGATATTTATGAAGCAAGTAAAGAAAACAAAACCAAACTTCCATTTGTTGGTGAGAGATTAATTGATTACACCCGTCCCTGGCCGCGGAAGACATACTTGGAGTTGATGCAGGAATACGCGGGCGTCGATATGCGAGACGAGGCGGCTGTGGCAATAAAGGCAAAGGAGTTGGGGCTTTATGCCTCCGGCAAGGCGCACGCGCTGCTGGTCAACAATATATTTGAGATGAAGGTCGAGCCGGAGCTGGCGAAGATGGACCGGCCGGTCTTCGTGAAGGACTATCCGGCTGAGCTTTGCCCGCTGACCCGTCGCAAGGCGGACGACCCGTCGATCGCGCTGCGGTTCGAGTGCTACATCGCGGGGATGGAGGTCGCCAACGCCTACACGGAACTGAACGACCCGGCGATACAGGAAGAAAATTTCAACGGGCAGCTCGCCGGCGAAAAAGAAGGCGAGACGATGCGTGTGATGGATGAGGATTTCGTAACGGCCCTGCGGCACGGCATGCCGCCGGCCGGCGGGCTGGGAATCGGCATCGACCGCGTGGTCATGCTCCTGACCAACACCGCAAGCATCCGCGACGTGATCCTCTTCCCGCTGCTTCGGCCGGAAGAAAAATAACAGTTCGTGGCACGGGCATCTTGCCCGTGTGTTCCACGGCCGTCCCGGCCGTGGCGTTGTTATTTTTTCTGACGTTCCATGGGCGAGACGCCCATGAAACACACGGACGAGACGTCCGTGCCACGAAAGTTTGACGAGGAACAGATGTACAAGCTTTTCCTGTGCGTGCGATTTCTGGTGCGGCGGCCTATCGCGTATCTGGCCATGATATGCGTGTTTCTGGTCGTTGCGCTCATGATCAGCGCGGTGAGCATCATGAGCGGGTTTCTGCACAAGATCGAGGTCGCGGCCAAGGGGCTGTTCGGCGACATTATCGTGGAATCCGATAGCCAGCACGGCCTGGCCTGTTACGACGACTTGATGCGCGAGGTAAAGGCCAAGGTGCCCCAGGTCGAGGCGGCCTCGCCGTTCATCCTGAGTTACGGCATGCTTCGGATACCCGGACAGGACCATTATCGCCAGGCGGTCCAGATCGCCGGCATCCGCCTGCCGGAACGGGTCGATGTTACGGATTTCGGCAAAGGCCTGTTCTTCCAGGCCGGCCAGGGCAAGCCGACCTTCGACCCGCCGCGGAAGATTCTGGAAGAACGGATCGTGGACGACCGCAAGGCGATTGAAGGCGTGCGGGCCGTCATGCAGGCCGAGCTTAAGGAAAAGACCGACAAGCTGGCCGGGGCATCCGGCGCCAAGGCCGAGGAACTCAAAAACCAGATCGCCAGCCTGGAAAATTACATCGGGCGGATAAATACGGCCCTTTACCTTCACGAGCAGGGAACATGGTTTCTCAAGTCAACCGGAGGGATAGACGCCGAGATCGCCCGCGTCGAGCAGAAGCTGGAACGCCTGAATGCGATGCAAAGCGCGGCCCGGACGCTTTACGGCATGGGCTGGGCATACAGGGCGCTGGCTGAATGGGACGAACAGAGGGACGGCAACGCGATTAAGATGATGGAGAGCCAGTTGTCGAGCCTGTACGACAAGCGGTTCGAGCCGCCGTCGAACCGGGTGATCCTGGGCCTGGGCGTCTCGGGCCTGAGCTTCAGGACGCCGCAAGGCCAGACCGTCCGCTACATGGTGCCGGGGATGAAGGTGGTGCTCTATGTCTACCCGCTGGGCAGAAACGTGAGCCTGACGAACATGTCGGCCAACACGGCCCGGCTGACCGTGGTGGACGACTGCCGCACCGACGTTTATTCGATAGACTCGGAATTCGTCTGGATGCCGTTTGAGACGCTTCAGAAGCTCAACAACATGGACGCATTCGGCGACATGCCGGCCCGATGCAGCCAGGTTCACATCAAGGTCCGCGGCCAGCCGGACGAGGCGGCCCTGCGCGAAATCTGCCGCAAGATCGACGGCGTCTGGAGCCGCTACCGTCAGGTGAATCCGCAGGCGGCAAACACGCTCATCGAGGTCCGCACCTGGCGGCAGAGGCAGGAACGGGTGATCGCCCCGCTGGAGAGCCAGCGGACGCTGGCCATAATAATCTGCGGCATGGGCTGGGTCGTAACGTTCATCCTGATCGTGGTGGTGTTCTACATAATCGTGGTGCACAAGACGCCCGACATCGGCGTGCTCAAGGCTATCGGTGCGTCGGGGACGGGCGTGGCGTCGATATTTCTCATATACGGCGCGCTGGTCGGGCTGATCGGGTCGGCCCTGGGCAGCGTGGCGGGCTGTTACATCGTCAAGTATATCAATCCGATCCACGACCTGGCCGGCAAGTACCTGGGCTACCAGATCTGGCGGAAGGAAAATTACATGTTCGCCGAGATCCCCAACGAGGTCGATATGACGACGGTGGCGGTGATAATCGCAAGCGCGATAATCGCCGGGCTGCTGGGCGCGCTGATACCGTCGATACGGGCGGCACGGATGCAGCCGGTGGAGTCCTTGAGATATGAGTGAGCCGGCCGCCGTCAAAGTGCACGGGCTGCACAAGGCCTACCGCATGGGCAAGGTCGAGCTGCACGTGCTCAAGGGCGTGAGTTTCGACGTCGCGAAGGGTGAGTTTGCGGCCATCGTCGGGGCATCCGGCAGCGGCAAGAGCACGCTGCTGCATCTGATAGGCCTGCTGGACAGGCCCAACAAGGGCGCGATAGAACTCGCGGGGCGCGACACGGGCAAAATGGGGTCGTCCGGGCGGAACGCGATCAGACGGCGGGACGTCGGGTTTGTCTTCCAGTTCTACCACCTGCTGGGCGAGCTGAATGTGCTGGAAAATATTATACTGCCGGCGATGGTCGATTCATCCGCGGCCGGCTGGCTGGGCAGATCGGGCGCGGCTAAAAAGCGGGCGGCGGAGATAGCCGACAGGCTGGGGCTTGGCGAGCGGCTCAAGCACCGGCCGTCGGAACTGTCCGGCGGCGAACGACAGCGGGTAGCAATCGCGCGGGCGCTGATGAACAGGCCGGGGCTGCTGCTGGCCGACGAACCGACCGGCAACCTCGACAGCAACACCGGCCGGCAGATCATCGACCAGATGATGGAATTCAACCGCTCCGAAAAGCAGACCATCATCATGGTTACGCACGACCAGTCGCTGGCCGCAAGGGCGCATAGCGTCCTGAAGCTCCAGGACGGCAAACTGGCCGATTGAGAGGCCCCAACAACCCACGCCGGCTGTCGGCGACAAAACATTCCTCGGCAATTATCTTGCTTGACTGTCCCTGTCCGCACGTCTAACTTTGCGTGTCAGAGAGGCGGATACATGAAGCAGATGACGGTGAACGAACTGGCCGGGCTTCTGGGCGGCCGGGTGGAAGGCGACGGCCAGAAGATCATCCGCGGCGTCGGGCCGCTGGACTGCGCCAAGGGCGACGAACTGGCGTTCCTGGCCAACGTGCGGTACGAAAAGCATCTGGCGACGACGGGCGCGGCGGCGATCCTGGTCGGAGATGACTTCAAGGGCGGAGTGTCGTCCGGCGCGGCCCTGGTCTACTGCAAAGACCCGTATTTCAGTTTCCGCCAGGCGATGGTCGAGTTTTACGGCTTCCGCCAGGCGGAATTTGCGGGCGTCGACAGCCGGGCCAACATCGACCAGACCGCAAAACTGGCTGAGGGCGTCAGGGTCGCCGCCTTTGCGACCGTCGCTCGCGGCAGCACAATTGGCCCGCGGACTGCTGTTTATCCGGGCGTGTATATCGGGCCAAACTGCCGCATCGGCGCCGATTGCACCCTTTATCCAAACGTGGTCCTCTACGACGGCACGATCATGGGCGATCGCGTTACGATCCACGCCGGCAGCAGCATCGGGCACGACGGCTTCGGCTACGCCACGCACAAGGGCGTGCATGAGAAGATTCCGACGGCCGGCTGGGTCGAGATCGGCGACGACGTGGAACTCGGCGCCTGCTGCACGATCGACCGGGCGGCGATGGGGCCGACGGTCATCGGGCCGGGCACGAAATTCTCGAACCTCATCGCCATCGGACATGGCACGAAGATGGGCAAGGGCTGCCTGATGGTCGCCCAGTCGGGCCTGGCAGGGTCGGTTACGTGCGGCGACTACTGCGTCTTCGCCGGACAGGCCGGGGTCGTCGGGCACGTGCACATCGGCGACGGCGTGAGGGTCGGGGCGCAGTCCGGCGTTACCAACGACATCCCGGCGGGCAAAGAGGTGCTCGGCAGCCCGGCCATCGACCTGTCGGAGGCCCGGCGCAATTACATCCTGATTACCCAGCTCTCCGAAATGCGGAAAAAACTCAACCGCATGGAAAAAGAGATGGAGCATCTCAAGGGCATGGCGTCCGAGAAAACAACTTCAAAACCTGAAGATAAGGGGCATTTTAAAGGCACTGTGCCTGAGAAAACAAGTTCGAGACCCGAAGGGTCGGCAGAAAGTAGCCGGGGGCGTAAGCCCCCGGAAAAGGGGAAAAGGAAAAATTGAGCCTCGAAGAGGCGGCACAATGTCCTATACGAGTTTAAGATATCACGTGGTGTTTTCGACCAAGGATCATCGACCATGGCTGAAACCACCGATTTTACCACAATTAACAGCGTTTATTGGTGGGATAATGCGTAACATTGGCGGTCAGCCCGTCGAAATCAATGGGCCAGAAGATCATTTACATATCATAATCTCTCTGCCCGCAACGGTCGCGATTGCCGAAGCCGTTCGTAAAATTAAATCCAACTCGAGCCGATGGATACATGAGACGTTTCAGGATATGGCGGAATTTGGTTGGCAGGATGAATACTCTGCCTTTACCGTGTCGATGTCCGTCCTTCCGAAAGTCATCGAATATGTCAGGAATCAGAAATTACATCATGCCAGAATGGACTTCATGGACGAGCTGAAAACACTGTTGCGAAAACATGGGATCAAGTTCGATGAAAAATATCTGGTTTAGCCGCCTGTGCCGGCCCTTCGGGGCTGGTTCTATCATGCGACGAATACCGGAGGCTTACGCCTCCGGCTACTCTCTACCAGCCCTTCGGGCTTGGACTGATATTTCTCGTTCGATTTTATTGAATCCAATCGGCCATGCCATTTCTTCGAATTTGATCGGACAATTAAACAACGAATAGGCAAATAAATCTGCGTCACATAAACAGAAAAAATATCCAATGTCTGAGATCGGGACTACAATAGGTCTGATCGCCGGGGCCGGACGGGCGCCGGTGCTTGCGGCCCAGGGAATCAAAAGCCGCGGACACAGGCTGGCCGTGGTGGCCCTGGAAGACTTGGCCAGCGCGGAGATAAAGCCCCTGGCCGACGTCTATCGCCGGGCGGGGCTGGCAAGGCCCGGCGCTTGGATACGCGCGCTGCGGGCGGCTGGCGTTAAACAGGCCGTGCTGATCGGCTCGGCCCGCAAGGCCGACATGTACGACCGCTGGCGGCTGCTCAGGTTTCTGCCCGACTGGCGGGCGATAAAAATATGGTATTTCAGGATTCGCAAGGACAGGCGCGACAAGGCCCTGCTGCTGGCGGTGGCCGATGAACTTGCCTCCGAAGGGATAGAACTGGTGTCCAGCGTGGAATATTGCACGGAACATCTGGCGTCGGAAGGCTTGATGACCCGCACGGCCCCGTCCGCGGCGGCCGCCGGCGACATCGAATTCGGCTGGCGGATCGCGCGGGCCTGCGCCGACAACGACATCGGCCAGGCCATCGCAGTCAGGGAGCGCAACATCATCGCCGTCGAGGCGGTCGAAGGCACCGACGCGATGATCCGCCGGGCGGGCGAGCTCTGCCGGCCGGGCGGGTGGACCATGATCAAGGTCGCCCGCCCCAATCAGGACATGCGGTTCGACGTGCCGACCATCGGCCCGGAGACCATCGGCAACCTCAAGGCCGCAAGGTGCGGCTGCCTGGTCGTCCAGGCAGCAAAACTGCTGATAATCGACAAACCGCAGACGCTCGAACTGGCTGACAGGCTGGGAATCGCCGTCGTGGGCAAAACGCCATAAACGGCGGCCGGTAAAACCATCAAAAACAGGATGCAACATGCGGTGCATTTTTCGGTGGAAAAGCGGCCCGCTATCGCTATAACATATTATTTTATAATAAGATATGATTTATGGATCTCATCCCAAAAACGTGGGTGAAATTTGTTCGGATATTGCAGGAAAGCGAAAAATGCGTTTATCGCATATGGCCAACGGCAGTATGATAAACAGGCGACATCCCGTGGGGGAAGTCGCCCGTGCCGTATGGCAC
>JACRIL010000033.1 GCA_016235825.1 Planctomycetota bacterium
CGCGACACAGGCGGATCGGCGCGGCATTTCAACAGAGCATCAGAGATCCTAAGATAGCCGGCTCTGCTGAAAAAATTTTACGGTGAAAATCTGATGGAGACAAAGGCTCGCAACATAATGCTCGGCACGGCCGGGCACGTCGATCACGGCAAGACGGCCCTGGTGAAGATGCTCACCGGCTGCGACACCGATCGCCTGCCGGAGGAAAAAAAGCGGGGGATGACTATCGAACTGGGCTTCGCGCCCTGCCGGATGACCAACGAGCGGATCGTCGGGATCGTGGACGTGCCCGGCCACGCCGATTTTGTGCGCAACATGGCGGCCGGGGCGCACGGGATCGACGTGGTGATACTGATAGTCGCCGCCGACGACGGCGTGATGCCGCAGACCCGCGAGCATATGGACATTCTGACGCTGCTGGGCGTGCGGCGAGGGCTGGTCGCCCTGACCAAGATCGACCTGCTTGAGGCCGACCTGCGCCCGCTGGCCGTGCAGGATGTGCGGAAATTCCTGGCCGGCACGTTCCTGGCCGACGCGCCGATCTGCCCGGTCTCGAACATCACGGGCGAGGGGTTCGACGAATTCCTCACGCGACTCAACGAACTGGTGGGTTCGTGTCCCGATCGGACGCACGAGGGGCTTTTCAGGATGTGGGTCGAGCGGACGTTCGCGATGCACGGGTTCGGGACCGTCGTGTCGGGCATTCCGACGGCAGGCAGGATTGTCGAGGGCCAGAAACTTCTCGTTCAGCCAGGCGGACGGCACGCCCGGGTCCGCCGGCTTGAGGTTTATGGCGCCGAGTCAAAGGAAGGCTTTGCCGGGCAGTGCGTGGCGGCGAATCTCACAGACATCGCGCCGGAGGAACTCGGCCGCGGCATGGTTCTTTGCCAGGACGACACCTTCCGGCCGGCGACGATGATCGAGGCGAGCCTGCACCTGCTGCCGCACGTGCCCGCGCCGCTCAAGGATTATACCCAGGTGCACTTCCACATCGGCACTGTCGAGCATATGGCCAACGTCGCCCTGCTGGAGGACAAGGAACTGGCCACCGGCAGGGAGGCGATGGTCCAGTTCCGGCTGGCCGGGCCGGTCAGCGCGGCGCCCGGCGAGCGGTTTATCGTCCGCACGAGCCTTTCCGGCCTGGCTGACGGGCACGTTACGACCATCGGCGGAGGGCGAATCCTCTCGGCCGGAGACAAACGCTTGCGGCGTAACCGCCAGTGGACCATCGACTCGCTGAAGGCCCGGCTGGCCGCGCTGGATAAGTCGGATGATTGGCTGGAACTCATGGTCCGTCAGCACGGCGGGGCAATGGGGTTGGCAGAAATTGCACGACTGGCCGGGTTCGATCCGCAGCGGGCGGCTGAGATTTGCGGGCAGTTGGCTCAGGCAGGCAGGCTCGCTCGCGCGGAAGGCCAGACCTTTGTGCACCCGGCCAATCTGGCCGCCGCCAAAGAGGCGATACTCAAGACGATGGATGAATTTCACGCGGCCAATCCATTGCGGCAAGGCATCGAACAGGAATCGCTCGCCGGGCTGGTGTGTCGAACTGCCGATGACGCCACCCAATCCGCATCGGCCGGCGCCGAAGGCTCCGCCGCACCGGCCGGCAGGATCGACAAGCCGACATTCGCCGCCGCACTTGCAGAACTTATCGCAGCCGGAAAACTGGTGCGGGCAGGAAGCGTGCTTGCCCTTGCCGGCAGGGGCGCGAAGGTCTCGCAGGCCGATGTTGCGCTGTGCGATAAAATCGAAAAAACCATCCAGACCGGCGGCTTTTCTCCGCCCGACATGCCCGCCCTCGCCGTTTCGCTGGCGATAACGCCGGCCCGGCTGGACGCCATGGTCCGCCTGCTGGCCGATGGCGGCAAGGTCGTCCGGCTTGACGACAAGGTCGTCATGCACAGCGACGCGGTCGAAAAGGCGAAGAAAATCGTTCTAGGCTTGTTCGCCAGGGCGAACTCGTTCGAGACCGTCGAGTTCCGCGACGCCGTCGCCGTCAGCCGAAAATACGCCGTTCCGCTGCTGGATTATCTTGACTCCGTGAAATTCACCTCCCGCAGCGGCAACCGCCGCACACCCGGCCAGGAAGCCAGAAAACTCCTCGCCAAACCATGATGTTGCAAGTATAAACATTTCCGAGGAGATCGCATAAATGCATAAGTTTATGAGCATCGGGTTGGTTTTGGCGTCGGTTCTGTCGGCGGGAACGCCGGCGTTTGCCCAGGACGGCAAGCTGAAATACGTGCGGTGCGAGACGGATTCGGCCCTGGCGCCGCTGTTTCACGAATTGAAAGGCGGCGATTGGAAAAAGGCGGCTGGCCAGAAGGGGCTTAGCAGCCGCGGCGCGCTGGTGGGCACGATAAAAGCCGGCGGCATGAGCATTATGGTCGCGCTGGACACTTCCGGTTCGGGCAAGGAATTCGACACGGTACGGCTGGACCCGACCGGCAAGGGACAGTTCGATCCGAAGGGCTGCCTGAAGCTGAAACTCCGGAAAGAGGACGGCAGCACGTTCGGCAGTTTCGGCGAGTCGGAGGCCGTCGAAATAAAGTTGGACGGCAAAGCGGCGATACTGGCCGTCGCTGGCAATTATTCATGCATTTCATTTGTCGGCACGCCGACGTATTCGCTCCAGATATCATTCTACTTCGCGGTCGAGGGCAAGTGCGCGTTCGGGGCCAAGAGCTATCCGGTCCGGCTGATCGACGCCACCGGCCGCATGGAGATGGGCAACGCCGCCGGGCCGAAGATAGAGACAGGCCGGGCCGGGCCGCCGATTGAAGGCGACACGGTCATGGTGGATGTCGGCGACGGCTCATTCACAAAGAGCGTGTTCATGGGGCTGTATGGAATGCCCCTGCGGGTCGATGGCAAATGGTATGACGTCAGATTGTCGGCGGACAAGACCGAACTGGCGGCCAAACAGATCGACCTGCCTGCCGGCAGGATAAAGATTCCGCACGACAAGTGGGCGTGCGTGCTGCTTGGCAAAAAATACCTGATGCGGATATCGGGCGGTCGGGAACCGGCGCATCTGCCGGAGGACTGCTACCAGATAGTGTCGTTTAACGAGTATGGTCCTGCCGAAGCAGGCGGGGCGGAATCCTTCATCAGTTACGATTTTGCCGCCGACGCCTCCGGCGGCAAGGCCAAGGCCGTTGAAATAACCAAAGACCTCGATACCACCTTTCCGGTCGGCTCGCCGTTGACGGCCGAGGTGTGCATCGACAGCAGCAGCGGCGGGAAGCTTTCGTTCAGCGCGTGCCTGAAGGACGCCCTGGAACTTTCGCCAAAACTCATAATATGCGGCTCCGGCAAACCCTTGCAGCCGCCATTCATCACGATTTCCGACTCAAGCGGCAGGGAACTCCATAAAGGACAGATGCAGGACAAGGGCGACGGCAATTTCACGTGTTCATGGGAAATTCCGGCGAAGATGAAGGGCCAGACAGTTGTCAAGGCGGCGTTTGAGGCTGGTCCGTTCAAAATCGAAAGTAAGGAACTGAAGTTTGAGTTGAAGTAGAGGCGTGCTGAAAAAGTGGCACGGGCATCTTGCCCGTGTGTTCCACGACCGTCTCGGTCGTGGCATTTGTTATTTTTTCTGGTATTCCATGGGCAAGATGCCCATGGGACACACGGACGAGTGAGTCCGTGCCACGAAAAAATGGGCTGGCGGAAAAATGGCAAAGATCGATCTCGAAAAGCGCCGCAGGGTGATGCAAAGGTCCAGGAAGCTGGGGCACTGTATCTGCGAACCCCGCCGACCCTGCCCGTGCGACGTGTTCACGCGGCAGGGCATCTGCCCGTGCGCCGGCGAACGGCCTGAGCCGCTCGATCTGTCGCAGGTCCGCCTGACGACCATGGTCCGCAACGCCGGGTGTGCCTCCAAGATCGCACCGGGCGACCTTGAGGCTGTGCTTTCGCGCCTGCCTGCCGTTGCCGACCCCAACGTCATATCGGGCATTCCCGCCGCCGACGACGCCGCGATCTATCGGCTGAACGGAGATATCTGCCTGGTGCAGACGGTGGACGTGATGACGCCGTGCGCCGACGACCCGGAAATCTTCGGGCGGATATGCGCGGCCAACTGCCTGTCGGACATCTACGCGATGGGCGGCAGGCCGCTAACGGCCCTGAGCATCCTGGCGTTTCCGTCCGAGACGCTCGACGGGCGGATAATGTACCTGATGATGAAGGGCGCGATGGACGTTCTGGCCAAGGCCGGCTGCTCGCTGGTGGGCGGACACAGTATAAAGGACCAGGAGATCAAGCTGGGTTTCGCCGTTACGGGTCTGATTCGGGAAGAACGGGCGGCCCGGCACGACACGGCCAAAGCTGGCGACGTGCTTGTGCTCACCAAGCCGCTTGGGACCGGCACGCTGGGCTTTGCCGCCCAAGTCGGCAGGGGCGCGGACATGTCGGAGGCGACGGCGTCGATGATGGAACTCAACGGCCCGGCGGCCGAGGCGATGGATCAGGTCGGCGCGTCGGCCTGCACGGACGTTACCGGCTTCGGCCTGTTCGGGCACCTGGTGAGCATGTTGAGGCATTCGGGCGTGTCGGCGGAAATCTGGGCTGCCCGCCTGCCGGCGTTCGACGGCGTGCTCGAACTGCTGGCCGACGGCGTGGCGGCCGGCGCGATTGAGCGGAACAGGGAATTCGTGGGCAAGGGCCTGCACGTCGCGGCCGGCGTGGATGGCTCGCGGGTCGAGTTGGGGCTTGACGCACAAACTTCAGGCGGGCTGCTCATCAGCGTTCAGGCAGACCGCCACAGCCGGCTGATAACGGAACTTGAAAATCGCGGCGTCCGGGCGTGGACGATCGGTAAAATCCTGTCCGGCCGGGCAGGTGAAATAAAAATTGTCAGGGACGGCGGCGGAAAATCAATCGTCAATCAGCGGGCGGCGGAGAAAAATCTTTCCGTCTGCCTGAAATCGGAGAAGAACATGGGAAAAAAAACGAAAGAAAAAGGCCAGGGCCATTCGCCGGACTGCTGCGCCGACACGTTCAAAAAGGCAGATTGTTGTCCGACCGGCCAGGCGGCGCCCGCCGGACAGAGCGGGTCTTCGCTGCCGGCGACGAAGCGGGCCTTCGGCGAATTCCTCAAGGCCGCCGCGGGACCGGGCGCGATCGACGAAAAGACCAAGGAACTCATCGCCTTCGCCCTGGTTGTTTACTCGCGATGCAAGCCGTGCCTTGCGGCCCACAGAAAAAAGGCCCTCGACATGGGCCTGACGCCCCAGCAGCTCGACGAGGCCGCCTGGCTGGCTGTTTTCATGGGCGGCGCGCCGGCCTACATGTTCTATCAGGACGCGATCAGGGAATAATCCATGGCGAAAAAACATCCGGACGCGCTGCTGGTTCTTGTTCCCCATCCCGACGACGAATCATACGGCCTTGGCGGGACGCTATTGCGTCTCAAGGACCGCTTTCGCCTGCATCTGCTGTGCCTGACAAAGGGGGAGCGCGGTTTATCGAAAGATCATGCCATCGCCGAACCGGAAACGGCACGGATTCGCGAGCAGGAAGAGCGGAACGCATGTGCTCTTCTCGGCGCCGAGGCAACGTTTCTGGGCCGGATCGACGGCGAACTATACGCGGACCTCGAAATCTGCCGGAAAGTGGCGGGCTTTCTCACGAATGAGCGTCCGGCAGCCTTCTTCAGTCTCTGGCCAATCGACAGCCACCCCGATCATGCCGCAACGTCCGAGATCGCCAGAAAGGCAATTCGCATCGCCGGCTACAAGGGCGAGTTCTACATGGCCGAGGAAAGTCTTTCCCATCAGACCTCGCAGTTCGAGCCGGACATTTTCGTGGATATCACCGAAGTCATGGAGCAGAAGTGCGAACTGCTGCGCTGCCACGCATGCCAGAACAGGGACGACGCGCTGGTTGCGGCGGCCGAGAGGCAGAGCGCCTTTCGCGGTTCGCAGGCCGGATGCAAGTATGCCGAAGGTTTCAAGACGATCCTGCCGCTTAAAAGCTCCGACCGGTCAATCCTGCTGTCGTTATAGCAGCCCGTTGAGAAGGCTGTTTCACAATAGCACGGGCGTCTCGCCCGTGAGTATCAGGGGCTCGCTTGCCCCTGTGTAAAAAACATCAAAATCCACGGCCGGGACGGCCGTGATACTCATGGGCAGGATGCCCTCGCCACATTTTCAACGGGCTGACAGGGGATTGGCTTTGTTTTTCGCATTAAACGGAATATAATCATTTATATGAAAGACAATCTGGTAATTCTCCGGTTGATCGCGATTCTGGCGCTCCTGCCGGCCTTGGCGGTTTTGGGCGGCGGATGCAAATCAAAGGGCGGCGGCGGACAGACTGCCGCGACAGGCCCGTCAAACACGACGCAAACCGTCAGGATGCAGCAGGAGGAAGCGGCGGTCGGCGGTTTGCTGGCCGGGCAGTCTCTCAAGGGCAAGGTTGTGCTTGTCGCTTTCGGCCGGATCGACTGTCCGCTGAGCGGCGAGGGACTCGATGAGATGATCTCGCTGCACAAGAGCGGCTCGATCGCCGGGCTGAACTTTCTGCGGGTGGAGACGGCCGGCGACGACCAGGCGGTCGATGCGTATTACAGGAAAAAGGCCCCGCCTTTTGCCGTCTATCGCGACAAAGGCGGCAAACTGGCCGAGTCGGCCGGAGCGACCGTTACACCGACGTTCATGCTGGTCGATAAATTCGGGCACATCCGCTATCGCGGGTCTTTCCCGCAGGAGCGGCTCGATGAGTGGGCAGCGGCGCTGCTGGCCGAAAAGACCGATCCGAAAACGGATTTCATCCCGCTTGGCGCCAAAGACCTCAACTACGCGAAGCTGATGGGCCAGACCACGCTGAACAGCCTGGACGGAAAATCGCAAGGTCTGGCGGGTATGGCCGGCAAGGGCGGGCTGCTGATCTTCTTCGGCGACACCACCTGCCCGTACAGCGAACAGGCCCTCGGCGAGTTTCCGGCCGTCGCCGCCGCGCTGGGCAAATACGGCATCCCGGCCGTGGTGATTAATATCGATGACCAGGAAAAAGCCGTCAGGAATTACTATCAGACTCACAAACCCGGCCTGCCGGTCCTGTTCGACCCGACCTCTTCAACCAGCGGTTCATGGAACATCCAGTCGGTGCCGACGCTCGTCTTCGTCAGGGCCGACGGCAAGGCGGGATATTACGGCAAAGCCGTCTGGGCCGATCTGGGCTTGGCGGTCGAAGACGCCCTGGGACTTGCCCGCGGCAGCGTGAAGTTCACCGCCGAGGGCACAAAGTACGGCTGAGGGAAGTAAGAACTGTCCCGCCCGTGCGGCGGGGCGAAAAAATTGAGACCATCTGTCATAACCATTTCATAAACATGCCGTCGCAGGAAAGTTGTTGACAGGCCTTTGTCGCCGCTTCAACCTTTGCATTCACTTGAGGGATTGTGTTGATGTATTCAAGTAGCCCCTTGATGTCGCCTGTAATCACATAACACTTCGCCACGTCTGAATGTGGAGAAAAAGCTTCGGTTATTTTCATATTTTTGATATCTTTGATCATATCGGATATGCATTTTGCGGCTTCGTCAACCGCTCCAAATCGGGCTAGTGCTTTTATTCCATCGGTCATTAATATCAGTTTGTAAAAGTCACAGGGTATTTTGCTTATATGTTTCATTACAAGAAGAGCGTCTTTGGCATCGCTCATCCCATCAAATATCCAGAGCAGACCGTTTACTGATATAGAACCTGTTTCTTCCGGATCATCATTTGTTTTCAGGAGAGCGTCGTAATACTCCATGACTTTGGAGTAATCTTTTTTGGCGGTATAAAGGTATATCATCGCAAAATAATAATATTGGTTTGTGAAAAAATCCTTGCCTGAAGGTTTCTTTTTGGCGACGGTTTTTATCAAGGCGTCCATGCCTGCAGTGTCGCCGGCAATCGCATACGATTTGCCAAGGGTCCTGATTATCGAGTCGGTCGGATATTGTATGTCCTTTTCGCTTTTCAGATGAAGGTCAACCATATCTTTGAATTTGCCAATCGCATCTTTCACCATGTCGGCATCGCCTGTCTTTTTGCAGGCCTTGATAAAATCGTCAAATCCGAGTGGATTGGGATCTTTTTTTAATTGCTGATACAGGATAGTCTGGGCCTTATCCAGGGCCTGTTTTGCGCCCGCGGCATCTTTCAAATCGAACTTGTTACTGGCAATCTCACAGTAGGTCTCGCATTCAAGGCCGAACAGTTCTTTTTTCAATAACTCCAGGATGCTCAGGGCCTTTTCATATTCGCCCATTTTAATGTAGATGCGCCAGGCCAATTCACCTCCTTCAGGCGTCATTCGCCCATTCCTGACTGCCGCCTCGCATAATCCGTCACATAACACTTTCGCTTCCTTCGGGCTGTTCAAGTCAAAAAACAACGCTTTTGCGGCATAAATGAAGACCCATTGGTTTTTGGGATCATTTTTTTCATCTCCGGAAAACAGGTTCAGCGCATCGTTTATGCACTTTTTGGCCTGTTTGAATCTTTGGGCTTTTATGAGATTATAAGCGATCATCAAATATAGTTTGGCCTTATCCAGCGGGGTCTGGAGTTTGTTTACCTGAGCGAGGGCGTCATCAGCCTGTCCGATTGCTGCCTTGCAGGCGAAGGCGACAATACGCGCCTTTTCAACCGCGGCGGGGTCTGTCGCCTTTTCGGCAAGAGACAAGGTCAGGCTGATGAGTTTTTCTACGTCTTCTTTGGGTGGGACTGGCATGACCGGCTTTGTCTGAGCGTCGACGGGAGCCGTTGAAGCTTTTGTCGGAGTCTCCTTTCCTGCAGATTGAGCTAAGCTGACAATGCAGCACAAACAAATTACAACAATGACGGAGAAAGCCTTGTCCATGCGGGCTAAATTGAGATTATTCATTGTTGTCCATCCTTTTTCAAGGAAACTGATGCTATTAAAACGGGTCTTGACTGTTCAGGCAACTGTATTTCTCAGATATCGACGCATCTTCCAGCCGGGCAGGTGATGCAGATATTGTCCCAGAGGCGTGTCGTGGGCGTCTCGCCCGCGCGTGGCGAGGGCATCTTGCCCTCGAAATATTATGTTTTCTCAAACTTCGACTGCCCGTCCAGCCAGGCAGGTGATGCAGATATTGTCCCAGAGGAGCTTCTGATTGACGTTGTGCTGCCAGAGGATGTATTCGTACTGCGAGAGCTGTTCGACGATTCGTGCGAGCTGGTCTGGCGGGAACCTGCCGGCCAGCGCCGCAATTTCGGCGGCCTGATCGAAATTGACCAACTTCTGGCCGGAGCTTGCGGAAAGATTCATCGCGTCCTGGAACGCCGCGGCGATCAACCTGACGAGCAGTTCGCAGGCCGACCGCGAGGCCACCGATTCGCTCATGTCCACCTTGTACGCCTTTTTTGCCTCGGACAGGAGACTCTTGGCGATTTCATCGCTGGCCTTGACCAGTTCGTCGGAGAAATCGGCGGCCCCGGCCGCATCTGCCCCGCCGAGCCGCCGCACTGCTTTGACTTTCAGGTCATAAATATCCATCGCGGAAAACCGCATCGCCTGGCCTAGCGACCCGCCGGTGAATGCCGCCCAGAATGCCGCTTCTGGCGGCGAAATCTGCGATTCGGCCAGCCGGGCGATTAAAAAATCTTCCGGCAGGGGCCCGAACCTCACCACGCCGCAGCGGCTGATCGTGGTCGCCAGCAGGTCCTCCTGCCTCTGTGCCGTCAGGATAATCGTAACGCCGGCCGGCGGCTCCTCGAGGGTCTTGAGCAGGGCGTTCTGCGCCGGCTCGCTCATCAGTTCGGCGTCCTGCACGATGAAGACCTTGCCCCTGCCGCGGTCCGGCGTGCGGTAGGCCGGCTCGATCAGGAAATCGCGGACCACGTCGATGCTCAGTTCCTGCATCTTCCTGTCGCGGACCTGCTGGTCGTCGTGGAATTTTGCGAGTTCCTTGTAGATTATGTGCAGGTCGGCGTGCGTGCCGGCGTCCATCATGCGGCAGTCGTCGCATTTGCCGCAGGCCTCGTGTTTTTGGCCGGCTTTGCCGCACAACAGAATCTTCGCCAGGGCCGTCGCGGTCGTGCGTTTGCCGACGCCGTCAGGCCCGACCAGCAGCAGGGCGTGCGGCATGCGCCGGCCGGCGAGCATCTGTCGCAGCCTGCCGACCGGGCGATCCTGTCCGATTATGTCGCCAAGATTGGTCATTTTTTCTTTGCGGCGAATTTCCAGCCGGCGATCAATCGCCTGACGGCCTGATGAACCTGCTGCGGCGTTTGGCCGGCGTCGATTATCGCATAGCGTTTCGGTTCGGCCCGGGCTATCCGCAGAAAGATATTGCGGACCTTGGCGTGATAGCCGCCGTCTTTGGCCTCGATCCTGTCCAGGCCCGCCCGCTTGCCGGCATTTCTTGCCCGCACCCGATCCAGCCCGGCCTCGGCCGGCAGGTCCAGCACGACAGTCAAATCCGGCCAGCATCCTTCTGTCGCCGCCTCGGCCACCGAGCGGATCAACTTCGTGTTCAGTCCGCCTGCGCCTTGGTAGGCCATTGTGGACGATACGTATCTATCGGCCAATACGAGTTGGCCTGCCTTCAATGCCGGCCGGATCAATTCATGGACAAGCTGCGCCCGGCTGGCCATGTACAGCATGAGTTCGCACCGGACGCACATAAAGTCGTGTTTGCGGTCCAGCAGTATCTGCCTGACGCGGTCGCCGATGGCCGTGCCGCCTGGGTCGCGAACCTGGCTGACCTTCACGCCCTGGTCTGCCAGCCAGTCGGCAAGCAGTTTGACCTGCGTGCTCTTGCCGGCCCCGTCCGGGCCGTCAATCACGATGAATCTGCCCGATAAATTTTTCGCCAGTGCATTCATTTCAATATCCGCCGGCGCGCTCGCCTGTTCGCGCCCGCTACCGGCATTGTTTGCGATACGGTTCGAGCCTGGCCGCCAGTTTCTCGGCCTGCCCTGTCGTTTTTACGTCCGCCAGAATGTACATCCCTTTGGGGCCGACCGCGTCCAGCAGCGGTATAACCTCGTCGTATCCGACGCCGATGGCCTGGACGCTCTTGCCAGCCTTGAGAATCCTGCGATACATGTCGTACCAGTGCGGCGAACCGCCCGTCGGCACCTGCGGGTCGGGCGTCCATTCTATCGCGTCCAGCGATTCTATCGAGAGCAATTCGTCGAGGTGGCAGATGCACTGGTGGCCGTCGAGATGGAACATCGAATAATCCAGCCAGTCGCACTGTTCTTCCAGGGCCGGCCTGACGAAGCGGCCGAACATCTCCGCCGAGAACATCGCCGACGCGTCGCACTGCACCTTGCCGGTCTTGCCCGGTCCCCATATCTTGAACGCCGCCCAGGCCGATCCGCCGTCGGGATTCCGGATGATCTCGTATATCCTCTGGTAGGCCTCGAAGAAAGCCTCGTTGATCTCCCGGACTTTACGCTCCACCCATTCCGGGCGCTCGAGCATGTCCATCAGCATCTGCTCGGCCCCGCGCAGCGACGCCAGGATGTCTATGTTCTCTATCAGATCCGGACAGCCGACCAGATACCTGTCGCCGGCCAGGCCGACTGCCTCTTCAAGAATTGCCTGCGTCTTGAGCCACCATTTATTTTGCGGGTCGAATGTCAGCGTCCCGTGCGCCTCCGGGTTCGTGATGCACGGCTCATACCAAACCGTGTTCTCATCGAAGTGCGGCTCCGAGCCGATGAACGTCGCCAGCGAGCCGGGGCCGAAGTTCATCTCGCTGATCGGCAGGCAGTCCAGCGGAAACAGGTGCGTGGCAAGCTGGTAATGCGCCTTCCGTGGGCGCCACTTGGGGCTTGTCCACCTCTGAAGCATGTCACCCATCGCCCCGGGGTCCTGCGTATTCTCACGGACGGCCTGCCCTTTGATTTCCCAGTGGCCGACCACCAGCCCCTTGCGATTCCACCAGTCGATAAGGTTTTTCTGGGTTTCCTGCCAGTTTGCTTTCCAGGTGCAATAAGCCATTTGCGTCTCCTGAAACGGTTATCCGCCGGCGGTCCGGCTGAGGGGCTTTCTTTTAACGACCCGGAAAGTATAATCATCCGGCCGTCATTTTGGAAAGGATTGAATCGTGTCGATCAAGGTCGCTTTCATTGGCGCCGGCAGCATCGGTTTCTGCCGAAGGCTCTTCCGGGACATCCTGGCCGTGCCGGAACTCCATGACACGCGATTCGCCCTGCACGACATCAACGGGCGAAATCTCGACATGGTCGCCAGACTCTGTCAGAAGGACATTCGCGTCAACCGCCTTGCCGCGACGGTCACGACACACATAAATCGCCGGCAGGCCCTTGAGGATGCAGACTACGTCGTCAACTGCACGCGGATCGGCGGGCTGGAGGCCTTTAAAACCGACATCGACATCCCGCTCAAGTACGGCGTGGACCAGTGCGTCGGCGACACGCTGTGCATCGGCGGGATAATGTACGGCCAGCGGAACATCCCCTGCATACTGGATTTCTGCAAGGACATCCGCCAAGTCGCCAAAAGCGACTGCCTGTTCCTGAACTACGCCAACCCCAACGCCATGAACACATGGGCGGCAATCGAATACGGCAAGGTCCGGACCGTCGGGCTATGCCACGGCGTCGAGGGCGGCTGGAGGCAGATCGCGTCGGCGATCATGGGCGACGGCGACAGGCGGTACGGCCCGGGCGTGCAGGCATGGGTCCGCGAGGCCAGGGAGCGCATCCATATCATCTGCGCCGGCATCAACCATCAGACGTGGTACACACAGATTCTCTTCGACGGCCGGAAGGTTTCGGGCAAAGAACTGCTGGCGGCCTTTGAGCGGCATCCGAAGTTTCCGCAGACTGAAAAGGTCCGCATAGACGTCCTGCGGCGGTTCGGCTATTACAGCACGGAATCGAACGGGCATCTCTCCGAATATTTGCCCTGGTACCGCAAGAGGCCCAGAGACATCCGCAAGTGGATCGACCTGTCAAGCTGGATCAACGGCGAAACGGGCGGGTATCTGCGGGTCTGCACGGAAGGCCGCAACTGGTTCAGGACCGATTATCCCAACTGGCTCAAGGCCGAGGATAAGCCCATCGGCCCGGACGACCGCAGCCACGAGCACGGAAGCTGGATAATTGAGGCTCTGGAAACGGGCCGGGTTTATCGCGGGCATTTCAACGTCCGCAACAACGGCTGCATAAGCAATCTGCCTGAAGACTGCATCGTCGAGGTGCCCGGTTACGTGGACGCCAACGGGATGAGCATACCGATTGTGGGCGATCTGCCGCTGGCCTGCGCGGCAACGCTGTCAGCCAGCGTCAACGTGCAGCGGATGAGCGTGCGAGCGGCGGTCGAGGCCGACGTTACGCTGCTCAAGCAGGCCGTCCTGCACGACCCGCTGACCGGCGCGGTCTGCGACCCGGAGGAAATCTGGCAGATGGTGGATGAGATGCTCATCGCCCAGGCCAAGTGGCTGCCGCAATACGCCAGGCAGATACCGGCCGCAAAGCGGAGGCTGGCTGAGGTCAAACGCAGGAGACTCTACCGCGGCACAAACAAATCAAAAGGCGCCGCCAGGATTCGCACCAAGACCATCGGCGAGATGAAGAAAAGGGCGGAAGAAACCCGCCGCCAGGCCGCCGCCGACAAGGCCGCGGATAAACGAGCACAGGACGCAAAGGTTAAAGGCAGAAAGCAATAATATGCGGCAAACGTCGATATCGTTGCATTTTGCGTGGTACAATCGCCATGACTAAATACTATTTTACAATTGCCGTCGTAGGTAACTCTGTCGGCCAACAGATGCGAAAAGCATACGCCAAAGTTACAAAAGGTTTTAAGAACTACAAATATTTTTTTAAGGACGGCAGTGCCGGCAGTGTGCGTTGGATTTCTGTAAATCCCAAAATTATGGAGGTTGAAAAACATTTATTGAGATTGATGAAACGTGGCGCATGTCTTTTGGCCTATTACCGCACTATCATGGATGGGTGGGACTCGACGCATATATCATTGGAAAATTGGATTGCCAAACATCGGCCTGGGGCAAAAAGAATCTGGCAGAAGTATATCAGAAATGGGCTATTGATTGCGAATTTTAACGAATTGGAGCGGTTTTTACCCCGCCCGACTTTGTCGGGAATCAAGCAACTCTGCAAAAATAAATTAAATGGCTATGCAATCACTGCTTTAATCTCGGCATTGTACGACGGATTGGATTTCGTGAAAGCAACACGAGGTACAATAATGATGACTGCCAGGCGTTTAGGCATGAGTATGAATGATAATGAATACGAATAAAACCTGAAAAGCGGTTTTTGCGTGGTACGCTCTGAAAATGAAAGGAATTTGAAATTTCAGATCTCAAATCACAAATCGGACCGGTAAAGACACGATTCGCGCCGTCGCCGACAGGTTCGCTGCACGTCGGCGGGGCAAGGACGGCATTGTTCAACTACGCGCTGGCCCGCAAGACCGGCGGGAAGTTCATGTTGCGGATCGAGGACACCGACCGTCAGCGGCATCAGGAAGACGCGGTCGGCAAGATCGTGGAGGACCTTCGCTGGCTGGGTCTGGAATGGGACGAGGGGATCGAGGTCGGCGGCCCGGCCGGGCCTTATCGGCAGTCGGAGCGGCTGGAGATTTACCGCCAATATGCCGAAAAGCTCCTGGCGGCCGGCAAGGCCTATTACGCCTTCGAGTCGGCCGAGGAACTCGATGCCATGCGAAAGCAGGCCGAGGACCGCAAGGAGAACTTCCGCTATCGCCGGCCCGACCCGCTGCCTACCCCCGCCGATGCCCAAAAGGCACGCGAAGCCGGCAGGCCGGTCGTCGTGCGGCTGAAGATCGCCGGCCAGGACATTACCATCCGCGACGACGCCTTCGGCGAGGTTACCGTTCCGGCCGGCGAGCAGGACGATTTCATCATCCTCAAGGACGACGGCTACCCGACGTATCATCTTGCCAACGTCGTCGATGACGCACTGATGGGCATAACATACATCATGCGCGGGCAGGAATTTCTCGGCCAGACCTGGCGGCACGTGCTGCTGCGGAAGGCCCTGGATTTTCCCGAGCCGGGCTACTGCCATCTGCCGCTCATCATGGACATGCAGGGCAAGAAACTCTCCAAACGCGACGGCGACGTGGAGGTGGACAGCTTCCGCCGCCACGGCTATCTGCCCGAGGCTATGGTGAATTTCATTGCGCTGCTGGGGTGGGGGCCGGGCGGGGACATCGAAAAGTTTTCGCTGAAGGAACTGGTGGAGCTTTTCAGCGTCGAGCGGATCGGCAAGACCAACGCCAAATTCGACCGCAACAAGCTGCTGGCGTTCAACACCGATGCCGCCGCCGCTGCCGGCCCCGACCGCCTGCTGGCGGGCTTCAAGGATTTTCTGTCTCACAACGACACGCCGATCCCACGCGATAATGATGATTTGTTGCGAAAATTAATTGAGACCAACAAGGGATATCGCACATTCCAGGATATCGTCAGCAAGTCCGGCGTGCTGTTCGGTTTGGACGACGCTTTTGAATACGATCCCAAGGCCGTCGAGAAGGTGATGAAGAAAGGGGACAACGCCGGTTTCAAGGCACTGGCCGAAATCCGACCAGTTCTGGCCGGCATGACGGACTGGACCGGACCGGCCATCGACAAGGCCATCGAGGATTTCTGCTCGCAGAAGGGCTTGAACATGGGCAAGGTCGCCCAGCCGATCCGCCTTGCCGTAACAGGCGGGACCATCAGCCCGGCGATTCACGACACGCTGGTCTTCCTCGGCCGCGATAAAACCCTCGCCCGAATCGACCGCTGTCTGAAACTTACTTGACGATTATCTGTAGTAAATGTAACTATTGGGAAAGGAGCGATTATGTCCAAGCGGGCAGTGGTTTTTGACACAAACGCTTATCGTGATCTTTGTCGCGCAGTCTTCCCCGAAGGCAGATGGACTATTGAAAAGATCAGGGATGCCGAAGCTAAACACTCTCTCTTTGCTTTGGCAAGTCCATTCGTCATTATGGAGTTGGTTTCGCACTTGCATGAACAAAATAATGATGCTAACGAATGCCGTTGCGGTTTGACGAGCTTGGTTCGACATTGTAGTAAAAATAGTCCCGCTGAAATAGGTATGTTGGCTGACACGGGGTCTTTAATAGACAGAAGTTATTTTGATATCAAAAATGCTGATAATGACGATCCACACGAAAGACTTCGTAAATTATCTATTCTGGTTGCTAGAAGCGATCCAACCAAACCTCTCAATCCTGACCTGATTAAGGTGTGTAGAGAAGAGATACATGAGCATTTGGGAAGATGTGAAAACGATTTTATTGATCTTATGCAAACAGTTATAAAAACTATAAATCCGAAAGCTACCGCATGGCATTTTTTTGAAAAAAAATGATCCGAATAAAAAAAATGCGATCAAATCTTTACGATCTCATGATTTTAAGGTAGGTCTGGCTCGATATTTCTTCATTGAAAAATCGGTTAAGCGTCTGAAAATCAATGTTACTGGCGCAGAAATTAAGGAAAAGTCGGAGTTGTTAGTTGAAAAAAATGGTGTATGCATAGAGTTGTTTCGGATGATTTTCGAATATTTGACCTGCAACGGATACAACTTGAGCAAGCCGAAGAGAGCAAACACAATATGGGATGCATATATAGCATTTGGGTTAGGTCAGGAATTTGAAGGAGCAGCATGCGGCAAAGTTGGCCAATTGCACCTTGTAACCGGCGATAAAAAAATTGCCGAAGCTGCTAAGGCAGCCTCGCTTGGCGATTATGTGATGACTCTCGATGATTACCTTAAAAAACTTGAACAAGACTTGTCAAACTATCGAACTTGAAAGTCGAAGGACGACAAAAGAATGGACATGTGGCGTTAAACTATGCAACTATGGGCCTTTGGCAAACGCCCCGAAGGGGCAAAATATGACAGCCCAGGGCGAAGCCCTGGGAAAACTGGCGAGATTGATTCGTAAAGCTCTGAAGGGGCGCAATAGCAGGACATCAAAATCATGCCGCAATCTTTGTCCAACATTCTGGTGCACCTGGTTTTCAGCACGAAAAATCGGGCGGCGTTGATTCTTCCAACCGTCGAGGACGAATTGCGGCGATATCTGGCGGCTATAGGCAAGGCTTTCAACTGCCATGTTCACCGTGCAGGTGGAACTGCGGATCATGTCCATTTGGCTTGCGGATTGGCAAGGACCATTGCGGTGAGCTATCTTATGGAGGAGATCAAGAAGAGATCATCAAAATGGATGAAGACCAAAGGCATTGTCGGATTTGGTTGGCAGAACGGATATGGAGCCTTTTCCATCGGCCAGTCGCAATTGAAAGAATTGATTGCTTATATTGACCGGCAGAAGGAA
>JACRIL010000034.1 GCA_016235825.1 Planctomycetota bacterium
CATTTATGGACAAAGAGTTACAAAGATACAGTTGCCCCTCAGGCAACGGTCGTGCCGCCCCGAAAAGCAGTCGGCACGCCCGTTGCTTGGGGGTCGGTTTGACCTTGAAAAACGACCCAACATGGCACATAGTTACCCATACAAAACAGCGAAGAGGCCAAAAGCTTCACTACGTTGCGATTGAGGGCGCCGCCAAATGCATCACGACAGCTGCGACAGAAGTTTTGCAACGTAGGACACCGCGTTGATCTGTTTGCGAATCTCGGCCAGCAGGTCTTTACGGACCGCCTCGCAGACTACCGCCTGGCCGTGCTCGTCGAACAGCGACGCGATTCGCTTCATAAGCCCGTCGTGCTGGGTAAGCAGAACTTTTTTCAGCCTGCCCGTCACGGCCCGGTCGCCGGCCGATTTTGCGTCGGCCAGTTCCTCCTGGAGCATCATCGTCGTTCCCAGGAATCCTTCCGGCACCGACTTATCCTCCGCCGAACTGGCCCCGCCCAGCAGTTCGAGCAGATAGGCCGCGCGCGAGGCCGGGTCTTTCAGCGTCCGGTACGCGTCATTGAGGTTCGCGCTGACCTTCAGATGCAGAGATTGAACCTCGGGCGATTCCGACTGGGCGAAGTCGGGATGCGCGTAGCGGCTAAGCGCGATGAAACATCGATGAAGTTCTCGCTCGTCGAGGTCGAATCTCTGCGGCAGGCCCATCAGCGTGAAATGGTCGGCCCTTGTCGCCGTAGGGCTGATCGCGTGGCAGTAATCGCACACCACCGGTTGGCTCATGATACGCTCGCAGTGCCTGCATTTAACCGGCACGCCCTGTTCGGGTTTTTCACTCATTTATCGTTCCGTTTGTCGCCGGTTCGGGCAACAATTATTTTTACGTTGCAAAGCTTGCCCCGCACGAGCACGACCGTTTGGCGTTGGGGTTGTTGAACACGAACCCGCCCTTGAGCAGGTCGTCGTTGTAATCGACCTGCGTGTCGATCAGGTACAGGTAGCTCTTGGGATCGCAGACGACCCGCACGCCGTTGCTCTGGAAGACCTCGTCGTCTTCGGCCGGCTTGTCCGTTACGTCCAGATGGTACGAAAATCCGCTGCATCCGCCGCCCTTGACGGCCAGCCGCAGGCATGAACCGGGCGGCATCTTCTGCGCCTCGAAGACCGCCTTTATTTTGTCCGCCGCTTTTTGCGTCAGTGTGATAGCCATGATTTTCACTCCTTGCCGTTCTTGCTCTTCCAGTCGGCGATGGCGGCCTTGATGGCGTCCTCGGCCAGCACCGAACAGTGGACCTTGATCGGCGGCAGCGAAAGCTCCTGCGCGATCGCCGTATTTTTTATTTCGCCAGCCTGATCGACCGTCCGGCCCTTGACCCACTCGGTGGCCAGCGAACTTGCCGCGATGGCCGAGCCGCAGCCGAAGGTCTTGAACTTCGCGTCCACGATCCTGCCTTCCGTATCGACCTGTATCTGGAGCTTGAGCACGTCGCCGCATTCCGGCGCGCCTACGATGCCCGTGCCCACGTCGGATGCGCTCTTGTCCAGCGCCCCGACGTTGCGGGGGTTGGCAAAGTGATCTATGACCTTATCGCCGTACTTCATCGGTTGCGCCTTTCATTCAATGATCGAATATTTTGCCGCTCAATGCACCGGCCCGCGCCACTTGATCGACTTCATATCGACGCCTTCTTTGGCCATCTCGTAGAGCGGGCTGAGTTCCCGCAGTTCGCCGACCGCCTGGACGATGTGCTCGGCGGCGTAGTCGGCCTCTTGGGGCGTGTTGAACCTGCCCAGGCTGAACCGTATCGAGCCGTGCGCCAGTTCGTCTGGCACGCCCATGGCGTGCAGGACGTGGCTGGGCGTCAGCGATGCGCTGGTGCAGGCCGAGCCGCTGGAGACCGCGACATCCTTTATCTTCATCATCAGCGCCTCGCCCTCGACGTACTCAAACGAGACATTCAGCGTGTTGGGCAGCCGCTGGATCGGATGGCCGTTGATCTGCACGTGGTCGAGGCGGGACATTATGGCCGACTGGAGCGCGTCGCGCATCGCCGAAAGCCGGGGCGATTCATGGTCCATCTCCTGCTGTGCGAGCCTGCACGCCTCGCCCAGGCCGACGATGCCCGGCACATTGAGCGTGCCGCTTCGCATCCCCCGTTCGTGCCCGCCGCCGTGCATCTGTATCGCAATCCTCACCCGCGGCCCGCGCCCGCGAACATAAAGCGCCCCGACGCCCTTGGGGCCGTAGAGCTTGTGGGCCGAAAGGCTCATCAGGTCCAGCCCCATCGCCTCTACGTCGATGGGAATCTTGCCGACCGCCTGCGTCGCGTCGCTGTGAAATATGATATCCCGCTGTTTGGCGAGCCTGCCGATTTCCGCAATCTGGTGCAGCGTGCCTGTCTCGTTGTTGGCGGCCATCAGGGTTATCAGGATGGTCTTGTCCGTAATCGCCTGCTCGATCTGTTGGGGGCCGACCTGGCCGGTGGAATCGGGCGTCAGATACGCGACCTCACAGCCGTTCTTTTCCAGATATTTGCACGTGTCGAGCACGGCCTTGTGCTCGGTCAGGCACGTGATGATGTGATTGCCCCTCTCGCGATACGCCTCGGCGACGCCCTTGATCGCCAGGTTGTCGCTCTCGGTGGCGCCAGAAGTGAAAACGATCTCCTTGGGCGAGGCGTGGATCAACTCGGCGACCTGCTGTCTGGCGTTTTCGACGGCCTCTTCGGCCCGCCAGCCGAAGACGTGATGCTTGCTGGCGGCGTTGCCGAACTCGCCCGTCAGATAGGGCATCATCGCCTCAAGGATCCGCGGGTCGATCGGCGTCGTGGCGTTGTTATCCATGTATATCGGCAGTTTGACGGGCATTTCGCTTTCCTTGCTTTTTAAATATCTTTCCGCCGGAGCGAGCCGGTTCGGCTATCTCCGCCAGGTTCAGGCGGCGGAGAAAATCGCTGATCTTCCGTTGGACCTTGTGGACCGGATCGGCCAGCGGACAACTGTCGACCACGGCGCACTGCCCTTCGTCAAATTCGTGCCGCCCCGCCACGCACCCGGATGACCGGATTGGCCCTTCCAGGACGGTAACCAGTTCGGCTACGCTGATCTGCTCGGGTTTGCGGAGCAGCCTGTACCCCCCGCGGGCCCCGCGGATGCTCTCGACGAAACCGGCCGACGCCAGTTCCTTCAGCACATTCATCATAAGGGCCGTCGGCAGGCCGAAAAGATCGGCGATCTCGCGGGCGCTGGCAAGTGAGCCTTCGCCAAGCCCGGCAAGATGGCTCAGGGCGATCAGTCCGTATCCCGTTTTTTTCGTCAGCGACAGCATTTGTCCGGTCCTTGCGTCCTTATTAACTATATAGCACTTATTCGGTACGATATCAAGCCCGCGGGAAAAATAATTTGCTTCGGAAACGGCCCGGTTTGTCGTGCCGGGCAATTCTCGTTTCGGATGAATGAATAGGGGGCTGCCAGGCGTTGTTTGCCTTGGGGCTTCACTTTGTTGGTTGTGATGTATTGAAGCGTCAGGCCGGCCCGCTGGCATTTTCCGGCTGGAAAAGTTAGGATTGCCCGCTGCCGGAGAACGGCGAAAAATGCGCAAACCAAAGACATCCGCGGGCAGGGCGATGCAGGCCGTCTGGGCCGGGGCGATTTTTTTCCTGCTGGGCTATTTCCCGACCATGTTGATGATGGGCAGGCCAGCCTTTTCGATCCTGGCCGCGGCGGTCGGGTCTGTCCCTTACGGCATGCGTCTGTGCAGCGGCCTGCGGGGAATGTTCCGCGGCCTGTGGCTTGGCGCCATCGCCGGGCTGGCGACCTTCCTGGCCCTGACGCACCTGTGGAGCATGGCGGTACCGTCCCAGACGCCGGCCACCGCGACCGCCACGGCCAGCGCGACCGCGACCACATCGGGCGCTCCGGCAATTTTGCCGATCTCCGCCCCTGCCAGTCAATCCGCTACCGGACCAGCCGCTCAGCCGCCGGCCGGCGCGGCGGCCTCAAAGCCCGCCGCCAAACCAGCCAGGCGAACCGCGACCAGCGAGGAACTCGGCCTGCAACTCCTGGGCGCGTGCCTGGCCAGCCAGATGGTCGTCTGCGCCGCCGTCTGCGCCTCGGCAGGCTGGCTCGCTAAACGCCGAAAAAAAATCATCGACCGCCAATGGGACTCGGGCAAGGATGGATAAAAATAGGATGGGCATCCTGCCTGCAACGTTAAGAATAAAAAATGCAGGCGAGACGCCCGCACCACAAGAGGGCAAAGCATTGTTTGTTTCTCCCTCCGTAACACTACAACGCTACGAAGGCCATTTTGTCCATAATGATAGGGGAGTCCAACAGCCTTATTTCGCCCCTACAGGGCTTTGCGGTCAGATTTTCGGTTTTCCCAAGGCGTTGCCCTGGGCTGTAATTTGCCATCTTTCAGGGCGAAGCATCCATCGGCGAACCATTCCTGAAGCCCCCTGCGCGAGCAGGGGGATATTTGTTGTTTTTTTTCCAACCACAAAGACAACAGCGTCCCCGCATTTACATGCGGGGCTTTAAAAAATAACCCATCGACCATCTCATCATACTTTAAATCGCCGATTTTTAAATGTCAGCCAAATCGTGTAGCCCCAAAGGGGCGCAATATGAAAGCCTGGGGCAACGCCCCAGGAAACCGACCGCCCCCAATATTCAAGCCCTGAAAGGGCGCAATAAAGCAATTGGAGTTGACCAAGCTGGTAAAAAATGGTCTTCGCAGCGTTGTAGTAGTAACTGACCCATTACGAATCCCGCCTATTTTTTGCGGACTTTGCCGAAGTGCTCCAGCAGTTTTCGCTTTGCAGCAAGAAGGACCAGGAAAGGCGTCGTGCCTTTGGGAGCGGACCCGGACTTCCGGATTTTCCTCCGCATGTGGACCAGGACAGGCTCGTCCAGATCGTTGGTCAGAAGGGTCAGATTTTCCACGACGGCCATCTGATTCAGTATCTGCATCTCGAGGGGCAGGGCCCTGCTGTCGCCCTCGCCCCCGTGCAGATGCCCGCGGAGATTGAGCAGCCGGTCAACATCGTTGACCAGGGCTGACACGGCGGGACTCTGCCTGCGAAGCTTTCGGATCACCCCCAGATGCTCGTTATTCAGCCGGGAAATCAGCGTTACAACCTGCTTGCAGGTGGCCATGGCGAAGATGGCCCTGCCGACATCCTGCTGATCGAGGATGCTCTGCTGCCGGTTAGTCTTTTTGGTTTTTGCCATAACTGCCGTCCTCGTCTGTGCCGGGGGTTCTGATGAAAAGCCCGTTGGCGTAATTATTACTCGGCCAAAAGCGGATTTTCAAGCAGGAAATTGGAGATGAGTCATGGAAGTTGAAGTTGATGGCCGTCCGTCCGTGCAGGCGTTATCGTGCCTGCTTCGACAATGGCATTTTTCCCGCTTTATTGGTACAATCGCCGCCGTTTTGGAAAATCGCTGGCTCAACGACCTCCGATAAAAGGAGTGAAGGAAATGGGCCGGAAAGAACCGCACCAGCCAGGTCATGACGGGATAAAACAGGCTGGAATTTTAAAACCAGGAGAAACAAATGATGAAACGGATATTTATTGCGGCGGCGATTGCGATTCTTGTTACGGCCGGTTCGTGGAGCATGCTGGCCGAAGATGAAAAGGGCGGAAACGCAGAGGCCGTGATCCAGAAGGCGCTGGCGGATTACAAGGCCGGGAAGATCAATGAGGCGATCAGCGGCCTGCAAAGCGCGATCGCCGAGATGCAGAAAAGCCAGCAAAAGGGGCTTGCGGGCTTCTTCCCGAAGGCGCCGGAAGGGTGGGAGGCAGGCGAAATCAGGAGCGACGCCGTTGCGGTAGGCGGATCGGGCGGAAAGGGCAGTTGGATAATTGTTACGCGAAAGTACTCCAGGAAGGATGAGAATTCCGCCGAGATGAGCATGACCAATTCGCCCGACCTGGTCGCCCCGCAGAAACAATTGGCGGATACATACAAGGATGGGAAAATGATCGAGATGATGAACGTGAACCCGAATGTCAAGTTCACGGCCATCAACAAGGACGGATGGCTCGGTTGGACCATCATCTCGAAAGACGCCGACGCCCAGGCGTCGCTGATCTGCGGGGGAACGTGGATTTCAATCCGGGTGGAGAAGGCCGACGGCAAGGCGCTCAACGACCTTGTGAACGGCATCGACCTGAAGGCCCTGGCCGCATCTCAGGCGATGCAGACGACCCGCCCGGCGAAATAACCATCCTGAGCCCCGCCGGCACGGCCGCCGGGCCGGTTTTTGATTCAATTCGCGGCCTTCACCGGTTTGCCGGCCTATTCTATTTTGTCTGCTGCGTCGCGGCAGGCAGAGCCGGGGCCGACGCCGCGTACAGGGCGAGATTCCGTATGAGGTCAAAGGCCGATTCACTCTCGTAGCCGTCGATACCCCAGCTCGAGTAGCCGACCAGCCCCCCGGTGAGGTCTTCGGCGCTGAAGACCACTTTGGGCCTGTCGCCGGCCTGTACGGCCAGCAGGCGGGGTTCCCTGATTCCGCCGATCTTCGCCCGCGTAACCTTGCGATACCTGACTTTCTCTATCGTTATGTCCTTGAGCTGGTAGACCGGGCTGGAGATCGGCATGGGCAGCAGGTTGTCCGCGCCCCACAGTTCGCCGATCAGTTCCCTTGCTGAGTCGGCGAAACCTTTCGCGCCGCCCCCTGCGTCGACGACCAGCAGCCCGCCGGCCTCGACCCATTTTTTGATCGCCTGCTTGTCGTCGTCGGAAAGTTTGAACGCCCCCGTGCCGGTCAGAACTGCCAGCTTGATATCGCCGGTCAGTTCGCCCGCGGCGATGCCAGTCGGCGGAAGGCTGTCGGGCGGTCCGCCGGCCGGGGCGCTTGCCGGAAATCCCGGTCCGGGCACGCATTCGATCTTCAGGTCGTAGAGCTTGCCCATCAGCCGGGCGAAACGCTGGAGCGCCAGCGGCTCGGGGTCGTAATTGCCCGCGTAGCGGAGGCGGGCGGCCTTGATCGACTTGCCCGGCGCCTTGGCCGGCTCTGACGGCCAGAGCGTTGAGCCGCGATTCTTGATTTGCTTGTCGGTTACGTACATCAGCACGTTTGCGGCGGCCTCGAAATTCAACCTTGCCGTCGCGACCGCGTAAGTCTGCCACGAAAGCGGAAGATCGACGTCCGTGTGTATGGCCAGCGGGCGGATGCCGTTGCTGATCATCGAGAGCCGGACGGCCGGGCCGAGCTTGTATTGGGTCGTGTAAACCGGATGGTCCCTGCCGGCGTCGGCCATCTCGTACTTCGGGAACATCTTGCGATAGACATCTTTCATCCCTTTGCCGAAGGCCGCAACGCCGCCGCACTCGGTCATCGAAAAGATCGTCCCGCCCTGCTGGACGTAAGTCCGCAGCTTGGCGATGTCCTCGTCGGAGAATTTCGGAGCCTTCGAGCCGCTGACGGCGACGACCGCGGCGTCGTGCCATTCACCAACGTCGCTCTTGAGCGTGATGATCTGCCAGTTGACCTCCTGCTCGTAGACGCCCTCAGCCCAGCGGCAGAAATTCGCCAGTGCCCGAGGCCGGTTGTTCCAGTCGCCGTCATATTCCAGGCGGTTCATTATCACGCCCCGCTGCCCGCGAATGAGGAAAAGCACCGCGTAGGCGGTCTCGGGGATGGGACCCATTCTTGCGTTTTCGCCCCATGCCCCGCTTTGATCCTGTGTGCCTATTATTTTGGCCGCGCACATACGATACCAGTCCATCGCCCCGAAATATTTATAGCCGCTGGCCAGGCCTATCCTCTCCAGACCGTACAACCAGTAGCTGTATGGACATTGCATCACGCCGCTTATCTCGCCTTCTACGTCTATTTGAATGTGGTTTCGGGCGGCGAGCATGCCCGGAAAATACTTGTCGTACCAGTCAAGCCCCTTCTTGATGGTGGAAACCTCCGTCGGCTGGTTGCAATTTTTGAACTTGTCGCCCATGATGGCGTCCACGCAGACGAACATGGTGGCGATGCCCGCCGCGGTCATTGTTCCGGATGAACGAGCCTCCCAGCCACCGGCGCTCTTGCCGGGCGAATATGCCCAGCCGCCGTCGGCTTTTTGGCCGCTGACCCAAAATTTGACCACCTTGTCCCAGTATTCCCTCGGGATTTCCATGCCCGCGCGGTAGCCGGCCCAGACACCCAGTACGCCGTACTGGCTGTTGGAATTGTCGCGGCCTTCAGCGGGTTTGGCCGCGTCAGATTCGTAAGCGTACCCGCCATCCTTTGTGGCTTTGATAAGGTGATTCACGTCCTGTTCAAGCAATTTGCGCCATTTGCCCTTTGGATCCTGCTTGGCCGCCCTCAGCCAGACCTGAGTTCTGAAGGCAAGGGCATATGTCCAGTCGGTTTTTTGGGCTGCCAGCCAATCGAGGGCCTTCTTCATATTTGGATCGTCAAATTTCATTCCTTTTTCCAGCAAGGCGTAGCAGACCAAAGCGGTCGTTCCCAGCCGGAAATTATCTTCTTCCTCCTTCGAGCTGAAAGATCCGTTCCCGTCCGGGTGCGGCGGCCAGGCGCCGTCCGGCTTTTGTTGCACCAGAAGAAATTCGCACGCCTTGTCGACGGCCTTTTCCACCGCCTCGGCGGAAAAATTCGCCTGAACGTTGGCGCTACGCTGCGCCAACGCGGGCGACGGGAAAAAAACCGCTATGCAAAGGATTGAAATCGGGCTTCCAAGCAAACCTTTCATTAAAAGTTCTCCTGAAATCGCATGGTTTCGGCCGTTTCGGCCTTTATCGGAGGTTTGACGCCACTGGCAATTATTATTGCCCCAAAGACCGAAAAGGCAACAATTTTTCGCCGATTATCTTTGACGAATATTTATCTCGCCGGGTCGCGGATTTGCGCCGTCAAATGGATTTCTCGTCCGTCGGCTGTTGCCAACGCGGTCCTGAAAGTGCAAAATATGACGGCTCGGGGCAACGCCCGGGAAGAATCTATGGCGATCGAACAGATAAAGGTAACATTTCAGCCGTCGGGCCGGACGGTGTACGTGCTGTCCGGCACGACGATGCTCGAGGCTGCCGCCGAGGCCGGCATGAATATAGACACCCCCTGCGGCGGGCAGGGCACGTGCGGCAAGTGCCGGGTGCGGATCGTTCAGGGCGCATGCAAGCCCTGCGCGGGCGAGTCGGCGATTTTCAGCCGCGACCAGCTTGCCGACGGTTGGCGGCTGGCCTGTCAGACCAAGTTGTGCGCCGCGGCGGTCGTCGAGATTCCCGGCAGCAGCCTGTTCGCCGACAAGCACCAGATACTGGTGAACGAGGCCGACAGGGACGTCCAGGTCGTGCCGGCCGTCAGGAAGATTTACGTGGAACTCCCGCAGCCGAGCCTGCACGACGACCTTGGCGACCTGGAACGGATCGCCCGGAAGGTCGGATCGGTTCAGGCCGATTTTTCGCTGCTTCGCCGGCTGGGCGCCCTGCTGCGGGCGGGCGGTTTCTGCGGCACGGCCGTCGTGTGCGACCACCAACTCGTCGACTTCGAGCCGGGCGACACGGCGGCAAAGTGTTACGGCGCGGCGTTCGACATCGGCACCACCACGCTGGTCGGCAGCCTCATGGACTTGAGCGGCGGTGAGGAACTGGCGATTGTGTCTGGCATGAATCCGCAGGTCAGCTTCGGCGACGACGTGGTCAGCCGCATCCGCCACGCCGGACAGGGGCCCGAAGAACTGGCGGAACTGCGGGACTGCATCCTTCAGGCGGTCGGCGAGATGATCGAGCGGCTCTGCAAGACCGCCGGAGTGAGCAAACAGCACGTGTATCAGGTCGCCTTCGCAGGCAACACCACGATGCAGCACCTGCTGTGCGGGCTGGACGTTCGCAGTCTCGGCCAGTCGCCGTTTGTGCCGGTCTGCTCCGAGGCGATGGCTGTCCGGTCGGTCGAGTTGGGCCTGTCGATTCATCCGCGGGCCGGGGCGTACGTCTTTCCGTCCATCGGCGGGTTCGTCGGCGGCGACACCGTGGCTGGCGTTCTCGCCACGCGCCTGGCCGAGCAGGACGGGCCTTCGCTGCTGGTGGACATAGGCACCAACGGCGAGGTCGTGCTGGCCCACAACGGCGAGATGCTTGCGGCGTCCACCGCGGCGGGGCCAGCCTTCGAGGGCGCGAGGATTTCCTGCGGCATGAGGGCCACGGCAGGCGCGATCGAAAAAATCGTATTCGACGGCGAGGTCCGCCTCGGCGTGATAGGCCAGGCCGCGCCGATCGGGCTGTGCGGCAGCGGACTTGTTGACGTGGCGGCCGAACTGCTGCGGGCCGGAATCGTTACGTCCGATGGCAGGATGCTGGCCGGCGACGAACTGCCCGCCGGCCTGCCCGACTGGCTCGCCCGCCGATGTCAGGCGGGCCAGGACGGCCAGCCGTCCTTCCTGCTGGCATCCGCCGCATCGTGCCGCGTCGCCATCACCCAACGCGACATCCGAGAACTTCAGCTTGCCGCCGGGGCGATACGCGCGGGGATAAACATGCTGCTCAAACAGGCGGACCTGACCGCCCACGACCTGCGGCGGGTCTTCATCGCCGGCGGGTTCGGCAGCTTCATCCGCCGGTCCAACGCCCAGAGGATCGGTCTGATCCCCCCGAAGATCGACCACCAACTGATACATTTCGTCGGCAACACCTCGCTTGCCGGCAGCCGATGGGCTTTGCTTTCAACGGCCGCAAGAGGTTTGGCGCAGGAACTGGCAAGGCACGCAAAGCACGTGGAACTGTCCTGCTTGGGCGACTTCCAGATGGAATTTGCCGAGTCGATGATCTTCCCGGAGGCGTAGCGAACGCATCTTATTGTCAAAACACGAGTTGCAAACATGCCTTCTTCGTACATATTTTGCGTGAAAAATCATGAAAACGCTGGTTTTTCCGCCAATCCGTGATAGAATTGTTCCGGGCCTCCGAGTTGTTGGCAATTTGCGAGAGGCTTTCGGCATATCTGAACTGACGGGCGAGGATGCCATGAGGCTTGGACGAATTACGCGGGTCCTGTTGCCGGTGCATCGGCTGCTGCACTCGCACGTCGATGAACTGACCCGCGGGATTCTGCGAAGCCGCCCGGGCAAGCTCGTCGTCCTCAACCTCCGCCACACTATGCAAACCACCACGGCGGCCCTTGCCGCACTGATCATCCTCCGCCGCAAGCTCATGGACGCAGGCAGCGACCTGCTTATCTGGGGTCTGTGCGGGCAGGCCAACTGGCTCTACGAAATCTGCCGCATGCACAACCTTCTGCCCCGCAGGCAGGGCAGGTCACGGGGTACGCACACCGGAATTGTGGACGAACAGGCCGACGTTGAGGCGTGCACCGCCGCCTGAGCGATTTGTTGCACGGCCGGCTGCGACACAGATTTTTAACGAAAGGGAACTTCCCCAATGCTGAAACAAATTGCTGCTGTGATAGCATGCAGGTTGCGCAATTTGTTGCGAGACGCAATTTCCTGCATGCAACGAGTTGCACGGCCTTCTATATCTGGTTTCATTGCGTGAATTTTCAGAAGGGCCATAATATCTTGCAAATTCAGTGCAACCGATTTGCAGGCTCGAAGAGCCGGAAGATAGTAGCCCCGGGTGAAGCGGAGTCCGCCGCCAGGCGGACGGAGCGAAACCCGGGGAAAACCGGTCCATCCAGTGAAGTTCCAAATTCCCGACCCCGCCTCCGGCAGGCTGGCCAAAATCTTAGCCAACGCTGGCCGATGGTTTGGGACTCGGCATTTATCTGTTGTGGAAAAAAGGCGGCGCACTCCAGAATCTCGATAGATCGCCGCGGAGACAGACCTTCGGGAAAAACACTCGTCATTCAATCGCCCGCAAGGGGCTCGATTGTGTGGCGCCAGATACCCCGCCCTGCGCTTCCGGCTTCGCTAAAGCTACGCCGGACAAGTCGCTCCGGACGGGGCTACTATCAAACGCCCTGGCGGGCTGACAGGATGGTCTTGTCCGGCGCAGATATTACCGCGTATAATCCTGGCACGGCAGACGTGCCGTGGCCTGACGGCCAGTTGCACGCCTCTACATCATGAACAATACCCAACCGCGTTTTTGGGATAAGAACCTGCATTAAGGATATATCAAATGCTGAACCGGATTGCTGCTGCGATAGTGTTGGCGTTCGGGCTGAATCTGGTGCTGGCCGACGATCTGGAAGACGCGGGGTTCAAGGCCAAGCAGTGCAAGGGCGACGGCAAGACCCTGCCGTACCGGCTGCTAAGCCCCAAGGATTTCGACAAGGACAAGAAATATCCGCTGCTGGTCTTTCTGCACGCATCCTCCGAGTGCGGCACGGACAACACGGGGCAGTTCACCCACGGGCGGGAACTTATGCTCAAGGCGGCCAAGGATTACCAGTCGTTCGTGTTCATCCCGCAATGCCCCGAGGACGTGAACAAGTGGACCGGCGTCGATGAGGATGCCGATCCGTTCACCATGCCGGAGAAACCCAACTGGCCGATAGCCCTTGCCCGCCAGGCCATCGAGTCGCTGTTGAAGGAATATCCTATCGACCGCGACAGGATTTGCATCATCGGGATATCAATGGGCGGGTTCGGCTGCTGGGAAATGCTCTGCCGCTACCCCGATTTCTTTGCGGCCGGCGTGCCGATCTGCGGCGGGGGCGACCTGAGCAAGGCCGAACGTCTCAAAAACACGGCCGTCTGGGCCTTCCACGGCGCACAGGACGACACCGTCTCGCCGGAAAAATCCCGCAAAATGATCGCCGCGATAAAAAAGGCCGGCGGCGACCCGAAACTCACCGAATACAAGGATGAAGGCCACGAATGCTGGTTGAAAACCTTCGAGGACCCCAAACTGCTCGAATGGATCTTCGCCCAGAAACGCAAACCTGCCGACGCCAAGCCGGATGGAAAATAAGCGGCTGGATTAACTGTCTAAACATTTTTAGGAGGCATCGAACGCGCGTGCGACGCAAACCCATCATCAGGATTCTTGTCGCGATGTTTGTAGCGATCTTGGGTTTCGCATTCTGCTACTCTACGCAGTGGCCGCATTACAGGACGATTGAGGTTTCGCCCGGAGTTTTTGTCGAGAGTTGGATGTCGTCGCGGGATTTCTGGTTCAGCATCGCTTTGGGCCTGGCATTGTTAGGGGTGAGCGGCTTCTTGCTTTGGAATGCTTTACGGGAGTTCAGACGCGATGCCGCCTGACACCGGCCTGGAATTTTTATCGCCCCATCGCTCTTGCAAAAGGGCCTCAAGAAAACGATACTTACCGGGCTGTTTTACACGGGGCGCTAGCCCGGACTTCCTGATACGGCATAAGAGGAACACAAATGGCATTCGGATGGTTTCGTCGTCGGCAGAAATTGATTCTGATAGTGATGGCCTTTTTGATGGTCAGCTTCCTGATCGGCTTCCAGGGCTTCGACGCCTTCATCCAGAAGGACCCGGGCAAGGAAGAGATAGGCAAGACCCGCCACGGCAAGCTGGTCCGCAACGATCTGATGGCCGCCAAGGTCGAAATGGATCTGCTGGGAGAAATGGCAGGGATCCTCTATCGCAGCGATCCGTTGCAGATCGAGGAGCTCAGGGCGGTCGCCGAGCAGAAAGAGGCGTCCAACGCCTTCGCGCTTCTGCTCGTTGAGGCCAGGCAGAGCGGCGTCAAGGTAACCGACCAGGATGTTGCCGATTTTTTCACGTCTGCCGGCCTGAAGGACGACCAGTATAATGCCCAGATAAAACAGCTCATGACCAGGGGCGCCACGGAAA
>JACRIL010000240.1 GCA_016235825.1 Planctomycetota bacterium
ATGGGTAACTATGTGCCATGTTGGGTCGTTTTTCAAGGTCAAACCGACCCCCAAGCAACGGGCGTGCCGACTGCTTTTCGGGGCGGCACGACCGTTGCCTGAGGGGCAACTGTATCTTTGTAACTCTTTGTCCATAAATGGAATACCTGCTGTTGTAGCTAATTTATTCGCCCTTCGACCCTTCGAGCAACCTGAGGGTTGAAGGGCGGAGGTAATTTGTTAGAATATGTCGATCTGCCTTGGCCAGCAGATCATGTTACCCATACAAAACAGCGAAGAACCAGCTTTTGAGAATGTTTTAGAAAAGATAGGTGCTCCTCATAAAAACGTGGCGACTAACATGGCGAACATACAAAATAACAACACTGTAATTAACATCGCACGGCAACTGGTCAGAGTTGCACGACCTGTTTACATAGCTTCTACATATAGTGATGGATTGGTTACGGATGAACTGCGCCGGACAAATCCGGTCGCTGTTTTGTTTCATTGCATAAATTTCCAGAAGGACAATAATACCTTGCAGATTCATCGCCGCCGAATTCAAGGCCCGCGGGGCCGGCAGATAGTAGCCCCGGGTGAAGCGCAGTCCGCCGCCAGGCGGACAGAGCGAAACCCGGGGAAACCCCGCCCATTCAATGAAGTTTCAAACTTACAATCCCGCCGCAGGCAGGCATGCCGAAACTTCAGACAAGCCCAGCCGAAGATTTTCGATGCAACATTAATCCGTAGTGGAAAAAGCAAGGCCCTGGCGCGACTTTTTCAGACAAGCCCCGCCCACCTTGGTCTTTTGCAACAAAAGAGCAATGAATTGGCCATTCGCATTGGCCGTGGTATTCGAAAATTCTCCCACTTCTGCCGTGGCGCGACCGGAGCGTTGAAAACTTTTTTAATGACGACCATCCCCAGATTCCGCGACGAGCGACTTCGTCGCGTCGTCGCGGAACCTGGGGCTACTATCTGCCGGCCCTTCGGGCTTCGATTACAGCGGCGCAGATTCCGTCAGGTGCCAAGCGTTGTGATTCGCCTGTCGCATCGTCCTTCATTTTTGGCTTTGCCCTTTTTGATCAACTTGTCCGGCGAAGCTTTGGCGAACTCGGAAACTACGGAAGGTTACTCCGGACGCTTCGTTTGAGGGTGCCACCGGACGTAATGGAATATAGATATGGCGGATGAACTTATACTCGGAATAGACCTGGGCACGACCAACTCGCTGGGCGCGTACATGACGCCGGGCGGGCCGGTGGTGATTCGGGATGCGTCGGGCAACTCTCTTGTGCCCAGCGTGGTGGCGTTTGGGACCGACGGGGCTGTAACGGTCGGCAGCCAGGCTCGCACCCACGCCGTTGAAAACCCGCTCAGCACGGTCTACTCGGTCAAGCGGCTGATGGGCAAGGGGCTGGCCGATATCCGGGAAGACCTGAAATTTCTGCCATATGCCATCGATCCGGGCCCCAACGACACGGTGGCCGTGCGGATAGGCGACGGCCTTATGAGCCCGCCGCAGCTTTCGGCGATAATCCTCCGCGAGGTGCGCAGCCGGGCCGAGGCGGCCCTCGGCAGGCCGATAGTGCAGGCCGTCATCACTGTGCCAGCCTACTTCGACGACGCACAGCGTCAGGCCACGCGCGACGCCGGCAGGATCGCCGGCCTGAATGTCAGGCGGATCGTCAACGAGCCTACCGCGGCGGCGCTGGCCTATGGGCTGGATCGCAAAGAGGACGCCACCATCGCCGTCTACGATCTGGGCGGCGGGACGTTCGACATCTCGGTCCTTCGCGTATCCGGCGGGGTCTTTCAGGTTCTGGCGACCAACGGCGACACGCACCTGGGCGGCGACGACCTTGACATGGAGATCATCAACCTGGTAACCGACGGGATTCGCTCGCAGTTCGGGCAAGAAATAACCTTCCCTCCGGCGACGCGCCAGGCCCTACGCGACCTTGCCGAGGCGGCCAAGATCAGGCTCTCGACGCAGCAGCAGGCGCCAATCGAGATCGATATGGGCGACGGGCGGGTTTACAGGCGAACGCTGAGCCGGCAGGAATTCGAGGTACGCTGCGGTAAATGGATCAACCACACGATCGAACACTGCCAGATGGCGATGGCCGATGCAAGGTTGACGCCGGGCAATATCGATCAGGTTGTGATGGTCGGCGGCTGCACGAGGATTCCGATGGTCCTGGCCCGCGTGGGCGAATTTTTCGGCCGCACGCCTTACACCGCGATAAACCCCGACGAGGTGGTCGCGATGGGCGCGGCGGTTCAGGCGGGAATACTGGCCGGCATGAGTCGCGACACGCTGCTGCTCGATGTTACGCCGCTTTCGCTGGGCATCGAGACGCTCGGCGGGGCCGTCGGCAAACTGATAATGCGGAACAGCACCGTGCCCTGCCAGGCGTCGGAAGTTTTTACCACTTATGTGGACGGCCAGACGTCTGTGGACATCCACGTGCTTCAGGGCGAGCGGGAACTGGTGGCTGACTGCCGAAGCCTGGGCAAGTTTCAGCTTCGCGGCCTGCCGCCCATGCCGGCCGGCGCGCCGCGAATACAGGTTACTTTCCTGATTGACGCCAACGGCATCCTTAGCGTTTCGGCCCGCGAGACCCGCAGCGGACGCGAGGCCTCGATACAGATCACGCCGTCGCACGGTCTGAATAAGGATCAAATTGACGGCATGGTCAAGGATTCGTACAAGTTCGCCCGGCAGGACATGAATGCTCACCGGCTTATCGACATTCGCAACGAGGCTGGCCGAATCCTGACCGCGATAGACAAGGCCCTCGCCGACGCCGGCTCGATCCTGTCGGCGGATGAGCGAACGCTGCTCGACACGGCCGTGGCCGATCTGAAAGGCTGGCTGGACCGCACCTCGCAGCCGGCCCAGCCGCCCGACGACGATCAACTCGACGCCTTTTACCAGATTATCAAGGCCGCCAACGACGCCGCAACGCCGCTCACCCAGGCCCAGATGGACAGCGTCCTCGACAAGACCGTCAAGGGCAGGAAACTCACCGAACTCTGATAAGCGGGGCTGGACAACCGTCGGTTGTTAGTGCATCATCGGTTCCGCGTCATCCTTCAGTCAAACAGGATGGGCTTCGCAGGAGACTACTTTCGATGAACCACGCGATGATAATGGCAGGCGGGGCCGGCAAGAGGCTTTGGCCTCTCAGCAGGCAGGGCAGGCCCAAGCAGCTTCTGCCTCTGATCGAAGGCCGCAGCCTGATGGAGTTGGCGGTCGAGCGGCTGGTGGAATTGTTCGACCCGGCCAACGTGCTGGTTATTACCAACGCCGAATATGCCGACCAGGTCAGCGAGGTCCTGCCGCAACTGCCGCGGGCCAACATCGTGGGCGAGCCGATGGGCCGCGACACGGCCAGCGCCGTGGCGCTGGGGGCCGAGATAATCGCCGGCCGCGACGAAGACGGAACGATGGCGGTCTTCACGGCCGACCACGTCATTCGCCCGACGGATAAATTCCTCCAGGCCGTCGACAAGGCCCTCCAGGCCGCCCGGCAGAACGCCGACGCACTGCTGACGCTGGGCGTCAAGCCCACCTGCCCGCACACCGGCTACGGATACGTCCGGTTCGGCCGGCAGATAAATCCCGGCGTGTTCGAGATAACCGATTTTCGCGAAAAGCCCGACCTCCAAACGGCCCAGCGATACCTGGCCGGCGGGGATTATTACTGGAACAGCGGCATGTTCGTCTGGCAGGTGCAGGCCATCCGGCAGGCGATAGAGAAATTTCTGCCGGACACCGGGCGAAGGCTTCAGCCGGTCTGCGACGCCGTCAGGCAGGGCCGCGACATCGCCGAAATCCTGAAGGCTGCGTATCCATCGCTCCAGAAAATAAGCATCGACTACGCCGTGATGGAAAAGGCCCCGAAGGTGCTGGCCGTCGAACTGGACTGCCAGTGGCTGGACGTGGGGAGTTGGCCGGCCCTGGAGGCAGTGCTCGGGACTGACAAGTCGGGCAACGTCGCCGCGGCCGTCAACACTGCTTGTCTCGATTCAACCGGCAATATAATGGTTGCCGAGGACGGCCATCTGATCGCGCTGCTGGGCGTGCGGGACCTGGTCGTCGTGCATTCAAAAGACGCCACCCTGGTCTGCCCGAAGGATCAGGCCCAGCATCTCAAGAAATTGGTCGATCAGATCGAGAAGGATTTCGGCAGTAAGTTTTCGTGAGAAACAGCCGGCAGATAAAATAGACGCCGGCATGCTGGATATCGACAATAATGGCCAATAATACCTTGCAAGTCCAGTGCGTCCAATTTGCAGGCTCGCA
>JACRIL010000241.1 GCA_016235825.1 Planctomycetota bacterium
GGCTGTGGCACGGGGCGAACTGGTCGTACATGCTCTGGGGCGGACTGCACGGATTGTATCTTGCAATCAATCACGCATGGCACGGCGTGCGGCGGGCGGTGGGCCTGCCTTACGTGCGCGAAAAAAGCACGTGGTGGGGCAAGGCCGCCGGTCGGATTGTAACGTTCCTGGCGGTGCTGCTGGCCTGGACGTGCTTCAAGGCCGGCGAATTCCACGACCCGGCAAAGTACAAGGTCCGCGACCTTGGCGTCGCCGCCGCGATGGTAAAATCCATGTCCGGGGCGAACGGGTATTTGGAAACCCAGAAGACCATAACGAAGGAGTTTAGAATTCTTTCAGACGGCCAGACCAGCCGCGGCCTGTACTGGGTGATCGCCCTGCTGGCATTCGTGAATCTGCTGCCGAACACGCAGCAGTACATGTATCGCTTCCGCCCGGCGTATCGCGATCCGTCGTATCGCTGGCCCAGCGGCTTCGACGCGCCCGCTCCGCGATGGCTGGCGTGGCGGCCTATCGGAATCGGCGCATTCGGTCTGGCGGTCCTGACCGTCCTGTGCGTGGTCTACATGTCGCGCCTCAGCGAATTCATTTATTGGCAGTTTTAGGAACCAGCAATGCCCCGGCCGAAATATATCCGATATCTGGTGCTCTGGCTGATCCTGACGGCAGTCGGACTGGGCGGACTGGCGTCTTACAATCTGGTCATAGACCCCTACCGGTCATACAGGATCGTGTCGATCCGGGAATGGGACCTTCGCAAGGACTACGCCGACAAGCGGACCAGCAAGGCGGAACTGGCCCGACACGACAGGTTCGAGATCGCCCTGGTCGGCACGTCGTGCATGCAGAACGGCCTGGATCCCAGCCACCGGGCCTGGGGCGGTCCGGCGGTGAATCTCGGCGTGGTCGGCTGCTCGCCTTACGAGATGGAGCGGATCGTCGAGTTCACGCTGAAACACCAGCCTCTGAATCGCGTCGTGGCGGGGCTGAATTTCCTGATGTTTTCAAAACCCGACCTGCCCCGCACCGCCGACGACTTTGACAAATCGCTGTTCAATCCGGGCCGTAGCGTCATTGAATATCATCTGGAAAACCTTCTGGGCCTGGCCGGCACAAAACTCTCCAGCCATAACCTGCAAAGAATCATGGGGCATCTGGAAAATGAAGGCGGACCCCGGCAGGAATACGACCTGCTTGGTTTCTGCCGGGTTTTTAAATTGCCCGCGGTTTGGCATCTGCACGACAGTTTCGGAAAAGACGAGGTCCATAAATACCAGCCCGACCGGATGGATTATCTGCGGCAGACAGTCAGCCTCTGCGCCGCCAGGAAGGTGAAACTCCAGGTAGTCATCCTGCCCACGCACGCGACATACCTGGCCGGCATCGATAAGGCGGGGGCATGGAGGGATTACTGCCGCTGGATCGAACAGGTCGTCGAAATCGTCTGCCAGGCCGGCGGTGAAAACGAGGTCTGGGATTTCAGCTCCTGCGACGGATTCTGCGACGAGCCGATTCCGCCGCCCGGCGACGCCAAAACGCGGATGAAATGGTGGGTCGATCCGATACATTTCACGCCGAGGCTCGGCAATATGGTGATCGAACAAATTAACGGATTGCCGGAATCCGCGACGGACCGCAATGCCGTCTTCGGCCGCAGGCTCGCGCCCGCCAACCTGGCCAACCACCTGAAAAACCTCCGCGCCCAGCTCGACGATTTTATCAGGCGTAATCCGGCCGCTCCCGTAAAACCTTGATAAACCGCATCTGTATGCAATATCCTGAAATGCCAGACAAGGAGTATTCACCCCCGGAATCTTGCAAGCGAACCGGAACTCTGATAGCCTTCCGCGCCATCCCGTAACCTTTATGAAAGGCTTTTCATGGACAACAAGCTGCGATTTACCGAACAGGACTGGCAGCGGATGGACCGCGACTGGAGCGCATTCTGGGCGGGCGAACTGGATCGCCCTCTGGTGCTGATGGATCACCGCATACTTCCGCCAGAGAGGCAGAAGCTGCTGCCGGCCCCCGGCTTCGTGCCGCAATTGCCCATGGACATGCCGGCCGACGAAGTGATCGACCGCTACCAGGCCCAACTGGAGGCGCTGGAATATTACGGCGATTCATTTCCAAAATGGTGGGTGAATTTCGGTCCGGGCATACTGGCAGGCTTCATCGGGGCCGAGGTCCACGTAACCCCGGAGACCGTGTGGTTCGAGCCGGCCGAGCGGAAGGAAATTCAGGACATCCATCCGCGATTCGATCCGAATAACCGCTGGTGGAAGCGGATCGTGGACCTGACGCGGACCGCTTGCCAGCGATGGGCCGGCCGGATTTGCGTCTGCTATACCGACATCGGCGGGAACCTCGACGTGCTGGCCTCGCTGCGGACGACCGAACAACTGCTGGCGGACCTCTACGATTATCCGCAGGAAGTTGACAGGCTGGTCAAGGAGATAACGGCCGTGTGGATGAAGTGCTATGACGAACTCGATGCCATCATCCGGCCGATCGGGAAGGTCGGCGCCTCGCCGTGGGCGTCTATCTGGTCGCCAAAACGATGTTACATGCTCCAGAGCGATTTCTGCTACATGATCTCGCCGCAGATGTTCGAGCGGTTCGTCCTGCCCGACCTGACGGAATGCTGCGACAGGATGGACCACGGATTCTACCACCTGGACGGCAAGGGCCAGCTTCCGCACCTGGACATGATTCTTTCCATCAAGAGTCTGCGAGGCGTGCAGTGGATACCCGGGGCCGGCCTGCCCGAAGCGGGGGACTGGCCGGACGTGCTTGGCCGGATCAGGAAGGCCGGCAAGCTCTGCCAGGTCTACGTCAACCCCGAAGGTGCGCTGAAAATAGTCCGCGAACTCGGCGGAAAAGGGTTCATCCTGCACATACATGGCGGGCTGGTCGACAGGAAGGAAGCCAAGGAAATCCTCGATGCGATCATGAAGGCCAATCGCGGCCGGTAGGCTTTGATGCGATCGCGGGCAACAAAACGGATAACACGTCCATTCGCCGGCCGCAGGCTCGCGCCCGCCAACCTGGCCGACCACCTGAAAAACCTCAGCGCCCAACTCGACGATTTTATCAGAAGCCAGCCACGCGAGACCTCAAAACACTGACCGGCGGCCATCAGCCCGTTGTAAAAGGTCTTTTCACAGTAGCCCGGAAAACAGCAAAAATACACGGCCGGGACGGCCGTGATACTCATGGGCAAGATGCCCATGCTACTTTCCCAACGGGTTACTATCGCATATTCGTAGACGATGAGACAGGCTTAGACGTGGGTTGGGTTGCAGGCCGACCTGTCGATGCAGGCACGATAATGGCCGGCAGATTCTTCGACTTCAGCCAGAAAAGCGTCGCATCGCGGAGTTTCGGCAGATCGCCCGAATAAATCATCTGTGTTTGTCCCGATCGATATAGCACGTTACTGTAGCGGGGATCCATTGAACTTGAAGTCGCAGTCGTCCATGCAAGTAGCAAGTCGCCGGGTGCATCGGGCGGCAATGGAATGTAGTTGTAATCGCATGGGCCGTCGTAGATTGCGGGAATTGTTGTCAAATGCGGCGGCATGTGTGGCGTAAGAGGCGAGACCAATGCCTTAATCGAAATATTCCCGTCATTTATCAGATCACACAGATCATGCGGCGCGTGGCCGTATTTTGATTCATATTTTGTGAGCGCCTTATGTATGCAAATCATGTTTGATTGATCCGCGGCCCATTTGCCAGACAATCTCATGTTCCTCGCCAGAGTTAATGCGCCCCAAAGAACGCTCGCCAAACAGACGGCCATCACCAAGGAAGTCAGGCTGAATCCCGGACTTGGTTCCGAAGGACGGGATAATTGCTTTCTGATTAAAAAACGTGTCCAGAAAAAAGAGACTACGGAAAAAATGAAGGCGGATGCCAGACGATCCCATGAAGACCTGGTATCGCATTCCCTGCCTGCCGGGAATAAAACCAACACTACGACAATCCCGATCAGCCAATTGGCTCCGCAGGGGATGATCCGTCTGATGAAGCGGACCGATTTGAGCCGCTTGATCCTGTAATCCAGGTTGATGACAAAAAACGGCAGGATCAAGCCAAACGCCGCCCCGATAATCATCGTATAGATTTCCGGCAGGAACGGTTCAGACCACGGAATGAATTGAAATGCCATATTCACGCTGAAGTCCTCGTTCTTAATCCGGCGGAATAATTCTACCAGTTAAGGCACCTTCGGGAAGAAAATTTGTGGCAAATACGGATATGTGCAGTTTAGCCATTTTTGGCTTATACAGCGTCGGAAACTCGTGGTTTTCGACGGTATTTCATGCAACTCGACCTTTCTGGACAGAGTTGCATTAAACTTTAACCCTTTGTCCGCAAAGGGTTAAAGTTACGAAAAATGGCTAAACCCCACGGATATGATCTGTAAGAAAATATTTAATTCCAAATCGACTGTAACTGTAAATGCTTTATTTAAAGATAGTTATGTTCAACATACGATTGGTTTTTCGCTGGAAATGCAAAAAGCGGCGGGGTTTTGCCCCGCCGCTTATTCAGGCAGCGCCCGAGGTTCAATATTTATCCTGGCATGAACGCTCAGGGATTATTATTTTCGGCAGTTCGGCACAAGTTCTTTAATAAAGGCGTCCAAATATCTTATTTTCAGACTCTTGCGGCAAAAGGCTGGCTGTTGATTATTTCCGGACATCTGCACGATTCAGGAAAAGTTGAGATCGGGTTTGGCGGGCCCGCCTGCAAAGAAATGGCATAACTATCTTTAAAATATCACTTTATGGCGTTGGCTGCCGCAGCCTTGTTCCATTCGGCTACAAGTTGTTCCTTGGTTAATTTATACGCCTCTTTCAAGGCCTCGTCATCGGTCTTTCCCTCCTTCATAAGTTTGATGAATTTGAGGAAGGCCTTGCCGTCTCTTTGTATCAGGTAGCGGATAAGGCTTTGTGCTATGCCGTACGCGAACGCGCCTTTGACCTCCCTAAAGACAAATTGCACGTCTTTTTTTTCAGCTATGGCCATTCTGGCGGCATCGATATATCTGTTGTGGGCGATGGAATTGGGGACCAGCGTGGCGGCCATATAATCGGCTATGCCCTCGTTGATCCAGGTTACAATGAGCACGTTTGTCTTGTAGCGGTTCAGAAAGGCATGGGTGCTTTCGTGGATCACAAGTTCGTAGAAAAAATTAATATCCTTGACCTGGCTGGTTACGATATAGGCGAACCCTTTCGAGGTCGCCCCGCAGTAGCCGGCGGAGTCGGGGCGTTTCACCTTGTCGATTTCGTTCGTGAAGGTCGTGAATTGCTCCTTTGTCGCCATCACGAAGATGGGCAGCTTTCCGGCCCAGTATTGGTCTTTTGCGTCCACGACAAACTGCTGGCACAGCACCCTGTACATGTTCTCGATGGCCTCGCTCATGCCTTTGTCCTGGTTCTTTTCCCAGGCCGAGTAGATGAGGAAATGCTGGGTCTCGATCAGGTGCAGAATGGGGGCGAATTTTTTCGCCTTTTCGGCCCAATCTTCGGCGGTTTCACGGAATATCCTGATGGTTGCATCGTCGATCTTCACCGCCTTGTCGGAAGGCCTGGTGGCCGGCGCGGCGGAGGGAGGCTTTGCGGCCGGCCGGGTGGATGCGGACGCGTCGTGGGGCTTCTGCGCAAGGCAGGCCGACGATGCGCAAAGGACGACCGCGGCCGCAAGGAGCCGCGAACAACCGTCAATTATGGAAAGGCGAATTGACATGGCTTTTAAACGCCTGATCTGTATCCAAACTGATTATACGGTCCGGCGGCTGACGATTTCCACATCTTTATTGAATGCCGACAGGGATGCCAGCGTTCTGCCGGAAGCCAGGGCCTCAACGCTGGCATGGTCCCGGTCGAAAGACTGGGATTGAATTTCCAGGTTCTTGCGGATGAACTGCATCAGCCTGCCGTTGGCGCAGTTGGCCCGCAGCACGACCCTGAGCATAGGCCCGCCGGCAAGTTGGGCCACCCGGCCGGTCAGCATGTCCGCCCCCGCGCCCGTTGCGGCCGAGACGAAAATCGCCCGCGGATGCTGCGCCGCCAGCAGAGGCCGGACGGCCGGGTCGGTCAGCCGGTCTATCTTGTTCATCGCAAGCAGGATTTTTTCCCTGTTGCAGCCCAGGTCGGCCAGGACGCCTTCCACGGCGGCGATCTGCTGCGCCACGCGGTCGTGCGAGGCGTCGGCGACGTGGATGAGCAGGTCGGCGCAGATCGCCTCCTCAAGCGTGGCGCGGAAACTGGCGACAAGGTGGTGCGGCAGATCGCGGACGAAACCGACCGTGTCGGACAGCAGCACATCCAGCCCCCTGGAGAGGTTCCAGCGGGCGGTGCGGGTGTCGAGCGTGGCGAAAAGCTGGTCGGCGATGTAGACGTCCGCACCGGTCAGCAGGCGCATGAGCGTGCTCTTGCCGGCGTTGGTGTAGCCGACCAGGCAGACGGTGAAGGAGTCTTTGCGGCTGCGGACCTCGCGCTTTTTGCGGGCGTGGATATCGACGAGCTGGCTTTTGAGCCGGCTGACCCGCTTCTGGACCAGCCTGCGGTCGATTTCGAGTTGTTTTTCGCCCGGCCCGCGCGTGCCGATTCCGCCGACCGCTCCGGCAGCCGACGAGGCCCCGCCGGCGACGCGTTCCAGGTGCGTCCACATCCGCCGCAGCCGCGGGTAGGTGTATTCGAGCTGGGCCAGTTCGACCTGCAGGCGGCTCTCGACCGTCCGGGCGTGCGCGGCGAAAATGTCCAGGATAAGCTCGCTGCGGTCGAGCACCTTGCGGCCGGTCGCCGTTTCCAGTTCGCGGATCTGTCCGGGCGAAAGATCGTTGTCGAAAATGACCGTGTCGATGTTGTTCATTTCGCAGCGGCCGGCAAGTTCCTGGGCCTTGCCCGTGCCGATGTAGAGGGCCGGCTGCGGCGTCTGGCGTTTGGCTATCATCTCGTCGACCACGACCGCCCCGGCGGTTTTGGCCAGGCTTCGCAGTTCGCCCAGCGGGTCGTAAGGATCAGCGCTGCCGCCGGGCAGAAGGACGGCCATCAGAAGCGTTCGCTCCCGTTGAACTCCAAAACCCTTCGCGTCAGTTCTGATGGGATCGGGCATGGGGATCAGGATGCGTCCGGTACGGAGACGGCGGTCTGGGCCTGCTTTCGCCTCCGGGCGAACCATTGTGCGGCCGACTCGAACAGGACGTAAAAGACCGGCGTAACGTAGAGTGTAAGCATCTGCGAGAACAGCAGCCCGCCGGCGACGGCAAGGCCCAGCGGCCTGCGCGACTCGGCCCCGGCGCCCAGCCCGATCGCTATCGGCAGCGAGGCCATCAGGGCCGCGGTCGTCGTCATCATGATCGGGCGGAACCGGATCATGCAGGCCTGCACGATGGCGTCCTCGGCGCTCTTGCCCTGATCGCGCCTGGCCGAAATGGCGAAATCGACCATCATGATGCCGTTCTTTTTCACCAGCCCTATCAGCATTATCACGCCCACGAACGCGTAGAGCGACAGGTCCTGCTGGAATATTTTCAGCGTCAGCATAGCTCCGAAACCCGCGAAAGGCAGTGCCGTCAGGATCGTCAGCGGATGGATGAAGCTCTCGTACAGTATCGCCAGCACCATGTAGATGACGACCACGGCCAGCACCAGCAGCACGGCCATGCTTCGCAGCGATTTTTCAAATTCCTGCGCGGTTCCCTGGAAACCGGTCGTGATCGTGGCTGGCAGCTTGCCCTCGATGAGTTTATTGATCGAATCCACGGCCGTGCCGAGCGACATTCCCTGTCGGAGGTTGAACGAGATCGTTACCGACGGCATCTGGCCCGAATGGTTGACGCTCAGCGGGCCGGACTCGCGGCGGGCCTTGACCATCGCCTTTACCGGCGCCAGCTTCCCGTCGCTCGAGCGGACATAGAGCAGCGAAAGCGATTCGGGGTCCTGCTGGTATTCGTCCATCAGTTCGCTGATCACCTGGTACTGGTCAGTGTCGGTGAAGATGGTGGATATCTGGCGGGTACCGTAGGCGCTGTAGAGCGTGCTTTCCAGTTGCTCGGCCGAGACGTTCATGGATGAAGCGGCATCGCGGTCGATGTCCAGGGTAAGCTGCGGATTGGACATTTGCAGGTCGCTTGAAACATCCGCGAAGCCGTCCAGTCTGGCTATGTCGGCTTCCAGTTGTTTGGCCCAGGAATACAATTCGTCGATGTTGGCGCTCTGGAGCGTAAACTGGTAATCGCCCTTGCCCATCCTCGCGCCGATCTGGATTGTCGGCGGATTGCGGGGGTAGGCCTTTATGCCCTGTATTGTGCCCAAAAGCGAGCGCCATTTTGTTATCAGCTCGTCGGCTGAGCGTTCGCGCTGTTTGCGATTCTTCAGGCTGATCATCAGTGCGCCGTTGTTGCCGCTGCCCGCCCGGGACATGAAGCACGCGATATCGGGATCTTTGCGAAAGATTTCCGCCAGTGCCTGCTGATGCCGGGCCAGGGCCTGGAATGAAATGCCTTGTGCGCCTTCGGTGGTTATAACGACCCGGCCGACGTCTTCGCTGGGAATGAATCCCTTCGGCACGGCATAGAAGAGGTATCCCGTCGCGGCCAGGACCAGGACCGAAAAGGCCAGGACTTTGTATCTGTGCCCCAGCACCCAGTGCAGCGACCGGCCGTATATCCCTATAATCCGCCCCGCCAGGCCTTTGGGCAGATGATGCTCGTCCGTCGAATGGGGCAGGCGCCCCACGACGGCCTTGAGCATCCGGCTGCACAGCATCGGCGTGAGGGTCAGCGAGACCAGGCCGCTGACCAGAATCGCGATGCCTATTGTAACGGCAAACTCGCGGAAGAGCCGGCCGACTATCCCGCCCATGAACATGACCGGGATGAACACAGCGGCCAGCGATATGGTCATCGAGACGATCGTGAAGACGATCTCGCGCGAGCCGTCGAGGGTGGCCTGCATGACGCCCTTGCCGGCCTCGGTGTGGCGGAAGATGTTTTCGAGCATCACGACGGCGTCGTCCACGACGAATCCGATGGCCAGCGTCAGGGCCATCAGCGAGAGGTTGTCGAGGCTGTAGTCAAGCAGGTACATCACGGCGAAGGTGCCGACCAGGCTCATGGGGAGCGTAACGGCCGGGATGAACGTCGCCCGGACATTCCGAAGGAACATGAAGATCACGCCGACCACCAGCACGAGCGTCAGGAGCATGGTGAATTTGACGTCGTTGGCGGAGGCCTCGATGGATATCGACCGGTCGTACAGCACTTCCAGCGAGGCCGCCGCGGGCAATTGCTTGCGAAACGTGTCCAGAAGCTTCCTGACATCCTTGGCGACCTGAACAGTGTTGGCGCCCGGCTGGCGCTGGATGGCCAGCACAATCGCCCTCTGCTGGCCTTTGGCGTCGCAGTACCACGCCGCGACCTTGTCGTTCTGCACGCCGTCATAGATTTTGGCAATGTCCTGCACGCGGATCGGCGAGCCGTTCCTGTACGCCACGACTATCGGGCGATACGCCGCGGCCGACTGGAGCTGGCCCTTGGCCTGGACGGTCCACGACCAGTACGAGCCGTCCAGCGTTCCGCTGGGAAGGTTGACGTTGGCGCTTGCGACGGCCCGGTTGGCCTCGTCGATCCCGATGCCCAGGTTGGACATGGCCAGCGGATCCCACTTGATCCTGACCGCATAAGTCTGGCCGCCGTAAACCTGCACCTGCGCCACGCCGGTTATCATCGATATCTGCTGGGCGAGCATGGTCTGGCCGTATTCGTCCAGCATAGACATCGGCAGCAGTGTGCTTCGCAGGGCCAGATACAGGATCGGCTGGTCCGCCGGGTTGACCTTGCGGTAGGTCGGCGGGTTGGGCATGTCGTTGGGAAGCTGGCGGATGGCGGCCGTGATGGCCGACTGCACGTCCTGGGCGGCCGCGTCTATGTCCCGCTCGAGCCTGAACTGGAGCGTTACCTGCGTGCTGCCCAGCGCGCTCGTGGAGGTCATCGAGTCCACGCCCGAGATGGTCGAGAACTGTTTTTCCAGCGGGGTGGCGACGGCCGAGGCCATCGTGTACGGGCTTGCCCCCGGCAGACCGGCCGAGACCTGGATGGTGGGGAAGTCCACGGCAGGCAGGTCGCTGACCGGCAGCTTGGGATAAGCCATCAAACCCACCAGCAGCACCGCCGCCGTAACGATCGTCGTCATCACGGGTCTGCGAATGAAAGGCTCGGAAATATTCACAATATCGATTGTCGATTGACAGCGGGCAAAAGTCAATCGACAATAGCCCCAAACAGGCCAGGGCTATTCTGAAAGGAGCGAATCCATGCAACTGATCGACCAGCAGATCGCAGAATATCAGAAACTCGACGTGCCCGCGACGAAGCAGACTGACTTCGACGAATTCTGGGCCGCGGCGGTCGCCAAGGCCCGCTCGGCCCCGCTGAACGCAAGGGGCGGGCCGGTGGAATATCCCTGGCCAGGCGTGGAGGTGCAGGACCTGACCTACGAAGGGCTGGACGGCACGGCGATTCGCGCCTGGCTGCTGCTTCCGCCGCAGGCGAGGAATTCAAAAGTGCCGGCCGTCGTATGCTTTCACGGCTACACCGGCTCGCGGGGATACCCGTCCAGCCACGCCCAGTGGCTGCTGGCGGGCGCCGCCGTGGTCGCGCACGACTTCCGGATGCAGGGCGGCCTGACAGGCTCAAACACCGGCTTCATGGGCGGTCGCGGAATGGCGGGGTTCGTCTTCGGCGTGCTCGACCGGGACGCGTCGTACCTCTATCACGCCACGACCGACGCGCTGCGGGCGATCGAACTGGCCCTGACATGCCCGAAGATCGACAGGAACAGGATATGCGTCCAGGGCGGCAGCCAGGGCGGCGCGATGGCGTTGACGACGGCGGCGCTTCATCCGGCCGCAAGCCTCTGCATGGCCGACGTGCCCAGCAACTGCTGGTTTGAAAAACGCATATTCGACCGCTCCGGCAGCGTCAGCGAGGTCGCTCAGTTCCTCCGCGACAATCCCGACAAGATCGACCAGGTCTGCCGCACGCTGAGCTACTACGACAACATCAATCTGGCCGGCCGAATCCGCTGCCCCGTCCTGGTCTCGCTCGGACTGAAAGACCCCGTCTGCCCGCCCGCGAACGTCTACGCCGCCTTCAACAAAATCGCCGCCCCCAAGACCATCTGCCCCTACCCCTTCGGCGAGCACGACGGCGGCGGAAACGTCCATAATGAAATTAAACTCCGCTTCCTGCGGGATCATTTCTTCAAATAACCCGCGTGGGCAAACACGTGCGGGGCCACTGCCATCCGCGGAGCTTGTTAGCGGAGGACAGTGTGTTGTAATATGTGGGATCCTCTCTACGGCCGCGTCGCCGGCACAGAGGATGGTTGTGTGGCGAGCTTTTTCTTGTGAAGTTCCAAATACCGCTTCGCCTCGCCTCGTACACCCTCATCGGGATCTTGGCTCATCTTCTCCAGCAGTTCCAATGCTTCCTTGGTGTCCATCTCACCGAATGCCTGAACAATCGCGGTTCGAACCCAGGAATGCGGGTCATGGCGCATTGTGAGCAGCAGTTCCCTGGCCTTGGGGTGCGGACTTCGGGCCAGCGCGATCGCGGTCGAATAGCGAACCGCCTCGGCCGCCTGGTAAGCGACTTGGGGCGTCGTACAATTGCCGATGTCTGGTCTTTGAGTTTTCATGCCTTTCCTGATCCCCTCAAGGGCCGCGTCACCCTTGAAGCGGGAAAGCCGGTCAAGGGCATGCATCCTCAGTTGACTGCTGTCGGTATCCATCGCCTTGACATACCAGGGGATTACCCGTTCGTCGTCGATCAGCGAAAGCGCGTCTGCAGCCTCTTCGCCCGCATCGGTGTACGGAGCCTCGATCATCTTTGCGCCCAACTGCCGGATCAGTTCTTCCGCCTTGGCAGGATCGATCGCACTGGGTTTGAGCGGGACCAAGGCCGGTGGAAGTTCGATCCGCCCGTGCCAAACCTTACCTTTGTCGGCATTGACGGCCTTGTCTTCGGGAACCTCCAACACGGCTTTAAAATAGAAATTCGTGTCGGAGGACTTGAACTCCCAGCAGTTGTCGGGCCCCAAGTCGATCAGCCCCGACATGTCGGCCCCGATTCCCATGCCGCCTGTGGACATATCCAAGCCTACAGTTTCACCTGGCGGAATTACAACGTCCTTTTTTCGCCCAATCCTTCCGCTATAAATAATTGATTGCGGGCGAGGCGTGTCCTTGCCCTGCGAATCCACCATCCGGAATTTCATTCTCTCGCTGGACCATGCCAGCTTGATTGACTCGTTGGTGATGTTCAATAATTCCAGGTGTGCGTAAATGATCGTCGTACCATTCATCACACTTTTCCTGGTCAGGACAACCCGCCCTCGAAGGCCATTGACGGCCTGCGACCATGATGTGTCCGCAGAAGAAGTAGCCGGCTGCGAGGCGGGGGCGGATGAAGTCGAGGGTATTGCCTGCAGTATCTTCAACGACTCCAACAGGTGCAGGTCAACCCACCATCTCCATGCATAAAGGATGGCGGCGGCCTGATTGTTAATCTCGGCTGGTTGAGTATGGTCGTATGTCAGAAGCACTTGTCTTGCGGCAGTCAGGGCGGCATCTCGCGTTTCCAGCCTCCGCCGCCAGATGCTCGTGCCATGGTCGGCCACCACGTCGCGGATGATCTGTCCGGCGAGCATGCGGACGGTGATATCCGCCTTCGCATCCTTGAACAGGTCCGCAAAAGTCGGAAACATCCAAAGCGACGGCCGTTTCTGGAGAATGCGCAGGATCGAGAGTCTCTCTTGCGTGTCGGAAGTCTTGGCCAGTGCCGCAACCAGGGCGGTCTGGACCCGCCACGAGTAAACGGTTCCGAGTTCGCCGAACGCTTTAAGCCTGGCGGCAGCATCGCTGCCTGCGATGGCCTTCACTCGCTCATCGATCTGCGCATCGGTTGCAAACAGGTCGCCCACATCGGCCACCGGCGGATGGCCGGCGGCGATCTTTTCCTTCAATTCGTCCCGGCCGGTTGACTCCCACCATTGGCGGGCCTTGATGATGGCGGCCTTGCGGGACTCGGCGTCGGCATCGCGACGGTAGCCGAAGTCTTTTTCCGTGAGTTTTGCGAGGGTTTCCATCTCTTCGTGCACCGCGTAGTCCGGCACGCGATATTTGCCGTCACTGCTGCTTCGGGTGGCGGACATCTCTATCTCTTGCAGCATCCTGGCGAGAATCGGAATGGCCCAATTTTTGCCAAACTTGACCGCCCATTGAACCTGCTCGTCCAGGCACCATGAAGTCGGGTCCATCCTGCCTGTCTGCTCGAAACGCCGGGCGATTTCCTGGTAAACCTTGCGATCCCCGTATCTCAGCAGCGTTTCATAGTCTCCGCCTTTGCTCTGGTTGGCCCAGAACCGCTGCATAACGCCCCGCACGACGCTCTGCGGGTCGATCTTTTCCAACACCTCGACGGTCGGGCTGTTCAGCCCGTAGTGGTCTTCCGCCAGAAGTTGCAGCGCCCGTTCGACGACGGCCTGCGGGCCTTCGAGCATGGCCAGCGTTTCGAGCGTGTGAATTTCGTCATAGTAGCTCTGTAGGGTGAGGTTTTTGGTTCTGAGAACGAGTTGGTTGCGAACCATCTGCGCCTGGCTCTTGCCCTCGCTCTGTTTCCACCATTCCCGGACATTCTCCAGCACGGATGCCTGATTTCCCGGCTTCTCCGTGTGGAAGTACGACGCGGTCCCGGGCTCCTCGTAGAACTCGAAGCCGACGATGCGTTCCAGGCAATGCAGGGCGATGTCCTGCCGGCGAAGGATGTAATAATACGAAGACCAATGCCGATACCAGCCGATGGTTCTAGTGGGCGTGTTGTCGGTCAAAGCATCGATCAGTTGCGGGATGGCGGCGGGGCCGATGGCCACCAGGTGGTCAGCAGGATTTGGTTTGGCAGAGTCCATGGCAAATATCATCGGATAGCCGGGATCCCAGTATTGTCGGCAATCCAAATCGTGAATTTTGTAAACCCAGTAGGCAATCTCTTCCTGCTTCGTCCGCTCTTCGACCGATTTTTTGACGAATACCGGCTCGCCGGCGGCGAACTCGCGCTCTATGGCGGAGATAAAGTCTCCCCATTGAGCCTGGTATCCGCTGTCCGGATGGTCGGCCAGCAGCTTCTTGCATGTTTCCAAAAAATCCCAACGCGACATCCTGCCATCCTGGAAGTCGAGCATCGCCTTGCGGTAAACCTCCCATATAGCCTTCTCTTTCTGACGGGTTGCATCCTCCTTGCTCAGGCTCGGCCCCGTCGTTGTCAGCGTCGCCAGTTGCGTGGCGGGAATGGCAGCGAGCCTTGTCGAAGCCGCCGGTTGAGAATCTGGGGCGGCAGGTTTGGCCGTACAACCGCAGATGGAGATTGCGGCAAGGATGCTGATCTGAACAAACAGGCCCACAACTGCCCCTGTCTGTGGGAATAATTTTATCCGTCTTGTGTTACAAGCACTTATGCTCATCGTTTATCGACCTCCGGCCCGCGACCGCCGCAGGCCTCTTTTGTTCCATTATCTCTTGCAGCCAAGACTCTGCAAAAGAATTTCCCGCCGCTGCTGCAGAATCTCCCCGCCGGCATTGTTGTCATGCTGACGAATTGGATGATGATCGGGAAAGGAATTTTAGCCCGTTTTAACGGGCTTGGGCTGTTTGCCAGGCCCCCGCCTTGGCGGGGGTTTGAGCGACGGGCCCCGCATTTTGTTGTTTTATTTTGTGATGTGTTGTTCTTTCTCGTTCGATCGGACAGATCGACACATCACAAAAAAACAGCAGACGTGCGTCGCCGTTTACCCCCGATAAATCGGGGGCCTGTTACACGACACAGGCGGATCGGTATGCTTTATCTTGAATCATCGAAAATTCAGATGATTGCTCAATCTCGAATTGCCGATGCGGGCCTGTCAAACAGCCACGCCCGATGAATCGTTCTACGTGTTTCGTTTGAGGAGGAAGACAGTAACGTCGTCCTGTGGTTCCTTCTGGCGGAAGGTGTGAACGGTCTGGACGAGGAATTTGCAGATGTCGCTGACGGGATTTCCGGCGGCCTTGGCGAGCAGGGCCTCGAGCCTGTCGGTCCCGAACATTTCATCATCCGGGGCGCGGGCCTCGGTAACGCCGTCGGTGTAGAGCGCGAGCATGTCGCCGGGGTTCAGGACGGTTTCAGACTGTTTGTACTCGTTGCCGCCGTGCGCCCCGAGCACCATCCCGCCGATCTCTTTCATCGGCTTTACTTTTTTGCCGGCCTCGACGATATACGGCGGATTGTGCCCGGCGTTGCAGTAGGCGATCCGGCCGGTCCGTGTGTTGTAGTGTCCGAAGAAGAGCGTTACGAACATGGATCGCGGGTTGTCCTCGGCGAGGATTTCGTTGGCCTGTTTGAGGACCTCCGCCGGGCTGGCGTGCGCCCGGGCGTAGTTGCGGATGACGGTGCGGGTTACGGCCATATACAGGGCGGCAGGCACGCCCTTGCCCGACACGTCGGCGATGACGAACGCCAGCGTGTCGTGATCGATGAAGAAAAAGTCGTAGAAGTCGCCGGCCACCCGTTTGGCCGAGACTATGCCGGCGTACAGGTCGAACTCCCTGCGATCCGGGAAAGGCGGAAAGCTCCGCGGCAGCAGCGACCGCTGTATCTCGCGGGCGACGTTCATCTCCGTCTCGACGGCCTGCCGGGCGGCGGTCTCGTTCCTGAGCCGCTCGATGTGCGCCTTGAGGTCGCGGACCATCTTGTTGAAGGTCTGGGCGAACATGCCGATCTCGTCGCGGCTGATCGGCCCGGCGACCTGGACGTCCAGCCTTCCGGCCGCCAGCTCGCTCACGACCGACGCCAGGCGGCCTATCGGACGGGTTATCCGCAGCGAGGTGTACATGACAAGAAGCAAAATCACGCCCAGCCCGCACAGCATGACGGATGCAAACTGCCGCAGTTGTTCGTTGACCGGGTCCATTATCCTGCTTTCTTTTATCACGGCCAGCAGGCTCCAGCCGGGCGTTTTGATCGGCGAGTAAACAGCCCAACTGGGCCGGCCGGTGTCAATGTCGCTGACCCGCCTGACGCCCTGTTGGCCCTGGCCCATCTGTCTGATCGCCTCGCCCCAGTCCTCCCTGCCGTGCTGTTTGGCCATGTCCGGAAGGTTTTCGCGAATCTCACGGGCGGGATCGGGATGATGTATGAAGGCGCCATCCCTGCCGACGATCATTATCTGCCCGTCTTCGATCTTTTTGTTGGTCAGGCGGTTCAGGAGCATCTCGAGATTTATTTCAACCATCATGACGCCCGCGATCTTGTCGTCCTTGCCGAAAGGTATCGAGAATCTGACAAGCATATCCGGCATATTTGGCGTGAAAAAAGGCGTGCCCCACGCGCCCTGCGGCGAGGCTATCGCAGCCTGGTACCAGTCCAGTTTCCGGAAGTCATCTTTCTGATGGGCCAGATCGGAGATACTAAGCATGTCGACGAGTTTTTCCTTCGCCGCCTGGAGCGGGTTTTCCGGCGTCCTGTCGGGTTTCGGATTTGTCCGCAGCGGCGGCCTTATGCCTGGCCTGGCAGGTGGCTCCTTGGCATCGCCGGGCCTTCCTTCCGGGCCGGCCGGCGGCGAGGGCGAAGGACCCGACGCCGGTTGGGTTAGCGGCCACGGCCTTTTGCCGGGTAGAATTTTTTTATGAATATAGGGAGCGAACCCCTGGCCGGCGTCGCGGCTTTCAAAGGCCAGGCACATGCCGTAAAGGCTCGGATTCTGCCTCATGTTGGCCGCCTGTGCCAACAGCACTTTCAGAATCTCCATCGCCGCCGGCGACGGGCGGGGGGCGGCGCCGCCTTTGGGCGTCTGGCGGAAAACCTCGATTGCCTCCTTGGCCGCCGAAAGACTCCAATCAAGATCGGTAAGATTATCTCTTTGTTCGTCGGCCCGATTCTGGATGCCTTCGAATATGATGTCCAGTTCCGACGCCTGGCCGGCCGCTATTTCCGTCAACTGTTCCTGCGCCTGCGAGATCGCCTGCTTTTTGTCGGCGTTGTAGTTCAGCGCCAGCACGCCGAGATACACCACAACCAGCGGCAGACACGTGGCCAGCAGCAGCTTTATCCTTATCGATATGCGCATTTTTCTTCCCTCAGGTCCGTTTCTTTCAGAACAAACGCCTTTTTCAGGGCCGTTATTGCCCTATTTCAGGGTCGGCGGCGTCATTTATCATCCGGTCGCCGGGGCGGACAGTCAAGTCCGCTTTTGACAAACTTCCGACGCCTGACAGCCCGTTGAAAATGTGCCGCGGGCATTCCGGCTTCAGCGGGACGATCGAGCCTGTTTGTGCCGGTTCAGTTTTCCCCGTTCCATGTCGAGTTGAGAACCTGCTCCGGGATTTATGCTTCAACCTCGGGGATGGAACTTCCGGTGGATGGCCTTGAGCCTGGACGCGTCGACGTGCGTGTAAATCTGGGTCGTGGAAATATCGGCGTGGCCGAGCATTTCCTGCACGCTGCGCAAGTCGGCCCCGCCGGCCAGCAGGTGCGTGGCGAAACAGTGCCTCAGCGTGTGCGGCGTGGGATTGCCCCGCAGCCCGGCCCGAAGGACGTATTTGCGGACGATCCGGAAGATGTCCTCGCGCGACAGCGGCCTGCCGGATTTTGACAGAAAGAGATTCTGTCGGTCGCGGCCGGGTCCGGTCGGCCCGCCGACGGCCAGATAATCCCTGACTGCCTGCATTGCCTGGCCGGCTACCGGAACGATCCGCTCCTTGGATCCCTTGCCGATCACCCGGATGATTCCGAGATTGAAGTTGACGTCCCCTGCCCGCAGGCCGGCGATTTCCGCGGCCCGCACCCCGCTGGCGTAAAGCAGGGCAATTATCGCGCGGTCGCGATCCGCGTTGACATCCTGGCCTGCATCCGGCGAATCCAGCAGCAATCGCACGGCCTTGTCGTCCAGAACCGCCGGCAGGTAGCGTCCTTTTTTCGGGCAATCCACGCCGTCCGAAACGTCATGGTCCAGCACCCGTTCGATTACGAGGTACTTGCAGAACGTCCTTACAGCCGCCAGCGCCCGCGACGAGGATGACCCGCACAGGCCGATCTGTTTGGCGTACTTCGGAAACCCCTCGATGTCCGGCTGCTTGAGTGCGCCCAGGTCGCAGCTTTTGGCAGGGCCAAGATATGCCAGAAAATGCAGCAGGTCGCGCCGATAGGCCTTGCGCGTGTTGACCGCCAGGCCGCATTCGGCCTGGAGATAATCCAGGAACCCCCGCAGACGCCCGGCAAACTCAGGAGGCAACTGCCGTCGTTCGGACGACAGGCCGGCGGAGCTGCTGCCTGCGGGCGTCGGCCTGGAGAATATGATAGATTTGGCAATCGGCATATCGGTCCGCGCAGTGCGTGAACGCCTGGAATATGTTGCGGAGCCTCAGATGGCTGGAACAGCGGGGTTCGGATTTATCCACGAAAGGGCACATTCATGATCTTCCTTGATTGTCTTTGACCGGCATCCTTGCCAGACGGTCTTTAGTCTATTCATCGGCAGCAGACTGCTTTTTCATTAAACTAAAGAATCATGCGTGTCAAATCAAAACGGCGATGAATGGCCAGGGAACCCCCGAGCCTTTCATCGCCGTTTTGATTAGACAGCGACTCGCTACGGCCGGGCTTTGCCCAATATCAGCGAGATGTCGCCCTTTTCGCTTTTTTTATCATACGGCATCCCGCCGTCGTCCGCAAGGTCCGGACCGAGGCTGTATATGATGAATTTCCCGTCTGTCCGGGCAAGCTTCAAGCTGCCGTCCGAGAACGGATCGACCGGGATTGCCGGCAGATATTTGGGCACGAGCCTGCCAAGATCGTCGGGGAAAGCCCCCTCCGCAAGGCGATATCGCCACATGGCGACACCCAACTGCATCAACCTGTGCCTGGCGTCAGCCCTGGCGGCATTTTCTGCGGGATGCGTGAAGGATGGAACGATCATCTTGGTCAACATTCCCTTGCTTTCAGGCTCCTGAAGCATCTGCCACTCCTGCACACTCTTATAATACGGTTGGACAGACAGTCGTTCGCACCTTCGCATGCATTGCAGATACGCCGCCGCATCATTTCCCCACAGGAACACGCGATAGGGAACTGCAACAGTTCTTGTCAGAAAATCGCCCATGAAATCAGGGGCGGCTACCGCTACAGGGATAGATGCTTCTGTAAACGCTGCGGAAGGTTCGATCATGGTGAAGTAGGACAGGCCGAATGCCATCTCCATTCGCATGCTTCGACGAAGTGCAGCATTGAAGCTCAGAGATGAATGGAGACGCATTGCGTTGATGCTGTCGTCAGTCAATGCACCCTGGTCGAGCACGTACTGGAATGTTCCGAACGCCATGTCTTCTATACCACACGACACCATGGACGCCATTAACGTTGGTTCGGCAGAGCAATGACCGGCCAAAGCCATGGCTGCGTTCAGGTCTTTCATGGCATCAACCATCCGCCCCTGATGAGCCGCCACCCGCGATGACAGGCAGAGTAATCGGCTCAAACTCCGCATATTGCCTAGCTGCGGCAAGACCAGCCCGACAGGATACGGGTTGTACTGAATCTCGAAATTGCACCCGGGAAGTTCCGCGGCCTTGTGAAGCAGGTCGATTACCGGCCCCTGCTTCCGCAGGAAGTCGAGCATCTGCTCGTCATCGGGTTTGAATTCTCCCTTGGTCGGTTCCAGCCATTTTACGACCACGACGGACCACTTTTTTTCAGGCGTGTCCTTCCGTGCATCCAGGATGTCCCACGCCTGGCGGTACAGCACGGCCGCGTTCTGAGACTCCGGTATTCGCGGGGGCGCGAGGGATGAGGCAATAGCGCCTGCCTCAACCCGCAAGGCGGCTATCTCCTGGCGAACGGCCAGGTCGAGGTTCCAGAAGGTCGTGCAGGTCAGCAGTATCGCGGCAACCCAGGCTAGCGCCAGACGGTTGAGCCGCCACGTCGCCGCTATCCTGATATTGTCGATCGCGGAAGGTCTCCTCGCACGCCTGATGACGACGATCGACGCCGCGATGAAGGCGGCAAACGCCAGCGAGGACGAGATCAGCGGCGCCATGGCCCCGCCGACCCAAATTTCCACCGCGGCAAATGCCCCGATTGTGACAAGCCACGGCAGGAACGCCAGGATACCCCAGACGATTCTGACGAGCCATCGCAGGCCGCGTCGATGAACGCGAGATAATATTCCAAGGCCCAGCGCCACAAAAAGCACAGACATAACCGCTGCTTCCAGCCAAAATAGTATCTGTCCCATGATATTTCTCCTTATCTATTCCAGGTCGGGTGTTTTGTTTGAGGAACCGTAAGGCCTGCCGAGCGGCACCAGGTCGTCGGCCGCTGACAGGAGCAAGGCCTGCTGGCGGATTTCTTCATCCGAAAGGCCCAGTTGCAACTGCTTCAGTTGTGAACTCAAGGCCGCCACCTTGTCGCGGTCTGTGCGAATCTCGCGCGAACCGGCCAGCGAGGCGCTGAAACTGACGTTGAGCAAAAGCAGCACCGACGCCGCCAGTGTTGAGACATATGCCCAGAAATTCCGCCGTTTCGACCTGTCCAGTTCCATTTCAACTCGTGCCAGGACGCGGTCCCGCAGGCCGGCGGGCGGCTGGCATTCGTCGGCGAGCAGGATTCGCTCGATCTTCTCCAGGTCGGCAGTCAGTTCATTTTCGTTCGGCATCGTTTTCCTTCCGGGCCATCTGATGTAATTTCTGCAAGGCGTATCGGTACCGGCCGGCAGCCGTGTTCGGGCTGATGCCAAGCATGCCGGCGATCTGCTCGAATGTCAGCCTGGCCTGAATCTTCAGGATCAGCACGTCTCGTTGTTCGTCGGGCAGCATTGTTGCCATATCCCACAACTGTCCGACCGCATCGTCTTTGTCGGCCGGCGAACCGGCCAGATCGGCCTCGTTCAGCGCCACCGTCGGCCGGCGGCGGCGATTTCGCAATATCCGGCAGGCCGCATGTCGCACCGAGGCAAAAAGGTATGCTTTAAGGTCGATCACGCGGCCGATTATTTCCTGGTTTTGAACAACGGCGGCAAAAGTTTCCGCAACGGCGTCTTCAGCGTCGGCCTGATTGCCGAGCATGCGCATTGCCGTCCGGAACATCGCCGCACCATACAGATCGTATGCGTCGCGGTAACAGCCGGCATTGCCGGAGGCCAAACCCAGTTTTAATCGCTGCTCATCTTCCACCGGCGCGGTTCCTTTGCCGTCATCCATATAGAGTCTTCAAACGGATGATTTTGTATATTCGATTGGCGGATAATCAAAGAAATTGTCGCGTAATATGACGATGGTTTTACGGTGAAAGGGCCTTCTGAATTGATATGCGAAGCGTTGTAACGGGAAAATTATGCGAAAATAAAAAGGCTATCCGCAATTTGCGCACAAACTGCGGTTAGCCTGAAGGGCCGAAGACGGATCGACGGGCTTATTTCGGCGGTTCTTCTTTGGCGGTTTTTTCGCGGTCGTCCTTGTCGGGGTAGTATTCGTCGATCCATTCGTTGACGATGGCCCGGCAGAGGCCCCAGGCCTTCCATTTCGTGCCAAGTCCCACGGACTGATAAGTCCTGCCGATGCAGATTGCCCGGCCGACGACCTTGCCGGAATCCTTGTCGACAAGCTCAACCTTCGCGACTACCTCTTCCGTCGGACCGGTGGCCTTCTGGAATTTCAGCGCCGGCTGGTAGGCTAGCACGGCCACGTTGACCACGAGGGTCTTGCCGGCCGGATCCGCCGGCAGATGCCGGCCGGTTGTCTGCTCGACAAACTTGGTCGGCAGATAATCAATGAAATCCCGCGGGGTTTCGGGGAACTGGCTGGCATCCACCTTGCCCAGCACGAAGTTCCGGTACGGCGAAAGGAAATCGTTGTTTTTGTCCTCGGGCGGCTTGGGGTCCAGGAACATGATCTTCGGCGTCGGGCCCAGTGCCTTTTCAAAGCCCTCGTCGATCATCCTGCTGCAACCGGAATCGGCCGTAACCAGCAGCAAGCCCGCAATCAGCACGATTTTTTTCATGGCTGTTTCTCCTTTAAGTGGTTCAACAAATGATATGAATCCGCAAGGGCATATTCAACAATTGGGCGGTTTTTATTTTATCCCCTGGCTGATACGGAACAATCGCCAGTGTTTTCCCCATTTGCCGGCGGGTATTTCACCGAGATTGGGAATCTGCTGCACGCCCGCCGTCGAAGGCAGGATGATATACCATTCTGGGATGTTCCGCCCGGCCCTGCTGTTGAATGATGTAATACATTCAGATATCTCGGCCGAATTGGGCTCCTGAAGCAGCTTGTACTGTCTGGCCAGGCTGTTCGTCCAGTCGTCGAGCCTGTTTGGCGCGAAGTAATAGACGTAATCGACGTCGGTCCTGCACGTCAGGATCGCCCGGCGGGCGAGCATGCGGAATTCGTCGCTGTCGACGATGAACACGGCCTGGGCGCCCGACTTTTCCCTGGCCCAGTTGGCGATCGCCGCCAGTTCGTCTTTCGCCAGGCCGGCGACGTGGATGTCCTGGACGCGCTGGGGCTTGTCCTGCTCGTCGGTGAACATGGTGGCCGTGTCGTACATTACATGCCGCAGGATGCGCATGTTGTCGCTGGGCAGGAACCACGCGATCAAAAGCAGAAGGCAAGCCCAGTTGACGAACGTGCGGTGCGACTTCAACAGGCGGAACAGTTGGGTCAGGGTCTGGGCGAACAGGACATACAGCGGCAGCATGGCCAGGCTGGAGGCCTGGATGAAACCCAGGATAGGCGGGGCCTTTCCCCGCCACGCCCCGACGGCCTGGCTTGCGCCGTGGAAGACGAAGGCCACCGCCACGGCCGCGCCAAGGAACCACATCCATATCCTGGCGTCGCGGAGCCTGAATCTTTCCACCCCCATGAGTGAGCCTGCCGCCGGCACGAACAGTATGCCCGCCATCAAAAGCCACTTCGGCAGCGATTTCAGCAGGTCAGGATAGAGAACGGCGATGTCGCTCAGGCTAAAAGCCCTGTGCGCCGCGGCGGCCGCAACGTCGGTCTGCCCGCCTGTTATGTCCCGCTTGAGCGCGAAATAATAGATAAGGTACGGCGCCGCCGCCAAAAGCGACGCCAGCGCGCAGCCGATCGCCATTGGCCAGGCCGACGGCGAAAAACGTCTGCCGCCCAGGTAGACGATCAGCAGGATGATCGTCAGATTCATCGAGGCTATCATATGAAGATTGGCGCAGGCGCCGATGAAACCGAATACCAGCAGCAGCCGCCAGTTGTCGCAGTACCGCAAAAACGCCAGCACGATGAGCGGACTCAACGCCTGCACAAGCCCGACCGGGCGGATCGAGTCCAGCGGCCCGATGCCCCAGTACCACCGCCCGAACGTGTCTATGACGACCATGCTGAGGATCGCCACGAACGCGCTGGTGGCCCAGCTTCGGCACTGGTTGAACAGAAGGGCGTACATCCCGCACAGATAGATCATCACGAGGACCTCGACCATGATCCGGAAAGGCAGGGTCGGGTCGCGATAGGCGGTCGGAACCAGGACAAGCTCCATCAGGCCGGCGAAGGCGGGCGTCTGGCCCCGCCAGATGTTGCCGCCGCCGAAGACGGCGTCGTTAGTCATCAATTGCGGGTCGTGCCTCTTGAGGGCGGCCGTCGCAATGCCAGTCTGCTCGGGACTCATCCGGTCGTCGTTCCGCGCGAAATAGCCGCTTATGCCGGCCACCGCCGCGAACAGCAGCACCGCAATCAGATGTCTGGGTTGTGGAAAAGGTCGCATCGGTTTTTCCCGGGAAAAACATTATACGGCCAAAAGAGATGCAGGCAAACTAATATCCGTCCGGGTAAAATCAACGCAAAGGCCGGCAGAAAGTTTGCCAGGTTGCGAGAGTGTCCGGCCCAGGTTGGTGGCACCCCCAAGCGTCGTTTGCCTGGGGCGGTGGAAAGTATATTTTTAGGAACACCCCCAAGCTCTGCTTTGCTGCGCTTGAGGGTGCCGCCAAATGTGCCGACATATGATGAACAGGCTGATGGATGTTACGCCATGAAAGGGCGAAATAAGGCTATTGACTGGAAATAAATGAGTCAGCAGGGGAAATTTCTTGAAGCGATAGCCGATTTTACGGACAGACACGGGTTGATCCCGTCCGGCCGGACGGTCATTGCCGGCATTTCGGGCGGCGCTGACAGCGTGGCGATGCTGCATGCGTTGCGGGCAATCTGCGATTCGCGGCAGCGGTCGTGGCGGCTGATCGCTGCGCACCTGAACCACCGCCTTAGGCCCGATGCGGACGGGGACGAGGATTTCGTCCGCGACCTGGCCGGAAGGTGGAATCTGGAGTTTTTCAGCGAGAAGATCGATGTTCGCGGTCTGGCCGGCGGCGATGGAATAGAGGATGCGGCCAGGCGGGCAAGATATGATTTTTTCAATCGCGCGGCCGGGAAATTCAACGCAAACATCGTGGCCGTGGCGCATCATGCCGACGACAACGTCGAGACGGTCCTGCATCGCATCATCCGCGGCACGAGCCTGCGCGGGCTGGCCGGCATTCCGGCAAGGCGGGCCTTCGGCGACGGACGCACGCTCGTCAGGCCGATGCTGGGTGTTACGAGAATCCAGATCGAGGAATATTGCCACGACCGCGGCCTTGTCTGGCGGACCGACTCGACCAACGCCGACACCGACCTGACCCGCAATTTTATCCGGCACGAATTGCTGCCGCTTGTCAGACGGCGCCTCAATCCGCAGGCCGGCCAAGCGTTGCTGCGACTAGCCGAGGCGGCCAGGCTGGCCGAGGACTATCTCGACCCGCTCGCCGCCGACCTGCTGAAATGCTCCTGCCGGGCACAGGATGACGAACACATGGTGCTCGACGCCGAGATGCTTGACTCGCACGCGCAGGCAGTGCGATCCCGGGCCGTCAGGCAGGCGATGGAAACTCTCGGTGCTCCGATGCGAGACCTGACGGCGGGGCATTTCGAAGATATTGACGCCCTTTTTGCGCCAGGCGCCGGCCAGCGGTCGCTTCAGGCGGGCCTGGCCGTGAATCTGCCCGGCGGATTCATCGCCCGCAGGCGGGGCGGGGCGATAACAATTTCATCCGGCAGCCAGGCGCCCCCGGCAGATGTCTTTGAACTGCCGATGGGCATGCCCGGCGAGGTCAAGCTGCCCGACGGCCGGTGCGTGCGTTGCGAAACGGTCGCAATGGACAAGGATGCCTTCCGAAAGCACATCAGCGGCCACCGTAGCGGCCTGGAGATGCTCGACGCAGACAAGGTCGCCGGCCCGCTCATCTGCCGCAGCAGGCAGGAAGGCGACTCCTTCGTGCCGCTGGGCGGCCCCGGAACACGGTCCGTCAGCGATTTTTTGACCGACCTCAAGCTTGGCCAGGCCGCGCGGCAGGCCGTCGTCTGCATCTGCGACAGCCGGGGGATCGTCTATCTGGCGCCGCTTCGCATCGCAGATCGCGCTAAGGTCTCATCCGCAACGCGGCACGTCCTGCAAATCGGAATCGAATAGCCGATCTTGTTTCAACTATCGCCGACAAGCTCTTATGGTTGTGCCGCCGGCTGCTGGTTTCTGTGCTTGTAGATGAGATGGAGGTTTCGCAGATAGATCGGGATGGTCGGTGCGATGCCGAGAATGAAGATCGGGTCGCGCTGGTAGATGGCGTATATGAGGATGAGAGCGGCCCCGCAGATCGACAGGTACCAGAAGCCCACAGGCACGACGGACTTCTTGTGCTTCTCGCTGACCAGCCATTGATATATGAATCGCAGGCCGAACATCACCTCGCCCAGAAAACCAAGCGAGAGGATGGTTATTTCAATCCAGGTGAGATTCCACGGTTGAAGCAGATTTTCTATCGTGAGTTTTGCGAGCATGTTTTTGACCTTTCAACGTGCCTATTTGCGTAAACGGGCCGGCCTTCGAGCTGATGGCCGAGGGACAAGTAAACATGCCCGACGGGGCGGTAGTCAATAGTCTTGCCGGCCTTGGCGGACTATGACGGCCTTGATCGAAGGTCAAGACGCTTCCTTGAACTGGCTGATGCGGATGTCGCCGCGGGGCATATGGGCGATGATCTCGAGTTTTCCGCCCAGCGCCTCGATCAACCGGCGAAGCGTGGTGATCTGCATGTCGTCCTGGTTTTCCAGTTTCGACAGGCTCGGCTGGGTGATGCCAAGTGTCGCGGCCAGCTCTTCCTGCGTCAGGCCGGCCAGTTTGCGGATCTCGGCCAGAAGCATCTCGGCCATCATCTCCCTGGCCATTGCCTCGGATTGGGCCAGTTGTTCCGGCGTCATCTTGTCCCGCAATTTCTTGAATGGATGGTGTGGCATCAGATCAAACCCTCCTCTCGGAGTTCTTGCAGATATCTGTCGTATAGCCGATCAGCCAGAGGAATCATTCGTTCGTAGAACCTGTTGTCGCCAGTCTTATCGCCGCCGATCAGCAGGATCGCGTGACGGCGGGGGTCCAATGCGAAGAACGTTCGCAATGGCCTGCCTTTGCATTGTGTCCTTAGTACCCCGCCCCAGAAGTTGGGGGCGGATAATCATTGTTGAAACCAGCGGCCCTGAGCCGATGTTGTATGTAACTGGAAGAAGGAGCTTCCCATGCAAGGACGAAAGACTGCGCTGATAGTTGGGATGGATGA
>JACRIL010000035.1 GCA_016235825.1 Planctomycetota bacterium
ATCTGGCACCCAGGGGCGGGCGGATCAGCGATCACGGCAACCGCTACGGCCTGCTGTCGCTGGCCGACGTCGTCGTTCATTCCAGCAATATCGGCATGGCGAAGGTCGGCGAGATGCTCGGCAATAAAAATCTCTACGCCGTCGCGCAGCGGTTCGGGCTGGACTGCCCGACCGGCCTGGAACTGCCCGGCGAGTGCGGCGGGATTCTCAGAAAGCTGGAAAAGTGGGACGGCTACAGCCTGCGGCGGATACCGTTCGGCCAGGAAATTTCCATCACGGCCCTGCAACTTACGATGGCGTTCTGCTCATTCGCCAACGGCGGGCTTTTGGTCAGGCCCCGGCTTATCGAGGCCGTCCGCGACCCGGCCGGGAACGAAATTTACAACTCGCACGTGCAGGTCGTGCGGCGCGTGCTCAGCCCGCAGGTCGCGACACAGAGCATGCTTATCCTGCAGGACGTGGTCGAGCGGGGCACGGCAAAAAGCGCCAAATCGCAGCTTTACACCATTTTCGGCAAGACCGGCACGGCCCAGATTCCCGGGCCGGGCGGATACGTTCCCAATGCATACGTCTCGACATTCGTCGGCGGGGCGCCGGTCAGTTCGCCACGGCTGGTCTGCGCCATATCGGTTTACTGGCCGGACACGGCCAAAGGGTATTACGGCGGCAAGGTCGCGGCCCCATTCGTGAAAAACGTGCTGGAACAGGCCCTGTCATATCTGGACGTGCCGCCCGACAGACAGGGCGATACCCGTCGCAATACCACCAGGACTGACGACGGCGGCAGGGGCGGCTGGTGACGACTCAGTCTGATACACGACACAGGCGGATCGGTGTGGCTTTTCAACGGGGCGTGATTCAGACAAATGCAATCAGGTACAAAAATGCTTCTGAGTGAATTGATAAAAAAAGCGGAGCTTGGTTCGGTGAGCCTCAAGGGCGACGCGGACGTGGCGCGCCTTGCGGATGATTCGCGCAAATGCGGCCCCGGCGCGTGCTTTGTCGCCGTGCGCGGCTGGCTGGACGACGGACATAAATATATTCCGCAGGCACTGTCGGCCGGCTGCGTTGCCGTCGTCTGCGAAGACGCCTCGGCGGTTCCGGCCGGTTCAAATGTTGCGATTGCCGTGGTGGACGACACGCATCGTGCGCTTGGCAGGCTGGCCCAGGCTATCCTGGACTGGCCGGCCCGAAAACTTTCGCTGGTCGGCGTTACGGGCACCAACGGCAAGAGCACGGTTACGCATCTGATTCAGGCTGTGCTGGCCGAGGTTGGCCACAAGCCGGCCCTGCTGGGCACGATCACCTACGAGACCGGCCGCCGGTCGATCCCAGCGCCCAATACGACCCCCGGTCCGCTCACGCTGGCCGAGGTTACCGCCGAGATGGTCCAGGCCGGCCGGACGCACCTGGTGATGGAGGTCTCCAGTCACGCCCTCCACCAGCGGCGGATCGAGGGGCTGGATTTCCAGATTGCCGTCTTCACCAACCTCACCGGCGACCACCTGGACTACCACAGGACGATGGATGAATACCGCTCCGTGAAGAGGACGCTTTTTGCGAATCTGTCGCCCAAAGCGACGGCAATCGTCAATCGCGACGACCAGACAAGCGATTTCATGACCGAATCAATCGCCGCCAAGTCGATCTGGTACGGGCTTAGTCCGCTGGCGGACCTGCGCGGCAGGATCGACCAGATAGACATCTCCGGCTCGCGGTTCGATCTGATTTTCGGCGGGCGGAACATAAGCGTTTCGACGCCGCTGATAGGCAGGCACAACGTTTACAACTGCCTTGCGGCCATCGGGGCCTGCGCGGCCCTTGGCGCGGACATGGATAAGATCGTGGCCGGCATAGGCAAGGTGGCCCGCGTGCCCGGCAGGCTCGAGCGGGTTGCGTCGGCGGCGCCATTTCAGGTGTTCGTGGATTACGCCCACACCGACGACGCGCTGGAAAACGTGCTCAAGAGCCTGCGCGGGATAGCCTCCGGCGGGCGGATAATTGCGGTTTTCGGCTGCGGCGGCGACCGCGACCGGACCAAGAGGCCGCGGATGGGCAAAGTCGCCGAAAAATTCGCCGATCTGATGGTCATCACCTCGGACAATCCGCGGAGCGAGGATCCGCAGGGCATCATAAACGAGATAATCGCCGGCCTGAGCGAGCAGGGCAGGTCGCGGGCCGACATTCAGCCGGACAGGCGGCAGGCCATCGCGCGGGCCGTCGAACTGGCAAAGCCGGGCGACGTCGTGCTCATCGCCGGCAAGGGGCACGAAACTTACCAACTCGTCGCCGGCAAAAAACATGATTTCGACGACGTTCAGATCGCCCGGCAGACAGTTGACAGGCTGGATGGCGGCAAATGAAGCCGCTGCTGACAGACGAGATCCGGCGCGAGGTTCACGGGCGATATCTTGCCCGCGGCGAGCCGGCCGTCATAACGGCCGTAACCACCGACACCCGCACGGCCAGGCCGGACGAATGTTTCTTCGCGATCAAGGGTGAAAATTTTGACGGACACGCGTTTCTCGACCGAGCCGCCGACGCCGGCTGCGCCGCCGCGGTCGTCAGGCTCGACGCCGGGATTGACAAGCTGATGCTCGAAAGATTTTCGGCCGGCGTGATCGGCGTGGCCGACACGATCGCAGCGTTGGGCGACCTGGCGGGCTATCACCGCCGGGTTACGCCGGCGACTGTGGCGGCTGTAACAGGTTCCAACGGCAAGACGACCGTCAAGCGGATGATTCATCACATCCTGTCAAAGCGGCTGGCCGGCACGTGCAGCCCGAAAAGTTTCAACAACAACATCGGCGTGCCGCTGACGTTGCTGGGGGCGTCCCTGAAGGACGATTTTGTGATATGCGAGGTCGGAACCAGCGCGCCAGGCGAGACATCGACCCTTGCCCGAATCGTCCGGCCGGACATCGCGGTAATCACCTCGATAGGCCCGACCCATCTGGAAAAGCTCGTCAGCGTCGAAAAGGTGGCGATCGAGAAGGCCGCTCTGCTTGGTTCGATGGATCAGTCGGGCCTGGCGGTCGTTTGCGCCGGCTGTAGCGAACTCGAAACAGCCCTGCGGGCCTACAGGTTGAACATCCTGCGATTCGGGACTGACCCCAAGGCCGATCTGAGGCTGACGGCCTACGAGCAGAAGGATGATCGTCAGCGATTCCAGCTCAACGACCGGCAGTGGGTGGAACTGGGCGTTCCCGGCAGGCACAACGCGCTTAACGCCATCGCCGCCATCGGCGTCGCCCAGCGGTTCAACATCAGCCAGGCCGACGCGGCCGCGGCCCTGTCGGATTTTTCCGGCACGGAGATGCGGCTGGAATGGGTCAGGGCCGGCGGCATCACGATCATCAACGATTCTTACAACGCCAACCCGTCGAGCATGGTCGCCGCGGCTGATGTGCTTTGCGAGTGCAAGGCCGCCCGGCGGGTGTTCGTCGCCGGCGACATGAGGGAGCTAGGGGCCCAGACCGAAGAACTGCACTTCAGGACCGGCGCTGACATCTCCGCAAGACAGGCCGACCTGGTGGTCGCCGTAGGCAAGCTGGGCGGGCATATCGCGCGGGGCGCGGCAAGCCGCCAGACGCCGTCCGTTACCTTCGATACCGTCGAGCAGGCGTGCCGCGACCTGCCGGAACTTCTCCAGAAAGGGGACGTCGTTCTGGTGAAGGGTTCACGGGCGATGGGCATGGAAAGGCTGGCCGAGGCCCTACGCAAGTCGTTCGGGCCGCCAGATGTCGCGGGTAAAAACGGCAGTGTCGCCGATGAGGCCGATTCGCCGAAAACCAGCCTGAAAAAAAGCCGTTCGCAGGGCCAGAGGAGCACAAAGTGATATATAATATCTTTGAGGCATATTTTCGGGATCACGGTCTGATTCTGCGAATAACCGCCGCGGCGGTAACCAGTTTCATCCTGGTGATAATGATGGGGCCGGGCGTCATACGTTTTCTGATCCGCAAAAAGATCGGCGACCGCCCGGAGTTTGACCGGGCCGACCTCAATCAGCTCACCCGCGACAAGCGTAACACGCCCACGATGGGCGGGCTGATGATAGTTCTGGCCATTTTTGCCTCGACTGTCCTTTTCGCCAACCTGAGGATCACCTACGTCGGCATGGGGCTGCTCGTGCTCGTCTGGCTGGGCGTGCTGGGCGGCGTGGACGATTGGATCAAGCTCAAATACGCCGCAAACGTTGGCTCCCGCGACGGCCTCAAGACGTGGGAAAAAATCATCTTCCAGATCGCCCTGGCGGTGCTGGTGGCGATAAACATGTACAGCTATGGCAGCCAGAGCTGGATTCAGGTGGCGCCGCAGCGCTGGGTAAATCCGGCTCACAGCCTGTATCTGCCGTTCACGTCCGATCCCATCGCTCTTTCGCTGCTGGCCTACGTGATAATATCGGTGTTGACCATGGTCGGGTCGTCCAACGCCGTGAATCTCACCGACGGCATGGACGGGCTGGCCAGCGGATGCGTCGGCATAGCGGCGGCGGTGCTGCTGTTGTTCTCGTGGATCGTCGGCGTGGAGGAATGGGCTAACGTGTTTAAATTGCCCAAAGTGGCTGGTTCGGCGGAAATGACGATTATGTGCTCGGCCATGCTGGGGGCCGTGCTTGGCTTTTTGTGGTTCAACGCATCGCCGGCCCAGGTCTTCATGGGCGACACCGGCTCGCTGCCTCTGGGCGGGCTGATCGGATATATCGCGGTGGTAACGCGGCAGGAACTGCTGCTGCTGATCGTCGGGGGCGTCTTCGTCATGGAGGCCGGCAGCGTCCTGCTCCAGGTCGGATATTTCAAGATGACCAAGCCCAAAGGCGGCGGGCAGGGCAGGCGGCTGTTCCGCTGCGCGCCGATTCACCATCATTTCCACCTGGGCGGCTGGGCCGAAACGAAAGTTGTGGCGCGATTCTGGATCCTCGGCCTGATCTTCGCCGCACTGGCCCTGGCAACCCTCAAACTCAGATAATTCCAACGGCGCGAATAAAAAATGAAAAGTATCCGATCTTTGTGTTTATTTGCAACGTGAATTTGATTTATCCTGAAACTATCCCGGAAATGCAAGTCCGCCGGGGTAGCAGTTTTTATCGACTTCATTGGTTTGACAAAAATCATATGGAATATCAGTGGACCAACAGTAACGTTGGGAATTATTTGTTAGTCCGTATGCTCTTCAACAACAATTCGGCGCTCATTTTTATCGCATCATCAGGCGATTTTGCCAGTTCACGAACGCGTTCAATGTTAGATGGAGTATATTTCTTAGCTTTAAACACTCCCAAGGCAATTTCGATTAACTCAGGATATTTGCTGTTAAGCCAAGATTCTAAGACTTTAAGATCTTTAGGCCAAAAAGTATTTTTAAACACATCTCTAAAACCATTTCTTACATATACAGACTCGTTATTCGCTAGTTCCATGATTTCGGGCGATATGGAAGCCAACCTCGATAAATACCATGGGTCAAAATCGTTATCTATCGTCATCATGACGTTTAATACGAAAACAAGTTCCTTTTCATTTGCTTTCTTAAGCAATGCCTTCATGGCGTCTGGGTTGTTCCACATCGGATGGGCCACAATCTCTTCAGCTTTTCCGGTTGGGAAATTATCGTAGGAACGTTCAATGTCATCCTGAAACTTCAGTTCGGAAAATGCCTTGGTTACGGCCTCGGCGAATTGCTCAGGTGTATAATCGGGAAACGAAGGGGTGACGATCTTCTTTTCGCCCGTCATGTTACGGCCTTTCAGAGCATCTTCAAGGTTAAAGGAGTCCCATTCTTGCTTCTTAGTCGCGTTGAATTGAAAAGCCAGGACTCCGTTGCCATTATCCTTGACAGTAATTTTTGCCGCTCCTATTGCGACTCCGCTTGGGTCTGTCTTTGGATCAGCCACAAAGCGACCAGGGTCGATCTGCGCGGATGTAAACTCCTTTACAGCAACAGGCACCCGGCTTGCCTTTCCGGACTTGCCGACAGGTTGACTGGCTGCGTTGCCGCTCGCATTTTCCTCCACGACCAGTAGCACTCTGATGAACTTCACGCCTAACGAATCTTTGGGGTATTCTGATGGATGTTCTATCTGAAAAATCGTATTATATTGAAACATGCACGAGTATAGGGCTATTGGAATCCCCCGGTAAGAACCCCGCCATAGTTGATAGCCCTCGGCTTTACCTGCAAACGTTTCCGAACCATACACTTTGACAAAACCGCTTTTAGCAATTCCGCCATCTCTGAGATTATTTACCCATTCGGCCATGGCATTATCCTCGGAAGCGGCTTGTCCTTTGTTGCAACTAAAGGACAAGACAACAAGTGCAACAACGACCGGAAATGCGAGTAATGATTTCATTTTGAGTATCCTTTTCATTAGGGATTTGTCAATCTTGTATAGTTCTTCGACGGATTTGTGGACTCGGTTGGATCCTTTTGTTTCATGTATAACGGATATAGCCTCCACATTACGTCAAATTTGGTAAGGTTTGTGAACCATGCAAGGGCAAAGTGGTCGATATTTATCTTATCGCCGGCAATCGCCACTACGACAGGATAAAGATTTCCAAATAAAGACTTGTCAAAAGCGCTCCATGTATATGAAGCGTAAGAATCAGTTGGTTTCAACCATGCGCCTTTCCTGTTCACTGGCTTACTTGTATAATACCACGTTGCCACTCCGGATGTATTTGCCAACTTAACATTATATTTGACATACTCAAGGATTGTGGGATTTCTAAATAGAATCAGGTCCCAAAGTTCGATTGTCCATTGACTTATTGGGATGGGATCCTTCATTTTGACAGGGGACGGCAGATATGGAATAGAGATGGTGAAAGCTTTGTCAATCAAGCCGTTTGATATGACATGCTGATAAACAAAATTGCCTAACGGCCGCCGAAAGGCATTTGCAACGCCCTTATCGTATAGGAAATCAGAATAAATAGGCATCGAGGCAGCGCCCCAGTCAAAGTCGTAAAAAAGAAGCATTTTGAGGGAGTCCTCATCAGGAAAACCGTAAAGTTTGGGATTTTCGGTAATTTTGCGAGCCAATGCCAACGCACATGCAGTTCCCGTGCTATATCCGACTATGCGTATGGGAGTTTTATCTTCAGGTTTTAAGGCCAAACCTTTAAGCCATTGCTCGGCGGCAGTTAAATCTTTTTTCAGACCTCCGACAACCAAGGTCTTGCCTTTCATGACGGTCTCAATTTCATACGAGGCGGAAAATGCATTTTCGAGGGCGTTTAATAAGCCCTCGTATTTCGTGCCTTTTAAAAATTTTCTTACTGCGTCTCTCCATGCAGTGGGACCACCCCAGCCAAGCGGGATAAAAATTGGCCCAGTATCAATATTAATTTCAGGGATATAGAATCCACCGCCAAAAAAAACGACAATTCCAGGATTTTCGACAAGTGCCACAGACCAATGACTGCCGTCTTCGCCCTCACCTTCGCCTTGCCCGCTTAGATTGCCCTCGAATTCTGCTGGAAGTTGCCCGTATTTGTCCTTGGCAATAATCATAACAATTTTAAGTTGGCCATTTTCCATTGTTTCCGTAACACTAGAAAGCAAGTTGGGCGGCATCGCAAAATCTATATAACTGTATCTTTCATATTTAGAATTTTGTTTTTCTTTCGTGGTGAATGGTGAAAAACTGCCGCCGTTTTTTGGCGGCTTCAATACAAATGTAACTGTTACGTTTAATTTCGTAAAAGTTATATCTGGACTTATAGTGTCCTTCTTTTCCGTAAGATTATCTATGGCGCCATCCTGAACTACACGGTTACCTTTTGGCGTAACTTCGATAGATGCCTGCCCCAGACAAATGCCCGCCAAACTAAACCAAGCCACGAAAAAAAACAATGCCAATGAAATCTTTTTTATGTTGTTCATCACTGTGTTCCTTTCTTGGATGATTGGGCTTTTCTTGCCTGTTCTCTGGCCTCTGCTGCATCCTTATCCTTGAGCGTGTTCAGATATAATCCTGCCGCCTCTTTCAGTGCCGGGTCGGTATCGGGGAATTGTTCCAACATCTTATAACATTCCTCACGTTGATTGGAATAAAACTTGGTTATGGCAACAGAAAAGAGTGCTTGGAGCGTCCATTCGTTTTTACGGCCGCTATAGGCCTGGATTTCCCAGATTTTTGCCCCCTTTTCCTGAAGTTCTCCGTCAAAGCACGCCCAGGCCAGATTGGCGGCGCAGAATGCGGCGCGGTCCATCGAGAAGCTCACGTTGGGGCCTTTGAGTTTTTCGGGGTCCTTGAAGACTTTTACAAATTCATCGACGGCGGCAGCTTTGCCCGTCGTTAGCGAAACATTCATGGCATAGAGGCACTGTGGGTAGTCGCGGGCAGAGCCGTTTAGCGGCCCGAACTCGCCGGCAAGCAGCCGTTGGGCCATCGCCGCCGACCGCGTAAACTGCCAGATTCCATAATAGAAGTCGCCCAGCATGACGGCCAGCCGTTGGCGGTCCTTGTATTGCTTCATTTCCTCTGGGCTGGCAAGCATCTTGCCCGTCTTGATCGCGGCCATAAGGTTTCCGTATATCCCGCCGCCCCACGCGCCCTGACTGGCTATCTTGGCAGGATCGATCTGGTTCAACCGCTCAAACTCCTTGCGGGCATCGTCGGGCTTTTCGTCCACAAGGTACATGAAGCCCTTGAACTGGGCTGAGTGCGAATCAAGTTCCTTCAGGTACCAGTCGCATAAAAAGCAGTCGTCCAGCATCAGCATGTCGAAAAGATCGCGGTCTTCTTTGGAACTTGCGGAGAATACGAACCTGCCCGTCTTGCCGTCCTTGGGCTGCGAATAAACGCTCCGTGCGCGATTTGGATCATCCACCGCGTCGGCGGACGGCTTGATATCCTTCTTGCGGATAGCGTCCGTCCACCCTTCGAGCAGATTCAGATGTTTCCACGCCTTGTCCCGGTCGGCCAGATATTCCAGGTCGTAGCGGCTCACGACCAGCAGGGCCTCGCCGGCGTAGGGGCTGTCCGGCTTGGTCGTTATGAATTTTTCCAGCAGGTCCGCTCCCTTTTTGCGGTCGCCGGCCTCGAATGTGAAAATTCCTACGCTGTACATGGCCGCCGGGGCGTATTGTGATTTAGGGAATTTTGCCAAAAGCTGTTCCCAGAATGGCAGGCTGGCCAGACGTTCCTTATTATATGTCTTCATTGCCTCCGATTTTGCGGCGGCATCCTTTTTCTGTTCTTCCGCAGGCTGGATGCATGTGCGATGAGTGGCAGTGGCGACGGAACCATAATACTTTTTCTGCGCCTGCTGCATTATCGCCAGGCCAAGCTGATACAAGGTTTGATCATGCCAGGCTGCATCCTTGCAGGCGTCGAGCGCGGCCTGATAGTTCTTTTTCGCCTCGTCCCATTCCTGCCGGAAATGCCTCGACAACCCCTTGCCGAACAGGGCATATGATTTCTGTTCGGCGATTATCGCGCCCGACTTGGAGGCGCTGCTTTTGGCAAGTTCGGTCAGAACAAGATCGAAATACCGTTCCGCATCGCGAGTCTTATGTATAATAATGTACATCGAGCCGACGGAAAGCAGCAGATGAATCCTGGGTTCTGCGGCATTTTTCACGGATAATGGTATGACCCGGCTTTTATTTTTAGCGCCCTCGATTAACCGGCCAAGTCCTGCCTTGCCTTCGTCGTCCAAGGATTCTGCGACCTTCTGGGCGGTTTCGAGACGCTCCAATGCATCTTCATACTTGCCCTGCGAGTATGACAACATTCCAGAACGGTACAAAATATCGAATCGGATCGGCTTCCAACTTGGGGTGGATTTGGCGTCGGCCAGCGCGGAATCGAGCATTTTTCCCGCTTCGTCGGCTGCGGCCATTGCCTCGGAAGGCTCAAATAGCTGCTCCAGATTCGCGTCAACGATACCAATATACGACTGCCCCCGCCACGGGCCGGATGGTTCTTCCTTTATGAAGGTTTTCCAGTGGGCGATTGCATCCGCTGGTTTTTCAAGGCCAATTTTACAAAGGCCAACACTGAAGCGGCTGCGCGGGGCAAAATCCGTCTCTGGGAAGTCTTTAAAAATATTTTCGTAGGCGGAAATTGCCTGTGTAAACTTTTTCTGATTGCGAAGCCGCTCGGCGGCGGCAAAGGCCGAGGCTGCGGGTTCAGTTTTGAGACGGCGCTCCAGAGCGGCTACTGCATCTATGAACGGCCTGACGGTTGCAAGCGTTATTTCATTCCCCGATGGCAGCCGCCCGCCGAAGTCCGACGCGAACTTGCATGCCTTAAGGGCATCTTTTATCTGGCCCTGCCGGGCGCGGATTTCCGCATAGAGTATCCCCGCCTCACAGGTACAAGTATCAGCGTACTCCGCCAAAAGCACCTTGTTCAATTCTTCGCAGGCCTCATCTGATTTGTCTTTTGCGGCAAGTTCCAGCGCGGTTGCAATTGACTGCCGCTTGACGTTGGCGCTGGCGGTCGAGGCCGAAAGTTCTTTCCAAATCTTGCGGGCCTCGGCAAAATATTTTTCCGCAGATTGTTTCCCGGCCACTACCGCTTTCAGATCGCCCTCCGCCGCAGCATCAATTGCCGCCTGGCCCATTGCCCAGTTGCACCGGGCGGAAATATGCCGGGCCTCAAGGGCGAGAGTCGTTGACTGGGCCTTTGCAAGCGAATCGGCAAGTTGCAGCGCCTCCGAAAGCTTGTTTGTAAAAAATGCTTTCCACGCCCTCGCCAATCGCGCATCCGGGGCTTCCTTTGGATCGAGATCGACCTTGGCGGGTTTTTTATCGCCAAGCTTTTTCTCTGGGGTCTTGCTGGAATCGCCGGAGGAGTTTTCGGTCGAGCTTGCGGTATCTTTGGGCTTGCCGAAGGGTCCGTCTGTCTGGGCAAAAGCCTGCTGTCCGGCTATTGCGGCCAGCAGTATCATCGCAAACAAAGCAAGTTTTCCAGCCCAAATTCTCATGTTACGACCTTGCTCACCTCAATAAAACGCCATTCCTTTGAACAGGTGGCTCCAACCCTGCCAAACCCCGATGCTTCTGAATAATACACTTGTACAGGTGCAAAGTCAATGGTTAAAAAAATAGTTGGGTGAGGACCGGAGTAGCGGTTACTTTGCGGCTTCGATCTCGTAATAGACGGTCTTGTAGGACTCGTCGATCTTGAAGGTCGGCAGGCCGTCCTTCATCTCGACCGGCACGGTCTTGTCGGTCCGCCGCCCGTGCTGATCGAGCACGCGGACGACCGGCGGTTTTTCGGACTTGGGAAGCGTGATGGTGGCCTTGACGGCCTCGAGCTGCATCGGCGGCCCGCCGGTCGCAAGCACCTGCTGCTCGGCGTCGTCGTAGATCATGCCTGTGTTGCGGGCGCGAGCCATGGCGATAAAAATAGCCTTGCCCGATCCGACGGGCTTGTCGTCGGTGCTGCAAATGTAAAGGGCTACGAACCGCGTCGCGATATCGGAGACCTTCACGTCGCCCATCTCGACGGTCTTGCCCTGCACGAATCCGCAGACGGCCCGGGACTTTGGCGAATTGAGCGTGAAGAATCCCTTGTCGGAGTAATCCCAGACAAGCTGGCCGGTGTTGGACCGGACGATTTTCTTGTCCTTGTCCCAGTATTTTTCGAGGTCGTGGTAGGCGTTTTTCGGCTCGCCCTGCACGAATTCGAGCGTAACCTTGCCGATGGCGAAGGCCTCCGGCGGAACTCCGCCCTCGCTGACGAACGTCTTGATGTCGCCTTGCGTAACGAGCTTTTCTTTGACGGTCAGCTTGCCTGCCGCCACGTCGCTCATCCGCACCTGCCTTTCGGCGGCGGGTTTGCCCGGCTCGATGTCGCCGCGGAAAATCCAGTAAGCCAGGGCCGGATTCGCGCCCAATATCAGCGGCTGGTCGGCGTTGTACACGCGAGGGTTGTCCCAGCGGTTTGGGAAGCAGAAATGCTCGGACCCGAACATGTATATTCCGTCCCAGTCCTGCAAGCCCATGCCGTAAGCTCCAAGCACGGCCTGCCCGTCGGCTATCCACATGGTCGGCAGCAGCGTCAGCCATTCGCTGATGGTGAAAGGCCTGTCCTTAACCTGCTGCGCGCCCATCCCCAGGATGCCGCTGCCCGGTGCGGTGAGGTGCGAGACGTTCTGGAAAGGACCGGGCGACATGCGATGGGTGCCGCAGCCGCCGAAATAATTGTGCCGGTCGACCACGCCGGCCAGGTAATCGCTGTAAAGGTTGTACCAGTGGCCCATCCCGCCGCCGGTATGCCAGCACGAGCCGACCACCGCGCCCTTGTAGCCGGCCTTGCGCATCGCGTCTATCGCGCGGGAGTAATACTTGTTCTGCGTCTCGTGCAGGAACGCAGCCGCATCGAGCGTCCGGGCCTTTACGTAACTGCGGTCTTCGCCGGAATCGGTGATTCCGATGGCCGCCTCGCTGTACCACCAGCCGTGCGTTACGATGTTGATGTTGCCCTTGGCCAGGTCCTCGCCCTCCTCCATCGCCTTTTCGCCCCATGCCTTCAAGAGGTCGGCGTGGGTCTTGTATTTGGCCGTCAGGTAGTCGCTGAACATGCCGGTGAGCTTCTTGAAATAATTCGGGTGGCTCTTGTTGAGATTTTTATAGTTCCAGAAGATGTCGTCCTCGTTCTGGATTTCGACGAAAGCCAGGGCCGGCTCGTCGGCGTAGCGCAGGCCGGTGTACTTGTTCTTGTGATTCAGCAGGTTGACCAGCAGTTGGATATGCACGTCCTGGATGTCCTGCGCGAAGTTGACCAGTCCGGCCGTGCCGCCCTTGTTCTTCATCATCTCCTCGATGTCGGCCGCCTTGTCGCCGTTCTTGAGGACGTGGCCGTAGATCGGGCTCCACGTGATATAGATGCCGTTCTTCTTGCACTCGGCGACAAAGAAATCCATCTTGTCCATGTACCCGCCGTCGGACTCGTCGAGGTCTGTGGAGTTGGCGGCGCCGCTGGCCACCGCCTCGCCCGGATGGCAGAACTTGTGGAAGCGGATCGAGTTGATGCCGTACTTTGCGAACCGTTTGGCGGATTTTTCGGCAAGGGCCTTGTCGGCCCCGCCCGGGCCTTTGTTGCACAGGTTGGTGCCCAGGAATTTCAGCCGCGTGCCGTCTTCGCACACGAACGCGCCGTCCTTGACGCCCACCGGCCCGTGCTTGCCGGCCGGTTTTTCGATCAGATGGCTTACGTCGATGGCGCTGGGGGCGAAATCATCCGGATCGGATAAGTAGTCGAACCATCCCTGGCCCGCATCGGCCTTGAGTGGCAGCATTTTGAGCTCCTTGGCTTCTTTGGGTTTGCTGGTTCCGTCTGGCTTGAACTCGCCGGAGACAAGTGCGAAACAGTCGATGCCTCCGTAGGCGTTGCCCTTGTGCTCGCTCTGGGTATCGACCGAGGCTGTGAACGACAGCGTATGCTCGCCTGCGGCAAGCTTCAGCTCGCCGTATTTCAGCCAGCCGAACACGCGAGGACCGTCGCCGATGCTTTTGGAATCTTCGGTCTTTTCCGGCAGGGCCACGTCCTGCGGCTTCTGGTCGTCCAGCTTCCAGGAAATCTTCGCCGGCGCAAGAATGCCGCGGACCCACAGATCATACTGGCCTTCGGCCGGCATCTCGAACCGGTATATGATCTGACCCTTGTTCTTCGACCAGTGCGAGGCCCAGTCGCCGCCCGAAAAAGTACTTTTGTCTATCTTGTCCTTGCCCGAGTACCAGCTATGCCTTACCCATGTATTGGCCGAAGTTTTTTCCCCCTCGGCCCAGTAAATATCGCCTGCGAAAATCGTGGTGTTGAGAAACGCCAGAACCAGAGTTGCCGAAATTCGTTTCATGGACGATCCCTTTCGTGCCAGTGGTCGCGCAGAGAAAAAGCAGAAGGATGATTGAAAGCGGAGGTGATGATATGTAGGAGTAAAATCGATTTCAATCAAAAAACTCGCCGCTTCCAGAAGTTTTTTGCTCGTGCCAAGAATTTTACCTGGTGTGCAGGTTCACCGACCTTTGTCGGTTAAAAGTCAGAATGTTTTTGCAGTCGATGGGGTTGCGATGAAGGTATTCTGACCAACTGCGCCACCGGTTTTATTTCTTTGGCGCGATTGCCACGCTATACATGCAAAATCCGGCACCCCCGCCGGCCCGGAATTCCGGCGTGAGCATTCCCTTTGGAAGATCGCCATTGAGGATAATCCGCCCCTTTGGATACGACTTTACAAGGCCCCGGAATCGCATGTTGCGTGGGTCTTCGGTTGCCGGCCGATAAACAAAGTCGCCCGTGTCGCGGAATTCCCGCAGCCATGCGGGCAAGGACAGGAATGGCATGCCGTGCAGGATATAGACGTCAACATCCCGGTCAACGGTAAAGGATAGACAGGGGTCATCCTCTTCATACACCTTGTCGTCGCCGGATGTGCGAATATAGGTATGTTCCTCCAGGTATTCCGGCATCTGGCCGAACGTGTAGTGCCGGTCGATGTACTGCTGCGAACCCGTGGCCATTCCTCCGGGACATACGAGATAAGGCTTGCCCGACGCCGTCCAGACTTCGCTGATCTTCGCTGTATCTTTCATGAATCAACCCAATGTGAATGAAATGTAGTGAAGACTTTCAGGCATTTTCGACGTAAAATAAGGACTTACAGCAATAGTTGGCGAAGTTGGGTTAACGGCGGTCTGTGCTTCACCCGCGGCTACAGCCCGACGCACCTTCGGCGCTAATAACCTTGTCTGCATGCTGAATGTTTCGTAAGCTCATGGCGAAAATGGGAACAGAGCCAGTCAGGTTGGAGATATATCAGACTGCGATCCCGATGCGGACGTTCGAGCACGCGGCGGCGAGGCGCGACGTGGCCGAGGCGGTTGTTGTGCGGATGGAATTTTCCGACGGGCGGTGCGGCTGGGGCGAGACGCTGCCGAGGCAGTATGTTACGGGCGAGACAATCTCCAGCGTCGCGGCGGATATCGCCGGCGTAATATGGCCCGCGATCGCCGGCAAGGCCTACGCATTCGCGCGGTTTTGCGAATTGCCGCAGCGGGTAGAGGGCGGCAGGTGCATAAACGCCGCGCTGTGCGCGATCGATCTGGCGTTTCATCATGCGGGCGCGGCAGACTGCGGGCCGGGAAAGCGGACGCCAAAACTCGCCGGCAGAATCGCCGCCCGCGTATCCGGCGTGCTGGGTTCGGCCGATCCGGGCAAGACCGCTCGCCGCCTGAGGCTGATGAGACTCTACGGGCTGAGGAATTTCAAACTCAAGCTGGGCTTTTCCGATCAGATCGACGAGGCGAATCTGAAACTGGTTCACAAGGCGATCGGTGCGGGGATCTCGGCCGGAAAATATTCGCTCCGCGTGGACGTCAACGGCGCGTGGCAGGCAGGCGAGACGCCCGAACGTGCAGGACATCTGCAAAAACTGGGCGTCTGCGCGATCGAGCAGCCGGTTTACTGCCCGGCGGACGAGTTTGCGGACCTTGCCCGCAAATGCCCCCTGCCGCTCATCGCGGATGAATCGCTGCTGACGGAACAGGATGCCGCGGAACTTTCCGATCCGGCCGGCAGGATAATCTGGAGCATCCGCCTGAGCAAAAACGGCGGAATCGCCCGATCGGTCCGCATGGCGAATATCGCCGCCGCGAAGGGCGGGCGGGTGAAATACATCGTCGGCTGCATGGTCGGCGAGAGCGGGCTGTTGTCGGCGGCACAGAGATATTTGTTGCGGCGGATCGCCCCGCCGATGTTCGTCGAGGGCAATTACGGCAGGTGCCTGCTGGCGGGCGACCTGACCTTTCCCTCGCCGATGTTCGGCTACGGCGGACGGCTGCGATGCCTCGGCGGAAGCGGTCTTGGCGTGAAAATCCTGACCGGCCGGCTCGCAAAATACGGCAAAAAACTCGCCACGCTCCGATAACCGCAAGAGCCCCGCTACTCGTTGAAGGTCTCGCCATTGATGATGTAAAGGAGGAACCCCTGCCCCGGGACAAGCTGGAGCGGTTCGACATAAGCGGTGGACATCGTGGCCGCCGGGGTTGCCGGTTTTGGCGGCTGTTTGGCGACGCCGATGTTTGTCAGTTTGGCGAGCGAAATAAACTTGTCCTGCCCGCCGCCGTTCTGCTCCGGAAAGGTCTTGCCCACCAGGACGCCGGCCAGCCGTCCGTCGGGATGGACGACCGGGGCGGAACATTCGCCCGGCTGAAGCTTCACGTTCACCTCGCTGACTCCGTCGGCCGTGGCCTGCGTTACGGCGCCCTTGGCCAGCCTCACCTTTCCGTCGCCCATCTCGGAATACAGATCGGCCGTATAGACCCACACTTCCTCGCCGGTTTTGAGCTTGTCATCTTTGCCATTTTTCGTCGGCACCAGCAGGTGCGTGGTAATTTTGACGGCGGCCAGTTCGTTGCCTATCTTCCTGATCGTCGGCCCGGAGGTCTTGCCGTCAACGGCGACGATGGTCTTGGGGTCGATGCGGACATAGACGGCCAGGGCGTCTTTCAGCGCCGCCGCGTCGACCAGCAATTCGCTGGCGTTCACCGGTATGCCGACGGCCTGCTGGATGAACAGCCGGTCGAAAGGCAGGGCGACCAGTTCATTATCTTTTACGGAAACTTCCTTGCCGGGCAGCGAGTATTTCATCCTGATGCTCGACGTGCCGGTATTCGTCGAGCCGCCGCCGGACGGCTGCCTGAACTTGAGGATGAAATCCTGGGCCACAGCGGTTGCAACAAGTTTCTATCCA
>JACRIL010000239.1 GCA_016235825.1 Planctomycetota bacterium
AGCCGTCTCGAAGGCGTCAACAACAAGATCAAAGTCATCAAACGCAAAGCATATGGCTTCCATGACACGGAATACTTCGCCCTCAAGGTCAAACAGGCCTTGCCAGGCATCCAATTACCCACGAAAATGGGATGAGAACCTGTCTTATAAAAGATGTGGGAAAAGACAAGGGCTGACTCCTACGGCTACTCTCTGACAGCTCTTCAAACCTTGAATGCGACGACGCAGAATTTGCAAGATGTTTATAGACAAGTGAAACACGCACTTCATAAATGGCGTTGAATTCACAATAACTTTTCACGCTTGGCCGATCCAGTCTCGCATCCGTTTGACGCCGATCACAGTCGCCTCACGGGGCGAAAGCAGGTTTCCCTCATATTCGAAGTTGATGTATCCCTTGTAGCCGGCCTGTTTCATCGCCTTTATGCAGGCCTGCTGGTTGACGATGCCGTCGCCGACGAGGGCTGGGGAGCGGGTTTTGCCGTCCAGACACTTGCGCGCCAGCGGGTCGTCGGGCGGGCAGAACTGCCAGTCCTTGAAATGCGCGTGCACGATGAAGGCGGCGCTTCGGCGGAAGCCCACGTCGGGCGCCTCGTCCCCGGTCGTAACGTTGCCGTTGTCGTAGGTGATCCGCAATTGCGGCAGCCGTGAGATGGCCCGGTTTACATCGTTGGAAATCACGAACGGGCTGAATGCGCTGGGGAAATGCTCGACCGTAACGGTGATTTTTGCGCGGTCGGCCTCGCCGATCACCTCTTCCAGACCGGCCATTACGTTCCCGAACGCCTGTTCTCGCGGGACATCCTGCCGCCCGGCGACCGGCAGCATGATCTTGTCCGTTCCGAGAATGACGGCCGCCTCGATGCCGCGATTGAACGCCTCGCGGCCCGGCGCCCGGCCGGCCGGCGAAGGATGGTTCAGGTCGGCGAAAAAAGTGTGGCAGATCGTCTTGAGGCCGTGGCCGTCGCAGATGCGCCGGATTTCGTCGGGCGTGTAATGATATGTTGTAACCCAGTCGATGCCGTCCAGCCCCAGTTCGCGCGTGAACTTGCACAACTCGACCGCGTCGAATTTTTCGCCGCTCCTGAGGCCGAGAGCCATCGTATAGGTCATCATCGAAATCTTCATGTCCCCGCTCCTTTCCTGACAAGACTGATCGCGCAGTCGGCCAGCATGTCGCCGGCCTGGGGGGCCAGCTTGCTGCTGCCTGTGAAGGTCGTCTCGTATCCGCCGCGGATGAACGCCCCGGCGTGCGGCACGTAGCCGACCATGCCGTTGGCGTGCGAGACCACGAGTGCATGGGCCGGCCGGCCGAGTTCCTTGATCTTCAGGCCAAGCTCCACGAAATATTCCGCCGGAATCCCCGCCAGCGCTATCTCGTCGATCCCCAGCACCTGCACCTGCGCCTTCTGGACTTTGCGGGCCTCGATCTTGCGTATCAGGGCGTCCATGCCTCGGTCGTAGGCGGCCGGGTCCACGAATCGCTGCGCCCCGCGTATTGTGCCGGCGATTTCCTCTTTGGAATATTTCCGGAACGGCAGATCAATCGTATCCGACGCCGACCAGAGCCTCGCCTGTCCGCGGAATTTCATATCTTTTATTATCGCCGCGGCGTCTTCGGCGAGTTTCGCGCCGATTTGTTCCTTTGTCAGCGTCCGGCCATGGTCAGCCGGATCGTTATGGTGCATGTTGCCGCAGGGGCCGTTCAGAAACAGCGTAACGGGCCAGCCGCGGGCCTTCATCTCGTTGGCCAGAACACCGGGATATCCGGCCGAGAGTTCCTTCGTGCCGCCGTGATGCGTGGGATGGCAGGCGAAGTTGACGATCGCGCCCAGCGGCTGGCCGTCTGGCGTCCGGGCCGCAAGCACCGCGACTTCCGGATCGATAGGCCCCTCGAAACAAAGCGAAGCCGGGTCGTCGAACGTGCCGTGCGTCTTGACTGTCCCGTCGCGCATGACCACCCGGCGATTGTGGGCCACGCCGAACTCGAAAGCCGAACCCGATCTGGGCCTCCCGGCGGTCTTCCAGGGCCGTTCCGAACACATCCACCACCCTGGCGACAAGTACCTTGAGATATTCCTCGTCTCGCGGCACGTCGCCGACGTTGGCGATGGCAGGGCCGGCGTGATTATGAGTCGCGGCGACCATCACGTTGGCGCCGGGGAATCCGTGGCGATCCTGAATTTTTCCGCGAATCTCGTTTACCTGCGTCCAGCGGATGCTGACGGTATCGAGCGATATTATCCCCAGGCATGAGTCGCCGGAGTCGATCACGGCGGCCCGGGCGTAAAGCGGGTCAAGCAGCGTATCCGACACGATGCGGATGAGCCAGCCGACCTTGAGCGTGCCAAGAGGCGGCGTGATATCAGTTTCGGCAAACCCTATTTTCAACGGCATGGTCGTCTCCGTGTGCGATTTTTTTATGCGACCTTTTCGACCTGATCGAGGTTATCAAGCGCCTTGCGGATTCCGGCGGCCATCAGTTCGGCGACTTTTTTATCGTTGGGGTTCCGCAGCGGCATGGTCATGCCGGTGTGCCAGCCGCAGTGTTTTACGGCCATCGGAAACTGGTCCAGCGAGTAATTCACGCTGCTCTTTGTGCAAGACCACGGACAGCCGCGGCCGTAGGCGCTTTTCGCGGCGATGGCCGTCATCTCCGGCACTGGCCAGCCCTGCCACACGCCGGTATCAACCCCCTCCGCCCGCATTGCCTTGACCAGCCTGTCGCGGAAGGCGGCGGCGTCTTTGGCGTGTCCCATGGCCTCCATGTCGAATCGTATAGTGTAATTGTACCAGTTATGCCCGTGGCCGGGCGGAATGACCGGGCGGATCAGGTTTGGCGTGCCTTCCAGGCACTTGTGCAGATGCTCGGCGTTGGCCTTGAGGACGGCAAGGTGCTCGTCAAGCCGCATGAGCTGGGCGCGGGTGAACGCGGCGTCCAGTTCCGTGCTGCGGTACATCCAACCCATGCCGTAGGCGATGTGGGCGGTTCCGCTCTCGGGCCGGCGGTGCTCGCCGAAATACCAGAGCATCTTGCCCCGCTCGAATAATTCCGTGTCGTCGGAGACAAAGAATCCGCCCTCGCCGCTGGAGAGACACTTGTTCTGGTTGCAACTGAAGGCCGCGCCATGCCCGATCGTGCCGGCCTTTCGTCCGCGATACGCAAGGCCGTGGGCCTGGCAGCAGTCCTCGATGACCTTGAGATTGTGTTTTTTCGCGACGGCCATTATCGCGTCCAGGTCGGCCGACAGCCCGTGCAGGTGCACGGCGATAATCGCCTTTGTCCGCGGCGTGATGGCGGCCTCGATCTTCGTGGCGTCGATGTTCATCGTGGACCATTCGATGTCCACGAAGACCGGAATGGCGTTGTGGTGAATGCAGCAGGTGGCCGACGACGGCCATGTGTAGGCAGGCACGATCACCTCGTCGCCGCAGCCGACCTGGCAGGCCACAAGGGCCATATGCAGCGCGGCAGTCCCCGAATTGCAGTAAAGGGCGTGCTTCACGCCGGACCATGCGGCGAATTCCTTTTCCAGTTCCGTGTAGTTTGGGCCGACTGTGTGAGTCGGGCCTTCCAGAGCGGCCAGGACCATCTTGCGGTCCAGGTCGCTGATCGGCGGCCATTTCTTTATCGCGCCTTCCGGAACCGCCCGAGACCCGCCGTGAATCGCCAGCTTCTCTTTCATGCCTTCAGTCTCATGTTATCAGGCGACATGCAGCCGCCGGTGAACCCCCGCCTGACAGGAGATTCGCGGCCTTTCGACGACTCTGATATTAAGAGCCTATCCGGATAACTACGATGGCAGCTCATCGTAGTTATCCGGATATAAGTATAGATGCGCCAGCCGCGTAATGGTTAGAGGACGCTTCTGCTATTATGGGTAATCCATTGCAGGGGGCGAACTGCTATCGCACTGAGAAATTGACGGCCGCGGCGTTGCCGAGGTCGTCCACGCAGCGGAGTTGGTAGTCGCCGGGCGCTAGCAGGAGCCGTTTGGCCGATTCGCAGTCGAGCGGCGAGCCGTTGAGGAACCACATCAGCGGTCTGGTTGAATTTGTCAGCGGATGGATCGCCGCAGCGGCGCCGACAGCCCGGAACGACGCGCCATCCGTCGGCCAGAGGATGCCCAGCGTGCCGGAAAGCTCGACCGGTGGGCCGAGCGGATTGGTAACAAGCAGTTTTGGCGGGTCGGGCGGATCGGCCCGGCAGGGCAGTTCCGGCAGGCTGAATATCGCGGCCAGAATAGGCTCTGCCGCCCCGTTGCCGACGAACTGCCAGTCGCCCGAGCCTTCGAACCGGCCGACCCACACGCCGACGGCGAACCTGCCGTTGTGCCCGACCGCCCATGCGTCGCGCCGGCCTGAACTTGTGCCGGTTTTCCATGCGAACCAGGGAACCTGATCGGGCGAGAGGTTTTCCATTCCCATCGGCCGGCGGGCGCGGCTGGAAAGAATCCAGTCGAGCGTGCGGCACGCATCGGCGGAGACGACCATGACGGGCTTGGCGGGCCTGTCGGCAAAGAGCCTCACCGGCAGAAGATATCCGCCCCTTCCGATCGTGGCATATGCGTTGACCAGGTCGATCAGTCGGACCTCCGACGCCCCGACCACCGCGGCCAGTCCGCTGCGAGTCCGCGGATCGCGATTGAACCGCACGCCGCAGGCCTCCATAAGCCCGACGCACTTTTCCAGGCCCGTCTGCTCGGCGACCAGGATCGCCGGCACGTTGAGCGATTCACGCAGGGCCTCGGCAGCGGTGAGCGAGCCGCGGAACTGCTTGTCAAAGTTTCTGGGCTGCCACTCGGCCCGTATGATTGGCATATCGTAAACGGTCGAATCTGGCGCGAGCCTGCCGGACTCAAACGCGGCGGCGTAGACGAAGGGTTTGAGCGCCGAGCCGGGGCTTCGCCATGCGGTTGCCCCGTTGACCATCCCGCCATCCGGGTCATCCGCGCCGGCCGAGCCGGCGAGGGCCAGGATGTCTCCGGTTTCGATATCAATGACGACGGCGGCGACGTCGCTGCCGGCCGGCAGCGCGGGCATCTGTCCGGCCAGCGAACGCTCGAGGCCGGCCTGGATTTCCAGGTCGAGCGTGCACCTGCCGCCCCCAGGCCGCTCGGAAAACGCCATCGCAGCGGCATGCCATGCAAGCGGCTTGTTCGGGCCGGTCGGCCGGGCAAGCGGCTCGCTGCATGCAAGGTTGTACTGGCCTTGGTCTATCATCCCAAGATCGAGCATCCGGGCCAGAACGGTCTGCCTGCGATTAATCGCCGAGGCCGCGTCGCGGTCGGGCCGGAATCTGTTGGGCGACTGCGGCAGGCCTGCCAGCAGAGCCGACTCGCCCAGCGACAGGTCCGACGCGTGCTTGCCGAAATAGATCATCGCGGCGGCCTGGGCCCCGCGAATGTTCCGGCCGTAAGGGGCGATGTTCAGATAGTATTCCAGAATCTCATCCTTGCCGCAAATCTGTTCAAGCTGTATCGCACGGAAGGCCTGCACCGACTTGGCCCAGAACGTCCTCGGCCTGGGGTCGATTATCCGGCAGACCTGCATGGTTATCGTGCTTGCGCCCGAGACCACCTTGAGGTTCGATGCGTTCTGCCACGCGGCCCGACAGGCGGCCAGGCCGTCCACGCCCCAATGCTCGTAGAAACGCTTGTCCTCCACGGCGATGGTCGCTTTGGCAAGCCACGGGGAAATCTCGCCCAGTTTGACCGGCATCCGCCAGTGCTGATCCTGGCCGACCCGCCGCATGATGAGCCTGTCGTGCCGGTCTGTCAGGACCGGGCTTTGCGGCCAATCGCTCAGCCGCTCCTTCGGGAATTCATAAATATATGAAAGAGTCGCCAGCGTCGCCGCCGCAAGGACAGTGAAACAGGCAGCGGCAATCGCGGCACGTTTGACGAACCGAACGAGCCGATGTCGGAGCGCCACGGTTTGCAAGCAAGCCGTGCTGTCTGTTCGTGGCACGGGCATCTTGCCCGTGTGTTGCATGGGCGTCTCGCCCATGCAGATAGAATCAGCAGGACACGGCTTGCAAGCAAGCCGTGCAACCCGCCGTCTGAAAATATTTATGGTTCTCATCCTGAAAACGTGGTTAGGTATTGTTCTGATGTTACCCCGAATCCGAAGTTCCTTGCCGAGTCATCGCCGCCACATTAGAGGCCCGTAGGGCCGGCAGATAGTAGCCCCAGGTGAAGCCCAGGACGGCAACAGCCGTCCGAAGCGAAACCTGGGGACAAATCGTCATTAAAGAAGTTTCCCGATTTTCGTTCGCGCCACGGCAGAAGCGGCAGAAATTTTGAATACCACAACCACCGAGAATGGCTGATTCACTGTTCTGCTGCTGCAAAGGACAAACGCGGAGAGGGTTTTTCCGGGAAAGCCGTACGAGGGCGTTGCTTTTTCCACTACGGATGAATGTTTCATCGAAAATCTTCGGCCGGGATGTTCTTGAATTTTGGCGCGTCTGCCGGTGGCGGGAACGAAACTTTGAAACTTCAATGAATGGGCGGGTTTTCCCCGGGTTTCGCTTCCGGCTTCGCCCCTCCTTCGCCAAGGCTACGGAGGGCTTCGCCGGACATGTCGTCCGCCTGACGGCGGACTTCGCTTCCCCCGGGGCTACTATCAAACGCCCTGACGGGCTGAAAAGTAGGGCGTGCAACTTGTTGCACGCGGGGAATTTTGTCGCGCAACAAGTTGCGCGACCTATATGCTGCGGGCCTCTAATTTGGCGGCGATAAATTCGCAAGGTATCAGTGCCTTTCTGGAAATTCATGCGATGAAACAAAAGCAAAATCAATCTTCGCTGACCTCGATAGTCTGGTTTCCGCTGTTGACGCTGGCGAACTGGGGGTCGTACATGCACGAGGCCTGGATCGGCGGCGCCTGGAACCGGCCGGCGGATATCACGCGGAGGGCGTACTTGAATTTCAGCTCATTCGACCCGGCGGATGTGAAGATCAGCACGCGGTCGTCGAGGAACTCGGTGTGCCCGGCGGACGCGCTGGGCGTTCTGCCGTACTCGGACGTAGCCAGCGCCGGGTTCTCGACCTCCATGCACCCAGGCAGGACGTCAACAACCGCGACATTGTGGACGGAAGAGCCGCCCTTGGTCGCAAGCGTAACCTCGACCATCACCAGGTCGCCAACCTTGAGTTTGGCCAAGTCGATGGGTTTGCCCGCGCGGTCCACCCAAGCCCGGCGGACAGAAAGATTCCTGTCGTAGGGTTTGAAAAGTCCCTGTTTGAGCTGTCCCTCGGCCGTTACCGAGACGTAAATCTTGCCGGTTCCCTGCGATTCGATCCGCACCGGCTGGGTGGCGTCATCGATCTTTATCAGGGCAGGGGCCTGGTGATTGAAACGGCCGAGCCGTTTGTCGCCCTGCAGGATGGCGCCGAGGAAATCCGGTTTTTCCGCCTTGCCGGCCGTCATGTATCTGCTCAGGGCCGCGATGCAGGATGCGTTTTCAAGCGTGGTTCCCCAGTAACCGTATTGCTGGCGCCCCTTGTCGATTTGCTCGACGAGCGGTTTTATCCACAGATGCTCCGGATCGAGGTCCATGAGCACTTCGAGCAGGCGGCCCTGCTGGGCGAGCTTCGACGTGAATCTGTCTGAAGTAACCGTCGGTACGGCCAAACCGGGCGTGTCTTCCGGCAGGGCCTTTACGGCAAGGTCGCGCCTGCCCAGTTCCAGCCAGCACGCGGCCACGTCTGCCCGGCCGGCGATATCGAGCTTGTTGAGATTATCGCTCAGCCGGCTGATCCAGCCGTGCGGCGGTTTGCCAAGCCTCGCAAGGGCCAGGCAGACGAACGCCCGCATGTTGTCGTTCAGGTCTCGCTGCCTCTCCAGTTCCTTGGCCAGATATCCTGCCATGTCGTCGAGCATCCGTTTATCGACCTTGTAGTTCTGCCTGCCCGCCAGAGCGAGGAAATTGGCGGCGTAGATGCTGGGCCAGAGCGCCGAATGCGATTCGCCAGGCCAGTATGCGATTCCGCCGTCTTCGGTCTGCATCGACCAGAGCCGCATGATCCCGGCCTGTATCATTCCGCGGGCGTACTGTGCGGATGCGTCTCCGGGACAATCCATCTCCAGAACCTGCGGGGCGTAGAGCATGCCCGTCAGCTTGCTGGTGGTCTGCTCGGCGCAGCCGAACGGATATTGCACAAGCCTCTCGACGGCCGGGCGGAGTTGCACTGCCGGCGCCGGCCCGACGTTGATTTTCAACTTCGACAGGTTGGGCAGGAACCGCTCGAACGGATCGAGGTCCAGCCGCTTTCCCGCCTCGACGCAGAAGAATTTGCATTCGCTGTCGGGCACGCCGGCCGGGCGGACGGTGAAGACCGATTCCTGCCTGCCGCCGCCGGCGCCAGACACGGCCGACGCCACGATTCGGACCTCGCCCGGCGCGAACGCCTGAACGTCAAGCCAGATAATCTTCGACTGGCCGGCGTCGAGATTGATTTCGCCAAGGCCGACAGCCCGCGGCCCGGTCTGCACTTCAGCAGGCATGTTTGCCGGCATGGTCGCCATGCATATGCCGCGGATTAACGCATCTCCGGAATCGGCCGGCTTTTTTTCGTCGGCACGGTTGATCGCCACCGGCCCCTCGACATCCAGCCGGACCGCCGCCGTTGCGCCGGCGCCCGTGTTATTGAAGAGTTTGAGCGGCACTCTGGCCAGGTCGCCCGGCGCGGCGAACCGCGGCCAGGACGCCTCGACCGTGATCGGGCTTTGCAGCGTGAGAGATTTATCGGCCCGGCCGTAGCAGTCGAAGTCGGCCACGACGGCCATTATCCTCAGCCGCCCGTTGTAATCGGGCAGCGACATGTCCAGCTCGGCCACTCCGTCGGACCCCATCGGAACCGACCGCATCCATACGATCGCGGGCCTGGCCGTCCGAATGCTGACCGGGCTGGAGCGGATCGACCTGGCATCGTCGTCGCTTGGGCCGCCGGCCCCGATCTTTTCGATGTCCTGCGGCCGCTTGTAATCCGGCATGAGCTTGTCGTAGAGGTCGGCGCTGGCGACGTCTAGCCTCCGCTGGCCGAGGAAATATTCCAGCGGATCGGGCGTGCGATAGTTTGCCGTCAGCAGTATCCCCTCATCGACCGCCCAGACGTGCGCCACGGGCGGCAGTTGCGGGTACATAGGCTGATCGGAACGGACGGTTATCTTCACATTCTGCCCCGGCAGCACAAGCTGCGGCGAGTCGATTGAGACCGCCAGCCTCTGCCGTTCGGGACTTACCTTCAGCCGGGCAACGCCGTTTGCCCGCTGCGGCAGCCACTTGTCGCGGCCGAAGTCTATCGGCCGGACCACCGTCGCCGTTACGAACGCCCCGCCGCGAAGATTGTCTGGCACCGCGTAATCGACGCGGGCCTGCCCGCCGCGAATCTCAATCACGCGGCTTTCCAGCACGCGATCGGACTCAACCGTCAGCAGCATCAGGCCGTCAAACGGGCTGCGGACCAGTATGCCGGCCTTGTCCGCCCAGTCGTACTGCCGCTTGTCCAGGACGATCTGCACACGGTCGGCGCGGCTGATCGCGCCGCTCTGCAATCTGCCGCCTTCGGTTGCGGCGTGCAGCTCGGCTACGGTCGTAGCGCCGGATTGTTTGTCCTTCATCCTCAGCAGGTATTGCCCGTCCTGCGGGCACTTGATCGACAGCTCGCCGCCAGCCGCCTGCACGGCCGGGCCTTCCAGCATGCCGCCGTCGATCCGGACTTCCCGCTTCACGTATTTCCACACAACATTGCTGCCGCCATGCCGATTGCTCCTGACGGCGTATTCATCTGCATCGCCGCGTGGAGTTTCCTGTGCGACCCAGTCCCACTCGATCAGCCAGAGCGACCATTCGACCGGCCCGCCCTCGGCCTGCTTGCCGGCGCCGTCCACCTGGCCCCAACGCGCGCTGACAGGCTGGTCCGTCTGAACGATTCTGCCTTCCGGCAGCATCACGCCGACGTGCCTTCCGGCCGTATCGACCGTGAATGCCGTCGCCGCCGACACGCTCCTCCCGCCCATCTCGGTTACCGTGGCGCAGGCCTGTACGCGATAAAAACCGGGCCTGAGTTTGTCCGGAAGATCAAGGTTGATGTCCGCCTTGCCTTTGTCATCCAGAAAAACCTCGGTGCTGTGCATCGATTGGGTCGGCAGGTCGTAGTCGGCCCCGAACTGATATCCGGCGAAGGCCTTCGGCCGGAAAGGCGCGGGCGAGATCGTGCCCGTGATCTTCGCCCGCAGGCCCGCGGCTGGCCGGCCGAACAGATAATCGGCGTTGACAGCCACGCGCGGCTGCTCGCCCGGGCCGAACGACGGCTTGGCCGGCTGGGCCTTGACCTCGATGCGTATCGGCACAAAGTCCTCGACCATCGCCTGCATCCGTCCCAGCGTCTCGCCGCCGCCGGCAAGCGCAACGTTGAAGGAATACAGGCCTGTCTGGCAATCATCCGGAGGGGTGAACTCGGCGTGGAAGAATCCCTGGCTGACGGCCGGCAGACGAATCGGCAGGTCGGCGACCTTCCGGCCGTCGGGACGGGTTACGCCCACCGACAGCGGAAGCGCAGGCGGAAGATTGCCGTCGCGGTCGCGCACAATGCCTGTTATCTGGATCGTCTGGCCGGGGCGATAAATCCCGCGGTCGCTGTAGATCATCACGTCGCAGCTTTCGGGGGCCTTGCGGCCGGAAATGTCCGCGTCGTCGAAGACCCACGGATGTTCCTGCGGCCGGATGAACGAGAAATCGCTGTCGGTTCGCGCCGCGATCAGCCAGATGGGGCCGTCGGGATGGCCCGACACGGCCGGCAGGAATGCCAGACCGCTGGAATCGGTCCTGGCCTGAGCGATAACCTGATTGTTCCGCGTGAAACCCTCGACGATCACGCCTTCGAGCGGCCTGGCCGCGGCGAGCGAGGTCGCCCAGACGGTGTAGCCGTCCCGCTGGCGTTTGGCCGTCAGGGCAATGTCGGTAACGCAGATAAACGCGCTGTCGCCGGGCCAGCCCTGGGCGTTGCGGACGTGCATCCGGTAGACGCCCTTGCCGCCTTCGAACAGCCCGCCCAGATCAACCGCGACCCTGCCCGGCTGGTTGCGGGGGAGGTTGACCGGAACAGTCTTTTCCGCCAGTTGCCGGCCCGACAGTTCTTCGCTGGCGTGCTGAAGGAAGCTGACCAGATTGTTGGGATGAATCTTGCAGGCTGAAATTTGCAGCCGGGCTATGTTCACCACATCCAGATCGACGCACAGGTTGCCCATCGGCGAGATCGCGCCGGTTGACACGGGAAACGCGACCCGCGGAGTGCGTTCTGGAATGTCAAAGCTGACGAACTGCCTGCTGCCCAGGGTCGAGTCGTCGTTGGCCCGCAGTTCGGCATCGACCGTGGCCTTGTATCGCCTGCCGCACTCGAACGGCCCGGTCAGCCGCAATTGGCCGGTCGAGCCGGACGAATCAATCGTAATCCGCACGCCCGTCACGGGCGGATCGATAGCAACCGCCGGCGAGGGCTGGTTGGGATCCAGCGGCCTGGTGAATTGGAGATCAACCGTGATGTTCTTGCGGATCGACGGCTCGCGGACATATGCGTTGGTGAGCGCCAGCCTGGTCGGAACATTAATGTTGAAATTGCTGCCGTTCGCCAGCCCGCGATTGGCCCCGTCGCCGGTGAGGCCGGCCTTGACGGTGATCGACATCTGGTCGCTGGACGGGCGCATGACCCGGACGACCGGCCTGGCGTCGGCCTTGCGGACCAGGCATGCCGGCCTCAGGTCCGTCCCGGTTTTTGTATCGTATATGACCAGGTTTCTCAGCAGGTCGTCGGGCCGGACGGGCTGGCTGAACACGAACTCCAGGTTCACGTTGTCCCGCTCGACTAGCCCCAGGTTGCACGATTGGAGCGCAAGCGGACTGGTGGCGAACTGGAACTCCGCCGAGCCGATCAGCTTTCTGCCCGTCTGGACCTCGATGTCGGGCGAGGGCTTGATCGAGTAGAACATGCCGGGCTTGAGCGGCCTGTCCAGCAGATATTCCAGCCGGTCGGACGCCGACCACTGCCACCTGCCGGCGACCAGCGGGTAGAGGATGAACGGCGCCCGCTCCAGCGGCTGGTTCAGCAGGCTCACCGCCGCGATCGCCTCGTCGAAGATCAGGACGAGACGGTCGGTCTTCTCGATGTTTTGCGTGGGCAGGGCCGACAGGACCCTCAGCTTGGGCTTGTAGGTGTGAGTCATGTCGTAGCGGAGCCAGAGCAGCCCCACGACATTCACGATCAGGATGCTGGCCGCCAACGCCCACCAGCGGACCGATGTCCACCGCCATTGCCGAACGCGGCCAAAAAACTTCCGCTTTCCAGCCGCGGCCTGGGTCATCTCTGCCTTGAGCTTATTGACGAACTCCGGGGCCGGCTCCTGCTGCCGCGGACAATCCTTGAGCATCTCCGATATGTTGCGTTCCAGGATTTCGTCCTGCCGGTCCGGCTGCGATGGATTTTCCTGCGGCGGATTCTGGTCTGGCTGGTTCATCAGATTGCCCCTTTTGCGGCGACGACGGGCGGGACATTGCCTGCCGCCGGCTGCCTTTTCGATAAGATCGTGAATACTTTTTTGAAGGCCGCCCTCGCCCTGACAAGCAGCGACTCGACGGCCTTTTCGGTCATTCCCAGTCCCGCGGCGATGTCCCGGACGGCCCTGCCTTTTATGTACTTGTCCTCCAGCACGCCCGAATAGCGGACGGGCAGTTGCGACATTGTGGCGCCGACCAGCCCGCTGGTTTGGCAAAAGCCGATAGAATCTGCGTCGAGCGGCGAGCCGTCAATATCGGGAATTGAAACGGGCGAATCTTTCGCCGGCAGGTCCGCCCCGGCCGACAGGCTGAGCTGCCCGGACGAAATCTTCCGCTCCGACAGGACGCGGCGAATCTGATTCCTTGCCAGGCCCCTCAGCCAGGGTAAAATCCGGCCGTTGCTTCGGCCTGGCTGGTACCTGTCCAGCCGGCTGAGGGCAAGCAGCATGGTCTCCTGCACCACGTCCTGGCAGGCGTGCTCGTCCATGCCCAGCCTGTAAAGACAGAAACGGTACAGCGGGACTATCGTCCGATCCGCGAGCATTTGTATTGCCTCCGGCCGGCCTGCAAGCGCCAAGCGGTGCCAGTCGGCGTCGAATAGATGATGACTCATTCATCCTCCATGTATATCAGCCTGTCTGTTGTGCATATCTTACATCGTCGTCGCCAAATATGTAAGCACAGGCTGACCGCCTTGCCGACCGGCTGCCTCGTGCAGCCGCCTTTATGTATTCCGAAAAGCTCGTCTTTCGTGGCACGGACGTCTCGTCCGTGTGTCCCAGGGGCGTCTCGCCCCTGGATGCTGTTGAAAACAACAACCACCACGACCGAGACGGTCGTGGAACACACGGGCAAGATGCCCGTGGCACTTTTTATGGTTGCTCGAATAATCATGTCAGCCGCTTGGCCGAATCCTTCGCAAATTTCCAGGAATTATTTCACTCGATGGCACCCTCAAGCGAAACGACTTGTCCGGCGTAGCCCTCCGAAGCTTTAGCGAAGGAGGGGCGAAGCCGGAAGCGGAGCTTGGGGGTGGTTGTTTTAATGAGGAAGAAGTTCGCGAACACCCCCAAACTTCGCTGCGTTGCAGCTCCGTTTGAGGGTGCCACCGATTTTTGCAATTCCTGAAACGGTTTCCAGACGCCGGGCGGGGCGGATATAATGCCGCGATGGCTGGTCGAAAAAATCCGAAGGTCTGCCTGATTCCGCTGGGCTGTCCGAAGAACCTGGTGGACGGCGAGAAGATGCTGGGAATGCTGGCGCAGGCCGGCTGCGTGGTTGGCGCGCCGGCCGAGCGGGCCGACGTGATTATTGTCAACACATGCGCGTTCCTGTCGGCGGCGAGGGATGAATCGCTCAAGACGATCCGCCAGGCGTTGCGGCTCAAGCGCTGCGGACGGGTCAGGCGCGTGGTCGTGTCCGGCTGCCTGCCGGCACGCGACGGACAGCGGCTTGCGGAAGAATTGCCGGAAGTTGACGCCATCGTTGACATTTCCGGTCGGGATCAGATTGCAAAGGCCGTGCTTGCTGGGAATTTTCATAACCGGTCCGGCCATGCCGGCTTTTTCATGCAATCTTCCGGCGGCGCCGTGAACGATTCCGGCAGGTTCCGCCTGACGCCTCGCCATACCGCCTATCTCCGCATCGCATACGGCTGTTCCAGACGCTGCACGTTCTGCACGATTCCATCCATCCGCGGCCCGTATCGTTCCAAACCGTCGCGCGACATTCTCGACGAGGCCCGTGAACTGATCGGCGACGGCGCGATCGAATTGAACCTGATCGCGCAGGACACGACCAGTTACGGGCTTGATGCAAAAGGCCATTCTTTCGTGGCACGGGCGTCCTTGCCCCTGGATGTAGTTAAAAACAACAACCGCCACGACCGAGACGGTCGTGGAACACACGGGCAAGATGCCCGTGCCACTTTTTCAACCAGCCACCTTAAAAATTCCAGCGGCCTGGCCGGCCTGCTGAAAAAACTCGACAAACTGAATGGCCTGCGCTGGATTCGACTGATGTACGCATACCCGACCGGCTTCAGTGATGAATTGATCGACGTGATGGCCGGCTGCCGCCGCGTGGTCCCTTACGTCGATATCCCGCTCCAGCACATCAACGATAAGGTGCTGCGGCTGATGGGCCGGCGGGTTACGCGAAAACAGATCGAGGGGTTGCTCGTCAAGCTTCGCAAGAAAATCCCGGCGATGTCGATACGCACGACCTTCATCGTGGGCTTTCCGGGCGAGACGGCCGGGCAGTTTGCCGAACTGCTGCGGTTTGCAGGCGACTTTCGCTTTGACGCTCTGGGCGTCTTTGAATATTCGCCGGAGGCCGGCACGCCGGCGGCGCGGCTGTCCGGCAGGATACATGCCCGCGTCAAATCCGAACGCGCCAGGCGGCTGATGCTCCAGCAGCAGAAGATTGTGATGCAGGCCAACGCCGCAAAGATCGGCCGGACAATTGAAGTGCTGGTTGACGGCGTAGATCGCTCGGGCAGGTGCGTCGGCCGGCACGCCGGCCAGGCGCCGGACGTCGATTCGATCTGCATTTTTACCAGCCGGCGAGAACCCGGCCAAATCATCCCGGCCAGAGTTATCGGATTTTCCGGCTACGATCTGATTGTGGAGTAGGGGCCGTTATTTTATGTGTATCCCATTCATAAAGCCCCGCATGTCAATGTGGGGATGCTGTTTTAAATCTGTCTCCGCTCGCTAATTTTTAAAATAACAGATGTCCCCATGCTGACGCATGGGGCTTTATGGTTGGCGATTCAATCGTCGGCGTAAACCAGAAAAGTTGGATGCTTTCCGGGCGTTGCGTCATTTTCTGTTGAATTGCCCGGTCGGTCGGGTAAATTGCCCACTGACGCCCATGAACTGGAAATTGCCAAATCAACTGACGGTCGGCCGGATACTGCTTGCCGGCGGCTTCTTCGCCCTGCTGGGCCTGTATGAGCCTGGCACCGGCTGGGGCCGGCTGCTGCTGAACATTGCGTTCTGGCTTTACATCGTGGCCGGCATAACCGACGTGCTCGACGGCTGGATCGCGCGCAAATTCAACTGGACCAGCGCGTTCGGGCGGATCGCCGATCCGTTCGTGGACAAGGTGCTCGTCGTCGGGGCGTTCGCGATGCTGACCGGCTCGAATTACGTGATGCAGCCGGCCCTGTCGCCGCAATTCGAGCGCGAACTGCCGGGCTGGGCGACAGGGCAGATGGCCTCGGCGGTGCAGGCATGGATGGTCGTGGTGATAATGGCCAGGGAGTTCATCGTCTCGGCGGTGCGGGGGTACAGCGAATCGATGGGCATAAAGTTTCCGGCCTCGCCGGCGGGCAAAATCAAGATGCTCGTGCAGTCGGTGGCGATATGCACGGTTCTCTACCAGACGGCCAATCTGCCGCAGACGCCGTGGGCGATCTGGCTTAAGCTGATAATGGTCTGGCTTGCGGTTATCACGACGGTCCTGAGCGGCCTGGCTTACGTCGGCAAGGCCCGGAAGGTTCTGACCAGCGATGACAATCGCCCGTAAGCTGATCGTCAGCGGGCTTGGCACGGGCTTCCTTTGGCCGGCGCCGGGCACGTGGGGTTCGGCGGCTGCGTGCGGCGCGTGGCTGGGCGTTTTTGCGGCGGTAAAAAATCATATTCAAGGCGGTTGCCTGTGGGCTGCGATGAGCTTCGCGGCCGGGTTGATCGCGGTTGTCGCGGCGGCGGCCTGCGCGGCGCTGGGCGGGTTTGCCGAAAAAACTTTCGGCCGCAAGGATCCGCCCCAGTGCACGATCGACGAATGGGCCGGCCAGTCGCTGGCGCTCGTCTGCCTGCCGCTCGGCGGCGGAGGCTGGCACGATGTTCTGATTGTCGCGGGGGCGGCTTTTGTCGCGTTCCGGTTCTTTGACATACTCAAGCCGCCGCCCATTCGCAGGTTTGAACGGTTGCCCGCCGGCTGGGGCATCGCGGCGGATGATCTGATGGCCGGCGTTTACGCGAATATCGTCTGCCAGCTTGTTTTGAGGCTCTGGCTCAAACTATGACCGCTCGGGCAATTCAGATCGTTCTGCTGATAGCGATTATTCCGGCTGCGGCCCGGCTGGCGGCGGCAGAGCCGGAAAGCGACCCATCGTCTCAACCGAACACGCAGTCGGGCATGCGGACGGATACGCAACCCGGCACTCAACCGGACACCCAGCCGGCGAAGGAAGCGGACTTGTCTGCCAGTCAGCCGGATTTTGAGCCGACAACCCATCTTCCGGCGGCGACGCAGACCTGTCCGGCGGATTCCCAACCCGCTACTCAACCGGCCAGCGGCCCGAATGGCGAAACCCAGCCGTCCACACAATCGCAGCCGGCGACCGATGAATGGCTGATTCACACCAGGCCGGCCTCGCAGCCGGCGACAATGCCGTCAGCCGCGCAGGCCGGACCGTTCGATCCGAAGCGGAAGATATCGCTTCAGCAGGCCGCCGTGCTGGGCGTCGTCGAGGGGCTGACGGAATATCTGCCCGTCTCATCGACCGGCCACTTGATAATCGCCGGCCACCTGATGGGCCACTCGAAATTTTCCGACCAGCCCGGCCCGCTGGGCAAAAAAATAATCTCCAGCGACGCGATCGGGGCCTTTGATATCGTCATCCAACTCGGCGCGATACTGGCCGTGCTGGGGTTGTATCGCGGGCGGGTCGGCCAGATGTGCCTGGGCATCGCCGGGCGCGACCCGTGGGGACTGCGGCTGCTGGGGCTGCTGATGCTGGCATTTCTGCCCTCAGCCGCCGCTGGCCTGCTGCTGCACAGGCCCATCGAGGAAAATCTGTTCAGCCCGATGACCGTATGCTGGGCGCTTTTTGCCGGCGGGCTGCTGATGATCGCCGTTGAATGGTTTTATCGCGCCAGGCGAGCGAAGACCAGGCGGCTCAACCTCAACCAGATGACTGCCTGGCGGGCCCTTTTTATCGGGTTGGCGCAGTGCCTCGCCCTCTGGCCGGGCACCTCGCGAAGCATGATAACAATAGTCGCAGCCATGTTGGTCGGCATGGAGATTCTGGCCGCGGCGGAGTTCAGCTTTCTGTTGGCCCTGCCGACGCTGGGCGCGGCGACGGTTTATTCGGGGATAAAGGACTGGGACGGCTTGATGAACTCGGCCGGACCGGACGGCCTGGCCGTAGGCCTGATCGTCAGCGCGGTCGTCGCAGCAATCTCCGTCAAACTCATGATCCGCTGGCTTACACGCCACGGCCTGACGCCCTTCGGCGTTTATAGAATCGCGATTGCAGGCGTGATCTGGTGGCTCCTGATCGCATAACTGGCCCATTACACCCAGCGCCATGAGTATCATGGATGTCCCGACCATATATAATAAACCCGAATTTTCCTTGATAACACTTGCGACGGCATATAATGAGAAGACGATTTCCCTTATGAAAATACAGGCGATAATGATCCTCATGCCGCTGAAATCCGGATAAGCCGGACCAAAAGTGGTTGACGCAACGGGAGAGACGTCACAAAACGCGCTTAAATGCGGCCCTGCGGCGTAGCTGGGCAAGGTCATCCGGGAAGTCCCGGATGAATACAAAACAGAAAGGAGTACAAACTATGCGACGAATCATCCAGAGTGTTGTAACGATCGTATTCATGGGGATACTGGCCGTGCAATTTGGTTGCACTCAGGCCGAAAAACAGGCCGCCTCCGGGCCGGCGAAGGTGGCTCTGTGCACTGACTGCGGCCAGATCAAGGGTTCCCCGTCATGCTGTAAACCGGGACAGGCCACCTGCAGCAAGTGCGGACTCGCCAAAGGGGCGCCAGGTTGCTGCAAAATCACCAAAGGTTCCACAGATCCCGTATCCCTTTGCACCAAGTGCGGCTTCATCAAGGGCAGTCCGGAGTGCTGCAAAGCCGGTCAGCCGGCTTGTGAGAAGTGCGGCTTGGTGAAGGGTTCGCCGGGATGCTGCAAGATACCGAAGGGCGAATGATGCTTGCGCCAGCGTCGTAGCCGATTTTCGGCCGGCAATTCGCCGAGGCCCGGGATTGCCAGGTTATGCGGCTGGGTTCGCGGCGATATCGGGTAACCCTTATTTCATTGTCGGCATGATCTTGGTGACGAGCGATCACTGTTTCCCGGGCATGTCGCATGGTGTAATGGGTCAGTTACGGGGGGGGGATTGCGGTGCGGGCATCCGGCTTCGGCAAAAGGCTGCGCCCGGACAGGTCTTGCCTGCAACGTCAAGAATAAAAAATGCGGGCGAAATGCCCGCACCGCAAAAAGGCAAAACATTGTTTGATTTTCCACCGTAACTGACCCATTATTTACGCCGATTGCATAGCACTACAACGAAACTTCCTCTGGCATGATGCAGCATCGCAGCTTATACAACTTGACGCCAAGTCTGCGTAACCGCCTGAGTTTGGCTTTCACGTGGGACTGCCGTGCGCGCCGATTGCGGTTCTGCGTCTCGGTG
>JACRIL010000243.1 GCA_016235825.1 Planctomycetota bacterium
CAGAGCGGTCTTGCCCGAGCCGCGCGGCATTGCGAAGGCGAACAATCCGCCATCGCGGACTGCACGCTCGATCTTGGCTATCACGCGCAGGTGATCCTGCGACCACGGCCGCCAGAATGCGCCCGGGAAATACGTCGTGCAGAAGAGTCGAAAAGACTCGCCGCAGGATTTACGCCTGGCATAGTCGGCTATCTCCGGAATGGGAAAAATGTCCTGCGCGGCCTTGGTCGCGGACCGGTTCCGCTGGGCCTGGCGGCGCTTGGCCTCAAAGTAATCCATCTTGGCCGCGTGAGGTTTTTCGACCTCCTGTACCAACCAATGGACGTACCGCACGAGGTGAATGTGCGAGCCATCGCCGATCCGCAGGGCCGCGGCGTCCATCTGGCGGCGGAGGCGCGAACGGCTCAGCACAACGCCTGCCGGCGTGCCATTGACTATCTGCAGCAGCTCGCTTTGCGTCAGTTTGGTCGGGTCAATCGGCATTGTCTCTGGCCATCTCCTTGTTCAGCCACGCGGCATAGTGCACCAGGTTGATTCGCCCGTCGGAAGTTACGGGCGCTCCTTCAGTGATATGCCGCCGCAGCAACTCTTCCGTAACCGTCCCGCCGCCTACTGCTGAAAGAACCTTTGCGGCCTGGGCTATGGTCATGGCCAGCGGATCAACACGATCTGGTGGCGGTTTGGCGGTTTCGGTATCCCTGAAATCTTCGGAAATCCGCGAGTTATTTTCGTCATTCGTCATAACTATCGCACCCCCCAAGGCATGTGAAATGCTCAAAAAAGCCTGATTTTGCAGGGTTTCGCTTGGCATGTCCGGGAAAAGTTGGCCTGATGGTGTCATAAGAAAAAGAAAGGACGCAAACATGAATACGACGAAAAAAGAGAGCAAACAGACCGCCGCCGAAACATACGCCCAGCGCCGCAACGACATCGCCGTCCTGATGGATTGCATCGGGATGCAACTTGATGTGCACGCCGAACGCGCCAAGGCCGACCCGAAGAACTATGGTTTCGTAGGGGACCTTGACCACATACGCCAGATGATAAAAGAGACGCTGGCCTTCCTGATAATCGGACGCAACAAATTCACCGAGACCGAAGCGTCGCAATTCATCGAGCAGCACCTTCAAGAGCTGCGGGAAGAATAGAAAGGAAACAGAATCATGAAACTCCACTTCAATGACATCGAACTGGTGGCGGTCAACAAACACATCGACGGCGGCGTCTTCGCCGTCAAGGTGGCCGGCCAATGGATCAACCCGCTGGGGCTGAGCCTCGAACGCAAAGAGGAGTTCGGCACGGCCTTCGAGTGCAAGACCGACTTCCGCTCCCGGCGGGACGGCGACCTGCGTAAGATGCGGATGCTGATGGAATAGGAAGAAAAGAAAAAAAACATGAGTATACGAAGCCTGATAGCACAACAGACAAAAGACGGGATCGAGGCCATCTACTGCCATAACGGCGGTTTTCCGGAAAACCAACTTCCGATCCTGACCAAGAATTATGTCACCGACAAGAAGGTCGCCAGGCTGATAGCCCTCGGCGACCTTAGCGTTCTTGGCCAACGGCTTGGTAAGAAACATGATTACGAGATGCATGGCGGCGACGCCCTCTCGAAGAAATGGTGCCTGGCCTATGGGCGCGACCGAGGCGAAAAGAAAACTCGCAAACGGAAGTATTCGTCCGAATCGGATTTCCTCGCCGACGCCAGCAAGCGATGGGCCGACTTCGTCTACATCTTTCGGGACGGAAAATGGCTCTACCGGAAGATCGGCGAACAACCCGAATGGACAGAATGTTAAACCGCCTGGACTATGGCGAGCTCGTTCGAGCCGCCGGCAGCCGGGCTTAATTTCAGGAGAACAGCAATGGAAAAGAAACAGATTCAAGTCGGACAGGTCTACAGCACCAAGTGCGGCGGCGCATGGCTCTCGGTGCGGATCGACAAGTCGCTCGGGCATGGGCGCTACGAGGGCACGTCGCTGCCCAGCGGCAAGGTCATCAAGACCTGCACCGACGCCATCAGGGGCGACGGGCAGAGCGAGGCGCAATGGAAGGTCAGCCGAACGCCCAAGCAGCACGACCTGCCGGTCCCGCAACCTTCGCCCAAGATCGAAAAGCCCAAGGCTGAGAAGAAAAAGCAGCGCGGCCCCAGCGGTTTGGATTCCGCCGTCGCGGTCCTGGCCGAAGCCAAGGGGCCGATGAACACGACCGACATGGTCAAGCGGATGCTGGAGACCGGCATGTGGAAGACCAACGGCAAGACGCCCGCGGCCACGATCTACGCCGCGATCATCCGGGAGATATCGACTTTGGGCGGCAAGGCCCGATTCAAGAAAACAGACCGGGGCATGTTCACACTGACCGCCGCCGGGAAGGTCTGAACGCTCGGTTCCAACATCGAAAGGATAGCAGCCATGAACGTTAGCCAACTGATTAGCCGACTCAACGAGCTTCCGCCGGACGCCGAGGTTCGGATCGTGTTCCCGGACATCGTCAACATGTCCGCCTCGCTCCCGTTGGATGCCAGGCTTCGGATTGAAGCCGACCGCAGCGCGGTCTACCTCGTTGCCGAGGACACATCGCTGCCATCCGACGCCGGCGATGAATTCGGAGTCGCGGTAGAGCAAGCAGGAAAGGAGAAATAACCCATGCCGCGTCTCTGCGACAGACAGATTCAGTTCGAGCGGATCGGCGACCGCCTTGAGCGGACCGTTGCCCTCGCCGACGGGCGCGAATATGTACACCACTGCACAAGGGCCGTCTACGAGGCGCTTGCACATAAGATCGCCGATGCCGCCGAGGCCGGCGCGACAGTGAGAACCCTCGTTGAAGGTCTCAATGTCCCGTTCACGCAGGTCAACGTCGCCCTTGAATTCCTGAAGGAACGCGGCTGCGTGGTCATGCGCCTGCGGCGTAACTACCCGGCCTCGGATTTCATGTTCGAGGACGCTATGGTCGAGTTCCTGGCCCTCGGTCAAACCGCAAAGGAGACCTGAGCCATGAAAAAACAGGACATACAACTGAATCGCGACGTCCGGATGAATGACGGCCGCGAGTTCCAAATCACCATCGTCCAGAGCAGATAGGAGAACCCCATGAAGATCGTCATCCAACACAACGAGGGCGAGTGGCCCATCGACATCGAGAACCCGTTCGAGCGCAGCCTTGATGAGTTGCTCGACACATTCACCCAGCCGGAGGTGCGCGAGATCATCAACGAGAGCCTGCGCGTGTTTCGGGGCATGTGCAATGTCTGGAACCAGCGAGAACTGGCCGAGCGCCGCAAGGTCGGGTTGAACGAGGGAGGTTGATCCACGAAGACCAACTTCAAAAACCTCGCTGCCCAGCGGCAAGGTCGTCAAGACCTGCACGGACGCCATCAGGGGCGACGGCCAAAGCAAGGCGCAGTGGAAGGCCAACCGTAAGCGCCCGCTCATACCTGCACCTTCTCGACAGCCCCGGCCACGGTCGGGGTTGTCTCAGTCCGGGCGACCCCGGCAATCCGCTTTGCCTTCTGCCCGGTGAACTTCTCCCACCTCTGAACTATGACATCGCTGTAGAGCGGGTCGATCTCCATCAGATATGCCTTCCGCCCCGTCTGCTCACAGGCGATCAGCGTGCTGCCGCTGCCGCCGAAGAGGTCCAGAACGTTCTCGCCTTGGAGGCTGCTGTACTGAATCGCCCTAACAGCGAGTTCCACAGGTTTTTCCGTTAAATGTATCATTGACTGCGGGTTGACTTTCTTCACCGACCAGACATCGGTGATATTGGCGGGGCCGAAGAATCTGTGCGCGGCGCCCTCCCGCCACGAATAGAAACACCACTCATGGTTCCCCATGAAGTCCTTCCGCGTCAGGACTGGATGCTCCTTGACCCAGATGATCATCTGGGAAAAATACAGCTCACATTCCTTCAGGGCGTTCGGGTAGTTCCAGATGTTCGAGTACCCACCCCAGATGTATGCGCTGTGCCCGGGTTCCAGCACGCGCTGAATGTTGCCGAACCACGCCCGCAGCAGACGGGCGAATTCCTCGTCGGAGACAAAGTCGTTGACCAGCGGCCGGTCCTTGGCCCGGAGCTTCTTGTCCGTCGCGTGCGTCTTGCCCCGGATGGCCATGTCCATACCCTGCTGGCCGATGGGCCGGTCGCCGGTGGCGGCGATGGCGTTGTTGGACCGCGAGGCGACCTTCACGTTGTAGGGCGGGTCGGTGTTGACCAGTTGAATCTTCGCGCCGTCCAGCAAGCGATCCACATCCTCCGGCTTGGCACTGTCGCCGCAGAGCAGGCGATGATTGCCGAGTATCCACAGGTCGCCCGGCTGGGTGATCGCCTCATCCGGCGGCGCGGGTACGTCATCGGGGTCCGTCAGGCCCTGCGTGCCGTCCGGGTCGAGAATCCTGGCCAGGTCCTCGGCGCTGAAACCCAGCAGGTCCAGATTGTAGTCGGCAGCCTGAAGTTCCTTCAGCTCGATGGGCAGTAGTTCGTAATCCCATTCGGCCAGAGCATTCGTCTGGTTGTCGGCGATTCTGTACGCCTTAACCTTCTCAGGCGGCAAGTCCTTGGCGACGTGAACCGGCACCTTGGTCAGTCCGAGTTTCTTAGCCGCCTTCCAGCGGGTGTGTCCGACGATGATAACGCCTTCGGCGTCGACCACGATGGGTTGCCTGAATCCGTACTCGCGGAGGCTGGCAGCCACGGCTGCGACCGCTTGGTCGTTGACGCGTGGATTCTTCTCGTAGGGCCGGATGTCGTCGATGTTTCTCAGTTGGATTTCCATATCGCTTTCTCCTAAGGTTTGCCCGCGTCAGCGGGTTTGTGTTCACATGCGCAACAAACAAAAACAATCCTGTCAGCCGTTCCCCGCTCGGTCGTTCGTTGTAAATCTTGGCGGAGGAACCATTTACATAACATGCTAAAGCAAGGCATGTTTACATAAGTCTTTATTTTACGTTGGCTAAAATGCACGTAAGTGCTTATTTTACGTTGGTGGTTTGACCCGATACCGTCCGACATGTTGCAACGTGCGCAAACGTGGCGCGTTTGTGCGGCGCTGCCGCGATCAGGTTGAAGATAACCGCGCGAGATAATTGCGCTACCCCTCACACGCGTAAAAATAAGATGCGCGAGGGGGGTAGCGCAATATATACGGTAATCTCTCTCTCTTCTATATATATTATTATAGGGGGGTAGAAGGTTAGCTCCCCCTATCGCAACAGACAGTGGTTTTACCAGTCATATCCGTCGGTAAGGTCTGCGTCGGTTACAGGACCTGTAACGACTACTTGTTCGAGAAGCCGAGCAGATCAGTCGGCCTCGCGTCTTGTGCCACGCTACGGCCCTCGCTCCGCACGCCGGACAG
>JACRIL010000244.1 GCA_016235825.1 Planctomycetota bacterium
AGCCGTCTCGAAGGCGTCAACAACAAGATCAAAGTCATCAAACGCAAAGCATATGGCTTCCATGACACGGAATACTTCGCCCTCAAGGTCAAACAGGCCTTGCCAGGCATCCAATTACCCACGAAAATGGGATGAGAACCATACTTGGCAAAGTCCATATAACGCCATACTTTTACAGTATCATTATCATTTGGCGGTTGAAGAAGACAGGGAAGATCAGTTATCGCAGGCATAATTCATTCCAAATTATGACGATCGTTTATAAAAACTCGCCTTTGCGTTTAGCGAGGATCAAGGCCATGGAGCGGGGGAGGAATTTCGCCTTTGGCAGAGTTCGGCGGGGCGAGCCGACGAACGATTCGGTCATCCGCAGGCCGGCATCTTCGGCCAGTTTGACCAGTTCCGATTCGCGGCGGAACTCGTAGATGTGATCGACCTGTGCCGCGGTCAGGCCGGCGGCGACAAACGCCCTGCCATCGGGCTTGAGCAGCCTTGCGATGACCTCGAAAAGTTTCGCCGGCCGCTCCAGGTGCTCGGCCAGGAAGCAGTTTATCACCGCGTCGGCCGACTCCGGCGGCGCCTTGGCCAGGTCCAGGGCGTCCTTGAGTTCATACCTTGCCCTGCCTCCCACGCCCGCCGCGGCCGAAACGCTGCCGGCTATCGTGATCGACGACGGGCTGATGTCGAAGCCTTCCAGCCGGGACTTTGCGAGCCGATGCAGCGCCCAGACGCCCCATCCGCCGTGGCCCGGCGCGATCTCGACGATCTTCGCCTCGGCGCCCGGCAGTTTGGCCAGGAACCGGTTGCGATAGAAAAGGCATATCTCGAAATGGTGCGCCCACAGCACGTTCGTCAGGAAGACGCCCCAGAGATAGTCGTCCATCGCCTCGCGGCTGGAATAGTGGTCGGCCAGCAACTCGGCGAACGACTTGTGCATGTAATGCCCGTCAGCCTCGTAGCGGGCCTGGGCGAGATTGACCTCGGTCGAGAATTTCACGAACTCATCGACCGCCTGGACGATCCCTTGCCTGCCCCGGACCGCCGTCAGCCACGTCAGAAACATCTCGACGACCGGCCCAAAATCGTCCCCGCCTGCCTGCCGGGCCTCTTCCACGCCCCGCAGCGACCGCGGATGGGCGGCCCGCACGTATTCCATCAGTTCGTCTGTCAGCGGGAAGGTCATGGCTTTTTCCTGGCCTCGATAAGGTCGGCAAGCTCGCCGACATCCTTCAGACCGGCCACCTCCGAACTGCTGAAGCGGATGCCAAACGCCTTTTCGATGTTTATCATCAGCGTAACGTGCATCAGCGAGTCCCACCCTTCCACGTCGGCGGCGGTGGTCTGTCGGGCGATTACAATCGTATCGTCCTGAAAGACATCGTGAAAAACCTCATTAAGCCTTGCAAGCGTATCGGACATCCGGTTCTCCTGGATAATAACCAAGGATGCGAATTTACAGCAGGACAGGCCGGCCTTCAACGCTAAAACGAGTCTTGATTCAATTAAGATGGGGTTGTCTTATGGTCGGCGGCACCCTCAAGCGAAACGAAGTGGAGCTTGGGGGTGGTCGTTTAAAGGAAGAATATGTTCGTTAACACCCCCAAACTTCGCTGCGATGCCGCTCCGTTTGAGGATGCCACCAACCCGAACACGGCTTGCAATCAAGCCGCAGCACCCGGCGTCTTCAGATGTTCCGCCTCAGGGCCATCACGGTTATGTCGTCCTGGGGGTCGTGATTGCGGTAGTCGTCGGCTACCTGGACGATCTTCTGGCACAAGGCCTTCGGATCGCCGGCAAAGCCGGCCAGCAGTTTTTGCAGCCCTTCTTCGCCGAACAGTTCCGAGTCATTCCCGCGGGCCTCGGTAACTCCGTCGGTATAGAACAGCAGGGTCTGGCCTTTGGCGATGCGGCAGGTGCGGTCCTCGAACTGCGAGCCGGGCAGAACGCCCAGGATGGGGCCGGTTACTTCCAGCATTGCCACGTCGCCGGCCAGGCCGATCAGGAACGGCTGGCAGTGGCCGGCGTTGGCGTAAACAAGCTCGCCGGTTTTGACATGATAATGCGCGTAGAAAATTGTAACGAACATCCCCTCGTCATTGTCCTGGACGATCACGTCATTGGCGTGCTGGAGGATCTGCGCCGGGGTCTTGCTTTCAACCGTGAAGTTGCGGATGGCGGTCCGCGTAACGGCCATAAACATCGCCGCAGGCACGCCTTTGCCGGAAACGTCGGCCATCACCAGCGCCAGCTCGTCCCGATTGCGGTCCATGAAGAAGAAGTCGAAAAAATCCCCCGCCATGCACTTGGCGGGCATTATCTCGGCGTGCAGGTCGAACTCAGTGCGGTCTGGGAACGGCGGGAAGACCCTCGGCAGCAGTGATCGCTGAATCTCTCTCGCCACCTGCAATTCTTTTTCGACGGCCTCCCTGGCGGCGGTTTCGCTGATCCGGGCCTCGATGCTGGCCTTGAGGTCGCTGACCATCCTGTTGAAGGTCCGCCCGAACTGGGCGATCTCGTCGCTGCCTTTTATGCCGGTTACCTGGACGTCCAGGTCTCCGTCGGCCATTTTGGCGGTTACCGCGGCCAGACGCTTGATCGGAACGGTAATGCGATGCGAGACGAACAGCACGATCAATATTATCACGAACAGGCCGGCGCACAGCACGGCCATGTTCCGCTTCAGATTTTGATACACCGGTTCGAGAACCTTGTCTTCCGGCATGGCCGCCACCAGCGACCAGCCGCCGGTCGATTCGATCGGGGCATAGACGTAAAACCTGGGCTTGCCGGTCTCGAAATCCGGTATCCGGCTGACGCCAGTCCTGCCGGCCGTTATCTGCCTGCCAAGCTCGAACAGTTCCCTGCTCTCATACCGCTCGGCCAGGCTGAAGATCGACTCGGCCATTATATATTCGCGTTTCGGATGGGCCACCACGGTCCCGCTGCCGCTCAGAATCATGCAGTAGCCGCCCGGAATCCCGATCTGCGAGATGCGATTGCACAGATTGCCCAGGGAAATGTCCGCGGTAATCACACCGGCGAATTTGCCGTCCGGGAATTTGATCGGCACGCCGTAGGTGCACATCAGAATGTTGCCGCCGCCCTCGTCGAAATAGGGATCTGTCCACGCCGGCTGGTCGAGATGCTTGGGCAGCAGATACCAGTCCCAGCGTGTGTAATCGTAATCGAGATACATGGTCTTGATCCGGCCGCCCGTTTCGCCGCGGCAGACGTAGGGCGCAAAGAACCTGTATGCCGATTCAAAAACGCCCGGCTCAAACGCCACGCACATGCCGAACACCCGCTCGTTTTGTCTGACATTCGTCCGGAGGACGTTTTCCAGCCTCGCCGGATCGAACGCCTGCTGGCCGGCGGATTTGGGGCGCTGGAGGCTGTCGGCGAGGATGTCGCCCGTTGTGCGGACCACCTGTGCGACCTGCATGAAGCGGCTGTCGAGCCTGGACGCCTCGTTGCGGGTAAGCTGGGTCAGGTACTGTTCCATGTCCTTTATGGCATTGGCCCGCTCGCGGCCGTGCTGAAAAACGATCATCACTCCGTAGGCCAGCAGCATCGGCAGGCCGATCGCAAGAACAAGTTTTGTCCGGACGGAGACTCTCATCTTTTTTCCGGCTCTCCGCCAGGCCCGGCCGGCGCCCGATAAAAATCCTCGTAAGGCACGGGCTTGTCGATGAGCTTCTGCTCGACAAGGACCGTTACAACCTTCTCATATTCGGCGCGATCGAGCGTGCCCCATGCCGAGCTATCGGCCCCGACCCTGTGCGTGATGAACTGCCCCATGGCCCGGAGCATCCATCGCTGGTGGCTGCGATTGGTGAACGCCTTGGCATTGCGGCAGTATTCCATGACGATGTCAAGCGTCTGGCCCTCGTTGGCAAGGGCGTATCGCCACCCTTCCATCACGGCCGAAACGGCCGCCTTGCATAATTCCGGCCTGCCTTTTGCGGTCGCGCCCGTGCAATACAGTCCGTCTTCCGGCGAATCCATGCCGTAGTCGGCCAGCATGAACACCTGAAGCTCGTCGGCAGTCAGGCCGGCCTCGAGAATCTTGTGATACTCGTTGTAGTACATCGCCGACGCCACGGCCACCGCGCCGCGAAGGAACGGAACGATGCTCGTGTTCTGCGGGATGATCTTCGGCTGGACGCCGAATTTGCGGAAGAACGACATCGGCTTGAGGTCGAAGTCGCCGCCCCACATTCCCACGTTTTTGCCGTTCATGTCATGGGGCATGGCGATGCCCGAACTCTTGCGGGCAACGAGCATCATCGCCGACTTCTGCATGATCTGCGCGACGTTGACGATGTCCTTGCCCCTGCCGCGGTTTTCTATCGCCTGCGAAAGCCAGGCCGTGCAGAAATCCGTCTTGCCGTCGGCAAGGTCGCCCAGAGGCCTGTCGCCCCCGCCCGACCAGACGAGCTTGACGTCGCCCAGGCCTGCCTGACGGAAGAATCCTTTCTCCTTCGCCACGATAAATCCGGCGAACTGCGCCTGCGGCTGCCAGTGAAGCTGGATGACGACCTGCCCGGCCGGGCGCGACGCGGCTGCCGTGGCGGACAAAGTCGCCGGTTGTGATGCGGGCTTCCGGCCCGGCGGATCGACCTGCCCGCCGCACTGCGCCGCAAAATATCCCGCGGCAAGCGGCAACGCCGCCAGCAGGAAGAACGCCACGCGTCGTTTTCCGATATATCGCCGCATAGACAAAATCTGCCCGGATTTTAAAGCCCCGCGTGCAAACGCGGGGGCATTTTTCATGTTTTAGATCACTTGTACCAAGCTCGACTTTTGCCAATTTTGAGCAGACTACGCCGCCCGGCAGAGGCAGTCCAGCATAATGCCTTTGATTCCAGGCGGAAGTTTTGTCAGATTCTTGAGATGATAAGATCTCACAAAAACAGTTTGAGTCCAGAACAGCCTTCGGACTGTCGCTATCAGCCCGTTGAAAAAGTCTCTTTACAGTAGCATGGACGTCTCGTCCATGAGTATCAGGGGCGTCTCGCCCCTGAAATGCCCAGAAAACAGCAAAATCCACGGCCAAGATGGCCGTGATACTCATGGGCAAGATGCCC
>JACRIL010000245.1 GCA_016235825.1 Planctomycetota bacterium
AGTACGTGTTCAACATCGGCCGCAACTGCTGAATCTGTTTGACATCCATGCCGTAGCTCCTTTGCTGTCAAGGCGTCCTGTAAGGAACCATCGGATGGCTGGATGAATTTTCTTGAGCTAAAGTCTCGTTGTAGTGCTAAGTCCGTTCAGTTGAATGAACTATTATAGTGTTCCGGCACCGGCCAAGGCAAGAAAAATATCTTTTTATTGCAGTTCGTTAAGCGCCTTGAATGCCCGGGCGTAATCCTCCGGTTCGCCGGTATTGAGGGCCCGGCCTTCCAGCAGGCACATGTAATATTCGCCGGGGCAGTCCTTCACCAGCGAGGCCTGCGCCTCGGTGAGCGTAACTTCCTGGCCTAAAGGCCGGTCGGTTACCACCAGTCGGGCCAATATCCCGAATATCCGTGGCGTGAAAATATACGGGCCGTACTGGGCCAGGAACCGGTTTTTCGGCAGATCGGGCGTCGTCAGCCTGGCCTGGGCGGTTTTGAAGTCGGGTTTTTCCACGAAGTCCTCGCAGACGTAAACTCCGTCGCCGATCAGCCTGCCCCTGGCCACCCCGACGCGGGAAAGCTCCGATCTATCGACGATCTGCGCCCCGACCATCACTGCGCCGGGATGTTTGGCGAAGGCCCCGACGACCTGGCTGGCGCAGCAGGGCCTGCCTGGCGCCTGCCGGTAAACGTGGTCGCCGACCATCAGCAGGAACGGCTCGTTTCCGACGAAATCGGCCGCCCTGGCCACCGCCTCGCCCAGCCCCAGAGGCGACGGCTGGATGATGTATTCCACGAATTCCGGTATCTCGCCGGGGAACTCCTTGCGGGCGGCGACAAAGTACCGCCTGAGCATGTCCATATGGCCCGGCGCCACCACCAGCGCAATCTGCTGCGCCCCAGCGGCGATCGCCTGCGCCATAATAACGTGCACGACGGTCCTGATCCTGCCGGCCGAATCGACCAGCGGCAGCAGGGCCTTGGGCACGACAGTGCTGACCGGCTTGAGCCTCAGCCCAAGCCCGGCGATCGGAATCAGGGCTTTTCGTATTTCGGTCATATTCCGGGAGAAGATGATAAGTTGACTTGCCCGGCCGATCAATGGAGAATCGCCAGCTATGGCTCAACAAAAAAGAACTGTCATATTCAGCGGCACGGTTCAGGGCGTGGGGTTCCGCTACACGGCCTGCCGGACCGCCGCACTTTACAAAGTCGCCGGCTACGTCCGCAATCTGTCCGACGGCGGCGTCGAGTGCGTCATCGAGGGCGACAGCGGCGAGATACAGGCGTTCCTCAACGAACTGAACCAGAAGTTCCGCGACTATATCCGCGACGTCAAAGAGCAGATTTCGCCCTCCACCGACCAGTACAAGTCTTTCGACGTGCAGTTCTGAGTTTGCTCAGATCAGCCGTCCAGACTCGGCAGCATCTTTTCGGTCAGCGGGTATTTCAGCGGCCAGCCGGCAAGATGGTTCTCGATGTCGTCGATCAGCCAGTTGAGTATCCGCGAGACGGATTCCGTCACCCCGCCCGCCCGGTGCGGCGTCAGGTAGGCGTTGCGGAGCTTGCGGAGCGGGTGCCCGGCCGGCAGAGGCTCCTTGTCGAAGACGTCGATCGCGGCGAACATATCGCCCTTTTTGAGCCTGCGGATCAGCGCGCCGGTATCGACGAGCATGGCCCGGGCCACGTTGACCAGCACCGCCCCCTTGCGGAAGGCGGCTATCTGTTTGGGACCGATCAGCTTTTTGGTGCCTTCGTTTGCGGCGGCGCAGAGAACGACGACGTCACTTGAGCGGATCATCCTCATCAGATCCGTCTTTTTGCCGCCCAGCTCTTTGATGGCGGAATCCGGCACAAACGGATCGTACACGTTAAGCGGGCAGCCGAATGGCTTGATCAGTTCGGCCAGCCGCCGGCCTATCCTGCCAAACCCGACGATTCCCACCGGCCGGCCCGTGAGTTGGCGTTCCATCGGGTCGATGTCCAGGGGGAAATCAGATATCCATTTTTCCCTGCCGTTCCTCATCGCGCAGTGATAATCGGAGGTCTTGCGCAGCGCGCCCAGCGTCAGAGTCAGGGCCATCTCGGCCACCGACGGCGACCAGCCGGTCTTACCGACCGAAACCGGCAACTTTCGCCTTAAGGCAACCTTTGCGGCCTTCTGGCCTATGTCAAGCTGAGCCGACATTCGCAGCCTGGGCGCCTTGTCCAGCAGGTCGTCCAGCAGCGCCGGCCAGGACCACATGAGAACCGCGTCAGCCCATGCCAGATCCTTTTTGATCTCGTCGGGCGTGTTGTGCGAGGTCTTGCGGACTTTCGCGAACCGGTTGAGCCGGGCAAACACGCCCTTGAGCGACGGCGTGCGGAAAAAACCTTTTCGCAGATTCACCAGCAGATTGATCTTTTTCATCGCGGACTCCTGTATTTAGAACCTATCCTGATAACTACGATGAGATGCCATTGTAATTATCCCGGATAGGCTTTTGTTCTGTTGAAAAGCCGCGCCGATCCGTCTGTGTCGTATAACAGGCCGCCGCTTTAGCGGGGGGTTCGGCGACGCCATCGTTTTGTTGTTGTTTCGTGATGTGCCATTATGTCTGGTCAGCCTTGGCGCACTGGGCGCGCCCGACCGCCCGGGCGACCAGGACGATCTGGTCCGGAAAGATCGTCCGCACGTCGAGCAGCACGGCGTCGTCCTCGATCCTGCCGAATACGGCCGCCTCGTCCATCCGCAGCCGACGGGTAAATTCCAGCGGCTTGACCGAGCCTGATCGCAGGGCCACGGCGAACGACGGCAGCTCGTGCATCGGCAGGCTGCCGCTGCCCAGATACGCCTTCGAGGGCACGACGTTGACATTCAACCCCGCGCATTGCGGCTTGACGGCCTCGGCCAGTTCGGCCGCACGCGCCTCCAGTTCCCGCGGGCTGGCCGCAATCATCCGGTAAAGCGGGTGCAGCCCGGCCAGTTTGTCCGGATCGCGGAACAGGTGCAGCGTCCGCTCCATCGCCATCAGGCAGGTCTTGTCCACCCGCAGCGCGCGGGCCAGCGGATGGCGGCGTATTTTATCGATGAGCGCCTTCTTGCCGACGATGATGCCCGCCTGCGGGCCGCCGATGAGCTTGTCGCCGCTGAAAAGCACGATGTCCGCGCCGGCCGAAACCGATTCGGCGACGGTCGGCTCGTGCGGCAGGCCGAACCGCTCCAGACCGACCAGCGCGCCGGCGCCAAGGTCGTCGATCAAAACCAATCCGCGCGAATGCGCCGCCTCGGCGAGTTCGGCCAGTTCCGGCTGGGACGTAAAGCCGACGATCCGGTAGTTGCTCGGATGGACTCGCAGGATCGCGGCGGTTTTGTCCGTGATGGCCGAGATGTAATCCTTCAGGTGCGTGCGGTTGGTCGTGCCGACCTCGCGCATCTCGCTGCCGCTTTGCAGCATGACGTCGGGCAGGCGGAACGCCCCGCCGATCTCGATGAGCTGGCCGCGGGATACTATCACCTCCCGCCGGTCGGCAAGGGCGCAAAGCACGAGCATGGTCGCGGCGGCGTTGTTGTTGGCGACAGTGGCGGCCTCGGCGCCGGTCAATTCGGTGAGTATGTATTCGACGCGATAGTCGCGCTCCGACCGATCTCCGCTGGGGCGGTCGACGGCCAGCGTTACATAGCCGTTCAGGTCGGGCAGCATGGAATCGACGACCGTCGCCGGCAGGACCGCCCTGCCCAGACCGGTGTGCATGAGGACGCCCGTTGCGTTGATGGCCGAGCGGAGATGCGGCCTCGTCCGTTCCCCGATCAGACTGCCGGCCTGGTCCAGGACATACTGGCCGGTAACGTGGGCCGTGCCGCACCGCCCGCCGGAATCGTTCAGGATCGCCTTGCGGAGATTTTCCACCGTGTCGCGGATGCAGTTGACAACCAGCGTCCGCGGGTAAGCGGCCTGCCATTCGGCCGCGCGGGGACTGGCCATAAGATCGCTGACCGAAGGCAGAGCCTTGAGAAGTTCCTGCTTGTAATTATCCATATCCGCTCCCGTCAGCCGGAATTCTACGCCATGCCGGGAGGCATGGCCAGAAGTTTTCGCCGCACAACGGGTCGGAAAAAACTCGCGGTTCCCGGCGGAAAATGGTATATTGTTGGATTCCGGTTATGCCATAAAATCAATTAGTGGAGATTCGGGCGATGCCGACATACGAATACGAGTGTCAGAAATGCGAGCATAAGTTCGAGGAGTTCCAGCCGATCACGGCCAAGCCGCTGCGGCGCTGCCCGGCCTGCGGAAAGCTGTCGCTGCGGCGGCTGATCGGGACCGGCGCGGGAATAATATTCAAGGGCAGCGGGTTCTACCAGACCGACTATCGCAGCGATTCGTACAAGCAGGCGGCGCAGAAGGAAAAATCCGGCTCGGACAGTTCCGCCCCGGCAGCGGCCGGCGGCGCGGGCGATTCGGCCAAGTCCGGCCAGCCCGCTCAGGCCGGGACCGTCAAGGCCGCCGCTTCGGATTCATCGGCGCCGGCCAAGTCAAAGAAGAAGCAGCCGGTTTCCTGAATGCCTGATTTCCAGATGCACTTGCTTTGTTGAAAACCATTATTCAGGCAGATTGATCAAGGGCGGGTTGTGTAATAGGCGGATCGGTGTGGCTTTTCAACAGAGCAAGATGCACTCATTTGCGGCTGCGTTTGCAAAAAACCTTGCCTCATGATTTTTCAGCGGTAAAATAGTCGCTGACGCCTGGCGACAAAGGACGAGAATCGAAAGCATGAGCACCGGTAAGAGCACATTTCTGGCCGCTGTTGTCGCCTTTGCCTGCGGCTGCGAAGGGCCGTCAAAGGTGTACGACCTCGACGCCTTGGTCTCGGCAAAGACGGCCGTCGTCATGCCGGCGACTGGCTCGCCCAACGCCGCCGGAGCAAACGCCGGCAAGGCCCAGACTGGTCTGCTCATAAACGCCCTGGCCTGCCTGAACCGGTACACGGTCCAGGGTCCGGCGCAGTTTGCCCGGCTTATCAGGCAGCAGGCCGACGATGATGCGTGGGACCCGAAGGTCCAGCAGGAGGCCCTGAAAAAACTTTCCGCCGATCTGATCGTGCTGGCGGAAGTTACCGACCACAGGCCCAGTTCGGTCTCCAAATCGTCCAACTATTATTTCGGCAGCAAGCAATGGACCCAGAGCGTCTTCGACGTGAGCGTTACGGTCCGCGTCATTCGGGCGGCGGACGGCAAAATGCTTTACGTCGGCAACGGCTGGGCGACAAGCCAGGAAAGTTACAGCCAGGCCTTCGTCGCCGCGACCGATGCGGCAATGGATGAACTCAGAAGCGCCCTGGCGTCCAGACCCGTCAGGAAGGAATGAATTTGCGGATCGGAAAAATAATCCGGCTGACCCTCGCGATGCCCGCCGCGGCGATAGTTCTGGCGGCCTTGGCCGGCTGTGCGCCGCAGGCAAAGGTCATGGACGAGCAGGCGGTCGGGGCGATCCGCGTGCTGGCGGTGCTGCCGATGGATTGTCCGCTGTCGGGGATCGGGCCGGCCGCGGGGGCGTCGGTCCTGAGGCGGCTGGCGGATCAGCAGCCCAACATCGCCGTCTTTGAAGGCCCGGCGATCTGGCGTCTGGCCGGCGACAGGCCCGCGGCCGTCAGCGACGAACTCGCGGCGAAGGTGGCCGCCGGAATGAACGCCGACGCCGCCGTTACCGGAACCGTCGCTTACGCCGAGCCGCCCGGCCTGAAGGAGTCGGCCGTCGCGGAGCTGACCGTGAAAATCGTCTCGGCCAAAACGGGCAAGGTCATATACCTCTGCGACGGAAGGGGCGCCGATCAGAAAATTTTCAAGGCGCTCGGCGGCGCCGCGGCACAGGCCCTGGCCGCGTTTGAATACGTCCGCAAGAATCCAAAAAACAAACCTTCCAATCCGGAGACAAAATGAATCAGACACGACGATTGCTTGCGATCTTCTGCTGCCTGACAATAGCCTGTCTTGCCGCGGCCGGCTGCACGGAAAAGAGCGTCTTCCTGCCGCACGCGGCGGCGCTTAACAAGATCAAGGTCGTAGGCGTCCTGCCCTTTGTGGACGCCCCAGGCGTGAAGGACTCCGGAGACAAAGTGCTGACCGCCGTCGCCCAGCAACTCTACCAGTGCCCGAACATCAAGGTGGTCGAGCGGAAGCAGCTCAAGGCGATTATCGACGAGCAGGACCTTGCGGCCGCTCTGGCGGACGACCCGGTCGCGGCGGCCGGCAGGATCGGCAAGGCCGTCGGGGCTGACGCCATTTTCATCGGCGAACTCACACAGTACGAGGCACAGCAGGAATCATCCCACCTGGCCGTGTCTGTCGTCAGCGGCGGCGGAACCAAGCATATTCATCGCGTCGGGATCAGCGTTCGCGGCATCAACGTCAGGGACCAGATGGTAATTTATGCCCAGTCGGGCGGCGGGGTGAGCAACGAAGGTTACTCCCCGGCGATCGACGAGGCGGCGGCCAAGGCGATGTCGCCGTTCGTCAAATTAAAGCAGCAGGGACCGTCGCCGGCCCCGCAGAATTCCCAGCCCCCGCAATAATAATGATCGACCGGACAGGCACAATACGATTGTCCTCACGGACCGCGGCGGTTCTGCTTGGCGCGGCGGCCGCCCTGGCCGTCCTGCCGGGCTGCCTGCCCGAGACCGCCCTGCTGTTCGACAAGGCCGCAGTCCAGGAGATCAAAAAGATCGTCGTCCTGCCTCTTTCGGACGCGCCCGGCCCGCAGGCCGTCGGCTCGGGTAAATCAGCCCGCGGTGCGGTCATTGAGGAATTGGTGGCCATGGGAAAATTCCAGGTCGTCAGCGTCAGCGACGAGGACCTGAAAAAGACGCTCGACGAACTGGGCTTCCGCGCCGACGAGTGCTACGATCCGGCCGTCTGCGCAGAGGTGGGGCGAAAGTGCGGGGCCGACGCCGTCGTCTGCGGCGAACTGACCGGCTTCGGCACAAGGCAGGAGAGCAGCACGAACACGGTCCTGTTCGTCAGCGGCGGAGGGACGCACACCGACCACAGGGTCGGAGTGAGCCTGCGGATGACGCGAGCCAAAGACGGGGCGATAATTTATGTCAGCCACGCCGACGGCTTCTCGCAGGAAGGCTACAGCCAGGCCGCAACCCAGGCCTGCAAAAACGCCTTCGGTTCGCTCCACAATCTCCTGGGAACCGGCGGCTGATCGAGTAGCATGGGCATCCTGCTTCGCCGACTCGTCCAGCGTAGCCTTGGCAAAGCTGGAGGCTGCGCCGGACAAGTCCGGTCTTGAGTTTTGTTTCATCGCATGAATTTTCAGAAAGACAATAGTACCTTGCAAGTTCAGTGCGACCGATTTGCAGGCTCGAAGAGCCGGCAGAAAGTAGCCCCGGCGTGGAGCGAAGTCCGCCGCCAGGCGGACGAAGCGGAACCCGGGGAAAACCCGTTCGTTCAATGAAGTTTCAAATTTCCGACCCCGCCACCGGCAGAGGGGCCAAAATTTCAGACGACCCCGGCCGATACTTTGGGACGCGGCATTTATCTGCTGTGGGAAAAAGGCAGCACGCCACGGAATCTCGACAAATCAGGATGAAAATAGTCATGCCGAGGAAAAATATCCGTCATTCAATCGCCCGCGAGGGGCTCGAATTCTGCGACGCCAGATACCCCGCCCTCCGCTTCCGGCTTCGCTTAAGCTTCGCCGGACAAGTCGCTCCGGGACGGGGCTACTTTCAGTCGCCCTGGCGGGCTGACAAGATGGACTTGCCCGGCGCAGCATCTTAACAATGCCCAACCAAGTTTTGGGTTTGTTATTCTTGCGTCCTATCAAACTTCAGGGCTAATCCTCAGTCGGGCAGGAATCGACGACCTGGCTGAATCGGTGGATTGGCTGTGGCCTGCCGGGGCGGAAACTGCTGATCTCGGCGACGTTGACCGTTATGTCGCCGCCGGCAGCACGATTCAAACAGCCTTTCACGATTTCCTTCAGTTCCTCCGGGCCTGTGCGGACGCGGGCGTTGATGATGAGCGTCGCGTAATTAGAGGATAATTTCAGGCCACCCTGTGCTGTCTTGGTGGCACCCTCAAGCGCTGCTTGCTTGGGGGTGGGTTGTTCGCTTGGGAGTGATTCTGAGTCCACCCCCAAGCTCCGCTTCCGGCTTCGCCCCTTCTTCGCCAAGGCTACGAAGGGCTTCGCCGGACAAGTCGCTGCGCTTGAGGGTGCCACCTGATTTTCTTGCACCATGGGCTCAGCGGAATTGCTTGTGAGGTTGGCCTGTAACTTAACGCCCGCGGCGGTCAGCAGTATCTTGAAATGTGCGATCTCGCCGCCAGTGCGCCTGATCTCGGCCTGCGACTGCGCGAGGAATTCCATCGCGAAGGCCTTCCAGTCGGCTGGCGACTGGGCCGACAACTCCACCGCCGCGTTGAGCCACCCCAGCGCCGCCTCGCCGTCGGCGTAGATTTCGTAGTCAACCTCGACAATCCGCCCGCCGGCGAACCCGCCCGACATCATGCGATCCAGCCATTCATCCACGCCCGTCCCATTCAGCGCGGACATTGCGATAATCGGCGTGCCGGGGAACGCATTTTCAATCGCGGCCTTGATCTCGTCCAGCCGGCCCGCGGGCAGGGCGTCGATCTTGTTAATCACCACCAGGTCGGCCTCCTGGATCTGTTTGCGATAAATATACCGGACGGCCTGCACGATGTCATGAGTCTGACCGACGGCGAGGCTTTCCTGGAGCTTGTCGGGATCGACCAGCACCGAATACGGGGCAAGGTCGAATCGGTCGGAGCAGAATTTCTTGAGCGGCTGAAGCACCGTGGCCGAAAGGTCCGTGCAACTGCCGACCGGCTCGCCGATGATGACGTCGGGGTGATGGCTGTTGATGAGATTGTCGCAGACGTACAGCAGCTTGTTGAACGTGCAGCAGAAGCACGCACCGCTGACTTCCTTGACCTCCCGCCCGGCCTGGCGGAGCAGTTCGGTGTCCACAAGGTTGGCGGCCTGATCGTTGGTTATCAGGCCGACCCGCAGGCCGCGGGCGCTCAGCCGCTCGGCCGCCCGGGCCAGCAGCGTCGTCTTGCCCGAACCCAGAAATCCGCCGGCCAGTATCAGTTTTGTTCTCATGGGTTATTTCTCTTCCTTTGAGTTCGATAGCGTTGTTTCGCAGTCGCACGGCTCGCCCGGCCTCGTCATGGCGGGCTCCAGTATTCGAACAAAGAACTGCGAGGCCAAAGCGCCGCCAATCAGGGGCGCCAGCACGTATACGTGGAAAAAGCCGCCGACGCGATCAGGGAACGCCGCGTCGCCCCAACCCATGAGCCAGGCGACCAGCCGGGGGCCGAAATCGCGGGCGGGGTTCAGTCCCGCCTGCGTAAGCGGCGCGACGAGGCAGATGATCGAAGTTACCGCTAGTCCGATGAAGACGGGGGCCAGTGCGTCATCCGGGCGTCCGACATTGCACCCTTCGGTCAGAGCAAAGATCATCAGCACCAGCAGGAACGTGCCCAATGCCTCCGCCCCCATGGCCAGGGGAAGACAGACTACCGCCGTGCCGCCCGGATTGGGGTAATATTCTCCGAACATCATGGCCGTTCGCACCGATTCAGACGTTCCCCGCACGATCTGGTGGGTATTTTCGTATGCCGCGATGGAGGGGGCAAACAGCAGGTATAGCGTCAGGCCCGCCAGCAGAGCCCCGGCAAGTTGTGCGCCGACATAAGCAGGCAGCTTGCGGAAGGGCATCCGCCCGCTCAACGCCATTGCCAGACTGACCGCCGGATTGAGATGCGAGCAGGAGAGATGCCGCGTGAGGTAGATGGCAAGCATAACGCCGATGCCCCAGGCCAGCGCCACTTGCATCAGCCCCTGATGCGAACCGAAAAGCACGGAGACCGCGACCGATCCGCAGCCGAATAACACCAGGATAAACGTCCCGATGATCTCGCCGATGCATCCATGCCAGAACGACGTGGTTCGCATAGTTTTTCTGATCAATCCTTTTTCCCGCGGTTTGCCGGCGCGGCGGATGCCGGTTTGCGCCTTTTGGAATTCCGGCAGCCGCAGGGGCGGCGGGAAAATCCGCCGAGAGTCTTTTTCAGCAATTTGACCATCAGGCCGATCTGCTTTTGGTATTCCGCCAGGACGTCGGCCCAGCGGACAAGGCAGGCCCTGCCCTTGGGCGACAGGTCGAAGAGTCTCCTGGCCGGGCCGCCTTCTGACAGGTCCCATGCCGACGTTACCAGCCCGCGATCCTTCATCGCCTTGAGGAAGCGATAGACGCCGGCGGCGTCGGGCCTGCGCCCCTTGAACGCCGGCAAGCGGGCCAGACTCTGCACAATGCGATAGCCGTGGATCGGCCCATCGGCCAGAATCGCCAGCACCGCCGGCTGGATGAAACGATCCAGGTTTTTCCCCGCGCACGGACAGGCGTCCAGTTCGTCCAGTTGCGTTCGTCTGGTAGTGGACATAGTCTAATAGTATAGCTTTCCACGAAATTCGGTCAATGAAAATGTTAGATTTATTCTGCCAAGACATGGAGGCGTATTTTGAGCCCGTTTTAACGGGCTTGGAGTTGTTTGACAGGCCCCCGCCTTGGCGGGGGTTTGAGCGACGGATCCACCTTGTTGTTGTTTTACTTTGTGATGTGTTATTCTGTCTGGCCGACCAGACAGACCAAGCCCGATGAATCGGGCTTAAACAACTCAGTTGCCTGTTTTCCACGGATTTTTAGTGTAAAATAAAGGCATGACCGTGATAAAGAACATGGGCATCAAGGGCCTGGTGGCGATATGCAACATGGGCCTGATCTGCCTGGCGATCATCGCCTACATGATCTTTGTGCCGGAGGACAAATATCTGGAAAAGGCTTTTGAAAGCGGATTTTATGTCGCCACTACAATAATGACGGTAGTCGTTGTTTTCAGTTTTCCTATCGGCTGGCTCTGTATGGCGCCCCCATTTAATGCGGAGCCTCATTTCATCCTAGATGGGGCATGTATCTTTATTCCCTTAAACGCATATTTTTGGGGCTGGATCGCGAAGAAGTGCTCTGGGGCGACCCGAAAATAGCAGCCATCTGGGGAGCCGCTCAGGAGCGGAAGGTTTGAATTTTTCCGGCAGTGGTTCCGAATCCGGCAACCTGCCCCCAAATTCTTGCAGATTTACCTGCGCGGCGCGAGCGGCGATTTTGTGGTGCAGGCGTCCCGGCTTCGCTGGACAACAAAACACTTCGCCGCGCCAAGGTTGCGCGCCCTGCAAATTTTCAAGCTATGCGGGAATTACTTTTTGCCCTTTTTGGCTTTCCTGGCGGGCTTTTTGGGCTTGGCCTTTGCCTTGGCTTTTACCTTGGGCTTGGCAGCCTTTTTGGCTGACTTCGCCTTTGATGCCTTGCCGGCGGTTTTATCTTCGATAACGGCCTGCGCGGCCGCCAGGCGGGCGATCGGCACGCGGTACGGCGAGCATGAGACGTAGTTCATGCCGACGCGGTGGCAGAACTTGACGCTCTTCGCCTCGCCGCCGTGCTCGCCGCAGATGCCGACCTTCAGGTCTTTGCGGGTGCTGCGGCCTTTCTCTATGCCCATCTTCACGAGCATCCCCACGCCGCTCTGGTCGAGCGACTGGAACGGGTCGTCCCTGAATATGCCGGCCTTTTTCTCATCGACGTAGAACGGCAGGAACCGCCCCGCGTCGTCGCGGGAAAGGCCCAGAGTCATCTGCGTCAGGTCGTTGGTGCCGAAGCTGAAGAACTCGGCGACTTCGGCGATCTGGTCGGCCAGCAGCGCCGCTCGCGGAATCTCGATCATCGTGCCGACCATGTAGCTGAGCTTCACGCCGGCCCTGGCGATCAGAACGTCGGCGACCTTGCGGGTGGCCAGCTCGAGGATGGCAAGTTCCTTGCGGTCGATCGTCAGCGGGATCATGATCTCCGGCAGAACCTTGACGCCTTCCTTGACGCACTGGATGGCCGCCTCGATGATCGCGGTTACCTGCATCTCGAGGATTTCCGGGTAGGTGATGCACAGGCGGCAGCCGCGATGGCCGAGCATCGGGTTGGCCTCGTGGAGCTGCTCGCAGCGGTGGCGGATGTGCTCGGCCGACAGGCCCGTGATCTGGGCGAGCTTGGCCACGCCCGCGTCGTCCTTGGGCGTGAACTCGTGCAGAGGCGGGTCGATCAGCCGGATAGTTACCGGCTTGCCGTTCATCGCCCTGAAGATGCCGGCAAAGTCGTCCCGCTGGAACGGCAGCAGCTTGGCCAGGGCCTTTTTGCGGTTGGCGGCGTCGTCGGCGACGATCATCTCCTGGATGGCCAGGCGGCGGGCCTCGGTGTCGAAGAACATGTGCTCGGTGCGGCAAAGGCCTATGCCCTCGGCGCCCATCCTGACGGCGTTTTCGGAGTCGTAGGGCGTGTCGGCGTTGGTGCGGACCCTGAGACGGCGGATCTGGTCGCACCAGCCCATCAGCACGTTGTATGATTCGGGCAGTTCGGGCTTTTTGAGCGGCAGTTCGCCGATAAACACGTCGCCGGCAGAGCCGTCCAGCGTGATGAAGTCGCCCTGCTTGATCGTCTTTGAGCCGATAACCATCAGCTTTGTGCCGTAATTAATGTCCAGGGCCTCGCATCCGACGACGCAGCACTTGCCCCAGCCGCGGGCCACGACTGCGGCGTGGCTGGTCTTTCCGCCGGTGGCGGTCAGAATGCCCTGTGCGGCGTGCATCCCGCCGACGTCTTCGGGGCTGGTCTCTTTGCGGACCAGGATGACCTTCTTGCCCTTGGCGGCCAGGGCCTCCGCCTCGGCGGCGGTGAAGACCACCTCGCCTGCGGCCGCGCCCGGAACGGCGTTGATACCCGATGCGATCTTTTTGTCCGACAGCGTCTTTCTGTCCAGCTTGGGGTCGATGACCGGATAGAACAGCCGCTCGATGTCTTCCGGTGCGATGCGGCTGATGGCCTGCTCTTTGGTGATGAGGCCTTCCTTGACCATGTCGACGGCGATGCGGAACGTGGCGGCCGGGCTGCGCTTGCCCGTGCGGCACTGGAGCATGTACAGCTTCTGTTCCTGGACGGTGAACTCCAGGTCCTGCATCTCCTGGTAATGCTTTTCGAGCGTCTTGCGGACCTCGCAGAGCTGCCTGTAGGCCGCCGGCATCTGCCTTTCCATCTCGGAGAGCTTCAGCGGCGTGCGAATGCCGGCCACCACGTCCTCGCCCTGGGCGTTGATGAGATAATCGCCGTAGAAGACATTCTGGCCGCTGTTGGGGTCGCGGGTGAAACAGACGCCGGTGCCTGAACTGTCGCCCAGGTTTCCGAAGACCATCTGCACGATGTTGACCGCGGTGCCCTTGAGGTCGGAAATCTTCTCGACGCGGCGGTATGTAACGGCCTTGTCGGCCATCCACGAGCCGAAAACCGCCTTGATGGAGCCCCAGAGCTGTTCCATCGGATCCTGCGGGAACGCCTGGCCGTTTTTGTTCTTGCTGTAGAACGCCTTGAATTCGCGGCAGAGTTCCTTGAGCCCCTCGGCCGGAATTTCCGGATCGGTCTTGACGCCGAGCTTTTTCTTCATTTCAGCGAGCATATGCTCCATCGGCTCTTTGGAAAGGCCCATGGCCGTGGTGGAGTACATCTGGATGAACCGGCGGTATGCGTCGTAGGCGAAGCGGGGGTTGCCGGTCTTGGCGGCCAGGCCCTCGACGGTCGCGTCGTTGAGGCCCAGGTTGAGGATGGTTTCCATCATGCCGGGCATCGAGCGGGCCGCGCCGCTGCGGACGGAGACCAGCAGCGGGTCTTTCGCGTCGCCGAGCTTTTTGCCGGCGGCTTTTTCCAGCCTGGCCAGGTGCTGTTTGACCTCGGCCTCCATCCCCGCGGGAAATTTCTTGCCGAACCTGTAATAGTCCTCGCAGGCGTCGACTGTTATGGTGAACCCGGCTGGCACGGGCAGGCCGATCTTCACCATCTCGGCAAGTCCGGCGCCTTTGCCGCCCAGGATGGTCTTCATTGAACCGCTGCCTTCGGCTGTGTTGCCGCCGAAGAAATACACGAGCTTCTTCTTGGCCATTGCAGATCTCCGTAAGAGGTTAAGATCGTGCCACTCGCCGGCTGGCGTATTCCGCCGGACGGATCGAAAACGGATTGGAGAGTCTATGCGCCGGCCGGGGCGGTGTCAATTCCAATCAGGCCTGACTCGTAACGAGTCAGCTACGAGGGGAGAATCAAACAATGTTTTGCCCTTTTGTGGTGCGGGCGTCTGTATGTGGTCCAGCCGCCGTGAGACCGGGATCTGAAGTTTGAGATTTGAAATTTGAGATTTCAAATCTCAGATTTCAAAAGGCGGGCGTGCCGCATGAAGCCAAGGCGCCTGCACCACAAAATTTGAAATCATTTCCTGGCCTGGCCCGGCCCCTGTCCGGGCGGCGCGGGCTGCTGGGCAGCCTGCTGGGGCGAGCCGACCAGCGTTGCGGGCACGACCTCTATCGCGTGCAGCACATCGGCCGTCCGCAGGAGCTGGGCGGGAATCACGACCGGCGCCGGCTGGCCGGCCGGGGCGGCGGCGCCCTTGCGGCTCAAATCCCTGCCGATGCCCGACAGCTTGGCGTCCAGGTCCTTGCAATATTCGCTCTCCAGGAATTCCTGTTCCTGCTTGAAGCTCATCCTCATCATGGCCAGCACGATGTCCGAGGCCACCACGGACATCAGGAACACGTTGCCCAGCGTGCCGACCAGGAACGCGATGACCTTGCCGGCATGGACATCCGGGAACTCAAAGACGCTCCATACGATCAGGATCACGCCGACAATGTTGAAGACGGCGGCGATGCGCCGCGGCCAGGTAACAGCCATCGTGGTTTCCTGGAGCGTGCACGGCTTGATGAGCCGCCTGGCTGTTATAAGCGGGATCATGGCGGCAAGGAAAAGGAACAAAAAGCCGATCAGCAGCTTGTAGCTGCCCTGAAGCTGGTTGACCGTGCCGATTATGACGAACAGGAACAGCCCCCACCGCGGGCTGACCGCGGCGGCGGCCCAGCCGGGAGTCGGAGACTCCGGAAGAAACGTCTTGAGCGTCAGCGACGCGCGGGTTACGCCGGGCAGCAGCGCCAGCACCCGCGGTCCGGTCATCGAGAGCATTTCAACCGCGAACACGAAGCCCAGAAGTTTCTTCAATTCTTCGGCCTCCTGTTCCTTGAGATGCCCCATGTCCATCATTCCGATCACCGGGAACATCGACAGGATCAGCGGCGTTACGAACATTATCAGCCAGCTCACAAGCGCCATGATCCTTGACGCCTTTGCCATCGGCCAGATGACAGCCGATGCGATCACGCCGGCGGCGCCGATCAAGACCGAGATCAGCGATATTATCTTGAAGTTGTCAACGACTCCCAAATTGCCGCTGCCGAACATCCTGATGGTACTGTCAACCTGTTGATCGACGGCGTGTTTGATCTGGGCTTCATTGGCGTTCGGAAACTGGCTCTTGAGCGCGGCTTCCACCTTGTTGGCCACGTTTTCACGAACCTCGGTCTCGGTCATGGTGAACGTGGCAAGGTTCCAGATGCCATAGAACAGCAGGCAGACGGCCGAAACGTAAAGGATGGAACTCCGCCAGGCGACAAAGTTCTGGGCCAGCGGATCGACCACGCCCCGCCTTGCCAGCCTGGACCGCTCGATCCTGGTGGCCTGCTCGGTGCGGAAGTCGCTGGCGAAGACCCTTCTGAAAAAGGCCTTGACCTCGTCCAGCAGGTCCATTTCGTTCATGCCGGCGCCGCCCGAAGCGGAATACATAACCGCCTGCACGGGCGGTTGCGGCGAGCCAGGTTGCGGAGGCTGCTGGACGGGCGGCTGCGAAGGAGGTTGCTGCGCGGGAGGCAACGGTATCTGTCCGCCGTTCATGGTTTTATCCTTTGCAGATCGAAAAGCTTAAAAGCATCATTCCATTCATAAAGCCCCATGCGCAAGCATGGGGACGTTTGTTATTTGTTAATCATAAAAAACGGCGTCCCCGCATTAACATGCGGGGCTTTAAATAGAACCCATCGGCGAATCATTCATAAAGCCCCCTGCGCCAACAGGGGGACCGTGTTGCTTACATTTTCGCCTGCGGCGCTGCGGCGGGCTGGTTCAGCGAGCGGATCCACCGCAGCAGACCTGCGATGCCATCCATTGCCGCAGCCGCCGTCACGAAAACGCTTCCGGCCAAAGCCAGAAACGATCCGATGCTCACGCCCTGCACAAAAGTAATATATGTTCCCTTGAAATCCCTGCCGGGCGTGCCGAACCAGACTGTCAGTGCCAGGATGAACACCACCAGCCCCATCGCCGCCGAGGGTAAAAGCGCCGTCCAGCCCCATCGGGCGAGAAATCGCAGAAAAAGCTGAGGCACGGTAACAAGGAGTATCAGAAGCCCGAAAATGAATGTCACAATCCCTCTTGCAAAATCCCATCCGAAGGCGCTGGCCGACGACTGGCCGGCCTTGCCTTCCCGCCGCCAGTCTTCAATTACTTTCAAACCTCTCTCATTCTGACTTTTCGACAAAACGCTCTCGTGGAATTCATTGTCGCCCTCAACAGCAGCTTTGAAATCATCCAGGTCTTTCCCGGCTTTTTGGGTGTTCTCATTCTGACGGTTTGCATCGTTGTCCCGCCATGAGCGGGTGGTTACCGCCGCGCCCCACCACGGCAGGAAGAAGGACAGGAACATGAGAAAAGCCCCGGCGCAGATCGCCAGTTTGAGGATGGGAAGCCCGCCGACGTTCAGGCCCGGCAGCTTGCCCGGCTGGAGGAATTGTCCGGGCTGGGCCGCAGGCGCTGTGTGCGCCACGGGCGAACCGGCCTGAGGGTCGGCGGATTGGCCGGCCGGTGCGGCTATCACCTGCGCCGCCATGGGCGCCGCCGCCGGCGTTACCGTGAAGACCGCGGTGCAGGCCGGGCACTGCGCCTGCCGGCCCTCGGCGCCGTCGGGCAACTGAAGCGACCTTCCGCATTTCGGACAAGAAGTTATCATTTAAAACGCTCCTCTTGGATTTCCGGCGATTCGTTTCCGGATATGTAATGAAAACCGATAATCCCCCGCCCGTCAATCCTATATTGCTGCCATTTGGAATCAGTTGCAGATGCAATCAAACAATGTATGCGCTTGCCTTTCCGCCGGTCTTGCTGATAAAAATGTCCCGATGGCCGAACCGCCCGCTGAAAACCTGAAGCCGCCCGACGACTGGGTCAAACCGCCGCCGGACGGCTATTACTGGCAGACGCAGCGGCCTCTCAACGGCCTGATCTTCCTGCTGCCTGCGATGGCGTTCTTTCATATCTGCGCGTTCGTCTGGGGCAGCGGCCTGCTCGCCCCGGCCTTCATCGCATGGTCGATGAACCTTTGGGGGCCGGCCTCCGGCCTCCTGCCGGCCATGGTGGTCGTTACTGTCCTGCTTTTTCAGCAGTCGGCGCACAGGTTCGGCTGGTCGGTCAGTCCGCTGGCGCTGGCCGGTATGCTGGCAGAGTCGGTCCTGTGGTGCGTGCCGCTGGCGGCGATGGGCTGCCTTACCGGCTGGGCGACTAACGCCGCGGCGCAGCCCGACGGCGTGAGCGGCCTGACCGGACAGCTTGCCCAGGCCTGCGGCGCCGGCATCTACGAGGAGTTCATCTTCCGGCTGGTCGTGATAAGCCTGATCCTGTTTTTTATGGTGGACCTGCTGAAACTTCCGCACGGCCGCTCGGCCGTCGTCGCGATCGTCCTTTCGGCCCTCGCGTTCAGCGCGTGCCATTTTCTCGTCGGCGCCGCGGCGTTCTACTGGCCGAGATTCATATTCCTGTCAACCGCCGGACTGCTCTGGGGCGGGCTGTACGTCCTCCGCGGTTTCGGTATTGCCGCCGGCGCCCACATCGCTTGGGATGTCTATTTTCACCTGTCAAACCCGTAGAAGCTCGTGCCATGCCACTTCGGCATGTTCGCGTTCAACACGCAGGACCCGCAGCCCTTCGCCGACTACATGAAGATCAAATACCCCAAACTCGCCGTAAAAATCCCAGCCCTTGCCAAGCAGGTTGTGGTATAAAAATAAAAGTCGGATAAAATGCCGGAAGAACAGCCCATTAGTCAAACCATAGGCCAAGGAAATAAATTTATGACTCGTGCCGCCACGGCAATTTTGCTCATGATGCTGGCCTGCAACAGCGGGTGCGTTCTCCTGTTTCAGGACGAGTACCGTTATCTGCCCGATCCGCAACAGAAAGAATATCAATCGATAATTGCCGTCGATGGCGCCAGTTTTACCCTTGCCGACGGGCGCACATACGAACTTGCAGGAGTGGATTTCAGTCACATATCCCCGGAGGAATTTCGTTTGGTCCAGCACCTGTTTCAAACCCTTGTGCAAAAGCCGCCTGCCAGCGGCCCAGCCTCTATGATGGCATCATCAGGACCGGCCGAATCGGAACCTGCCGCCTCGCGATTGGCAACCACCCATACAAAAACTCCAAATATCATACAAGTGGGTTATCATCAAATCAGGATATATGGCGACGCTCCGACTTTTCTTGTCATTAACCAATTGGCCGGGCGCGCCCAAATCGTAACGGGCGGAGGGCCTGAGGTTAAATGGCCCGAATTCACACCTTTTGAAAGGTTCCCAGTTCTCGTTCTTATACCAATAGTGATAGACGCGCCGCCTACTCGGTGCGATATCGGTCTGCTTTTAGTTGAGCAAGGAATGGCAGAGCCATGCTATTCTGACCTCTCCTCCAGTGATCGCAAACTCTATGCCCAGGCGCTCAAGGAAGCCCGTAAATGCGGTTGGGGCTCATGGTGGTATCTGCGTGAAGACTATGGCGGCATTGGAAGAGCCTTGTATAGTTCTTCTTATGATTCGCCGGAGAAGGTGAAATACCTGCTTGAGAAAGCCCCCGACCGTCCCACGCGCGAGGATATCTTTAAGTCTATTGGATATGCCATTTTTTATAATAAGCTCGATTCATTGAAACTGCTGATTGCGCACTGCGGCGATATAAATGACTGTCCGCCGGACTATGGCAACAACGTCTATACAAAACCGCTGATCCATGCTTCTGGCGAGACTGCAAGTTGGCCGATAGATCGGGTGAAAATAGCAAAAATGATGCTTGAGCACGGCGCGAAAGTAAACTTGGCCCAGAAGAATGGGATAACCGCCCTTCACGCGGCCGCGGACGTATGCGATCCGGAGTTGGTGAAGTTGCTGCTCGCCGCCGGCGCCGACCCAAATGCAAAAACTGTTGCCAAGGGCGAAGGGTATGATGAAAGAGCCAAAAACCCGCTGGACTTCATTCGGAGGTCCCAAGAGTATCCTGGCTATAAAGAGACAGCGAAATTGCTTGAGGCGGCAATGGAGAAAAAACCATAGTCTGCGGACATTTCAGGCACGGTCGCATTGATTCTGCGGTATTTGTGGGACATTTATTAGGCAATTCTCGCCGTCGTCAGTCGGCGTCGAGTGTAACGACCTCGCCGTCCGAGAATCGGTAGGCCTGGGCCTCGTGAAGGGCCTTGTAGGCGCCATCCTGGCGCAAAAGCTCGGCATGCGTACCGGCCTGGGCGATCCTGCCGCCGTCGAAGACCAGGATCATGTCCGCGTGCGCCACGGTGCTCAGCCGGTGCGCTATCAGGAATGTGGTCCGCCCCTGCGACACGGACTCAACCGCCTTTTGAATCTCGCGCTCGGCCAGTGAATCCAGGTGGCTGGTGGCCTCGTCGAACAGCAGCACCCGCGGGTTCTTTATCACGGCCCTGGCGATGGCGATCCGCTGCTTCTGCCCGCCGGAAAGTTTGACGCCGTTTACGCCCACGATCGTATCGAGGACTTTGGGCAGGGCCATCACAAAATCATATGCGTCTGCGATCCGCAGGGCCTCGAGAATTTCCTCATCGGCGGCGTCGTGGCGGCCGTAGCGGATATTCTCGCGGACGGTGTCATTGAAGAGGATCGTGTCCTGGAGCACCATTCCGACGCCGGTCCGCAGGGCCTGGAGGTCCCAGTTGCGGGTGTCGATGCCGTCGACAAGCACTCGGCCGGAATTAGGCATGTAGAACCCCATGAGCAGGCTGGCGAAGGTGGTCTTGCCCGCGCCCGACTGGCCGACGATGGCGACGGTCTGGCCCGGCTCGACCGTAAACGAGACGCCCTGCATCGCCTGCACCTTGCCGTCGTAGGCGAACGAGACGTCTTCAAACCGCACCTGGCCCCGGATCAGGCCGTCGTGTTTGACGATTTCGCGGCCGTCCGCCTCCACCGGCTCGGTCATCAGCCCGTGCACGCGGTCGTAAGCGGCGATGCCGTTGGGGATCATGCTCCATGCGTCCAGCAGCGTGCTGAACGGGCCCATCATTATCCAGAAAAGCGAGCCGAACCCGGTGAACTGCCCGATCGTCAACTTGTGCTGGATGACGAGCCAGCCGGCGAATCCCAGGGCCGCTACGTGCGCAAGGGTAACAATGAAACCCATGAGGCCGTGAAACAGGTTGGAGTACGACCAGTTCCGTATGCCGTTGCGGGCGATTGCCGATGCGTCCTGGGCCAGGGCTGCGCTCTCCCGCTCCTCGCGGCTGAACGCCTTGAGCACGCGGATGCCGTTGAGATTGGTGGTGATGCGGGCCGAAAAATCGGCGATGGCCTTGCGCTCGGCGTCGGCCAGTTTGTGCCACCTGTCGTGCAGACTGTGCGTTACAATGATCGCAACGGGCACGCAGGTCAGCGTAACCAGCGTCAACTGCACGTTGAAGTAGCAGAGGATCACGATTCCTATTATCATCTGCACGAACGAGACCAGGATATCGCGCGTCAGGCGCGTTATCAGGCTGTCCACCGCGTCCACGTCGGAGCTGATCTTGGCCGTGATTTTGCCCACGTCCTCGGTCTCGAAGTAGTGGACCGGAAAGCGGAGCACCCGGTCGATCACGCGTATCCGCATGTCGCGCAGGACGTTCTTGGAGATTCGCAGCATCAGGTTGGCCCGGGCGTATCCGGCGAAGGTGTTGAACAGCATAAGCCCCAGAAATATGGCGAACCATCCGATAAAAACCATCATATCTGGGCTGGCGACCATGAGCACGTCGTCGATGACACGCTGGAGGATAAGGGGGTAGGACATTTGCGGCAGGGCCGTGATAAAAGCGATTAAGTTGGCCGCGATCAGCTTACCCGGATGGGCCTTCACCAGGTCCCAGATCAGCCCGAACCGGGCCAGATGGGCCAGCCGGTCGCGGAAGGTCTTTACTTCCTCGAAATCGTTGTCGTGACGATAGTGCCTTGCCATGTTTAATCTTGTCCCGTGCCGGCGCGCAGGGGGAACTGCCGGCACTTGTCAACTCATGGAACCATTCGATAAATGTGATTATAATTCCTTCATCCGATTAATCAAGCATCGGGACCGCCGGGATTATGTAAACCGACTTCGCTTCGGCTCGCTACCAGCCCGTTGAAAAAGGCGATGTTTGTGGCGTAGACACTCAGGGCGTACTGCCCAACGGCACGGCGGCCGAGGTCCGGGCGGCCACTGAAAACTTATCGCCGGCATGACGCCCGGCGGGGGCGGATATATCCTGGCCGCGTCGCACACCGTCCCGCCGGAGTCGCCCGACGAGAACATCTTCGCGATGCACGAGGCAGCCGGCCTTGCCAGACAGGAAATCTTCGACCGCGCCGCCGATTTGAGAAAGAAAAACCGGGGATGAAAATATCGCAGGTCCCGTGTGGCACACCCGCCCCGCGTGTGCGTTTTCAAACCCAGCCGAGGGCGGCTGAACCACAGATTTTCCCGCGTGCAACGAGCAGGCTTCGCGTCTAACGCCGCTTCGCCGTGCCAGGGTTGCGCGCCCTTTCCATGATACCTTGCGAATTTAGAGACGCCTTGGCAGAGGCCCGAAGGGCCGGCAGAAAGTAGCCCCGGGTGAAACGCAGCCCGTTGTCAGACGGGCGAAGTGGAACCCGGGGAAAAGTTTCATTCATTGAGTTCCAAAATTTCTGATCCCGCCACAGGCAGACGATCCCAAATTTCAGGATGCCCGGCCGTGGATTTTCGACAAGGCATTCATCTGTCGTGGGAAAAAGCTACGACCTGTCCGCGTTTGGTCTTTCCAGCAACAGACCAATGAATTGGCCACAGTCATTGGCCGGAATGTTCCGGAATTTTGTATATTCTGCCTGTGGCGGGATCGAATAATTTGGAAAATACGATGAATTGCATCCGCACCCCCGGGTTCCGCGCCGGCCGGCTTCGCCGTCCGCCGCTGCACCCTGGGCTACTTTCTGCCGGCTCTTCGAGCCTATGAATCGGCCGCATTGAATCCGCAAGGTTCTATTGTCTTGCCGGGAAAACGGACTTCCCGCGTGCAACGAGTTACATGTCTTACATTTTCATCTATGTTCGTCGCCGAGGGAGCACAGGCCGCGATTGTACGGTTTTTGGGCGGCCAGCACCTTGCGGACGAATTCGCGGAAGCGTATGGCCGGGGCGCCCCAGTTGCTTCGATGGTCCATCTCGTCGAGGGCCTTTTTGGGCGTCAGGGCCTTGCGGTAGAGAAGGTCGAAGGCCTCCTTGATTTGCGTGCGGTCGGCCTCGGTGATGTCCGGCGCGCGGCGCAGGCCGATGACGTTGAGCGTCGAGATGGTGTTGCTGCGGCGGGAAAGCATGCAGAACGGAGGGATGTGCTGGCTGGTCGCCGCTCCGCCCTGAGTCATCACCCGCTCGCCGATCCAGACGAACTGGTGGATAAGCACGTTGCCCGAGAGTATGGCGCCTCTGCCTATGACGGAATGTCCGGCCACCAGCGCGCCGTTCGCCAAAATCGCCTCATCCTCGACGGTCGTGTCGTGCCCGGCGTGCGAGTAGCCCATCCAGTATGTCCTGCTGCCGACGGTGGTCGCCCCGCCGGGCGTGGTGGCCCGCGAGATTGTTACGCCCTCGCGGAAGGTGTTCTTGTCGCCGATTTGCAGATAGCTGACGGTGTCGGGCGAGAATTTAAGGTCCTGCGGCTCGCCGCCCAGGACCACGAAGCTGTCCAGCATATTGCCCTCGCCCAGCGTGGTGTAGCGTCTGACGATGCAGTGGGACAGCAGCACCGTCCCGGGACCGATCTTCACGTCAGGCTCGATCAGGCAGTGCGGCCCGATTTCCACGTCTTCGGCAAGGGCGGCCTTGGGGTCAACTATCGCGGTTGGATGGATTTTTGGCATGGTTGAAATGTTATCCTGCGGCATGGAATTGTCAATTCCGTGTTGCGATAATGTCCCGGGAAGCACAAAAGGTGGAATTTTTTTCAGCCTGCGGGGAAGCAACGCTATAATGGCCGCACAATGAGCGACAAAACCAGAGAACAATCCACAGCGCTCGGCAGGCTGCTTGAACCTTACGGCAGGCAGGTCGAGAAGGATATCGGCCAGTGGCTCATCGAGCCGGACGCGCCGGCGGAGCTGGCTGAGGCGGTGAAATATTGCGCCGTCGGCGGCAAGCGCCTGAGGCCGGCGATCGCGTTCATGTCGGCCGAGGCGGTCGGGGGCAGGATGGGCGACGAGTTGACGCGGCGATGCGCGGTGGCGGTCGAGTTGGTCCACTGCTACAGCCTGGTGCACGACGACCTTCCGGCGATGGACAACGACGAGCTTCGCCGCGGCCTGCCGACGGCCCACGTGAAGTTCGGCCAGGCGATGGCGATACTGGCCGGCGACGCGATGCTGACGCGGGCGTTCGGCGTGCTGGGCGAATATCCCGAGCCGCGGGCGGGCCTGCTTGCGGCGGAGCTTTCGTGGGCGGCCGGGCAGGCCGGCATGATCGCGGGGCAGGCGGCGGACATGAATCTGTGCAAATTTCCGGCCGGGGCCGACGGCCTGCGATACATCCACCTTCGCAAGACCGCGGCGATAATCCGCGCCGCCGCAAGAATGGGCGCGATTTGCGGCGGGGCAAATCCCTCGACTCTCGACTCCGTCAGCGACTTCGCCGAGGCCCTGGGCCTGGCCTTCCAGATTTACGACGACCTGCTGGACGTAACCGGCGACGCCGCTTCGACGGGCAAAAACGTCGGCAAGGACGCCCGCGCCGGCAAACGCACGCACGCCGCGGAGATCGGGCTTGCCGCGGCCGGAAAGGCCGCCGACGACCTTACCGCCCGGGCCGTCGAATCGCTCGCCCCGCTCGGCCAGGCAGGCCGCCGCCTGGCCGAACTTGCCGGTCTGCTCTCGGGAAGGGACCGATGAAAACGCCCGCTTTTCCCCTTTTTCTTCCGGCCGGCCGGAAGTTTTTCAGATTAATCTGATATTGCCCGATATTTCGCGAGCCTGCCCCAAAAAAACGACTTTTTGGCGGGGCTTCAGACGTATAATACTTCAGAGGCAAACATTTCTTTCTTGTCGATCCGGGCTTGTAAGCAAAGTTATGGATAGTGAAACTGCCAGAGGCTGCTCTTCAGATACAAAGGATCAAGCAATGGCAAGTCCGTCCGCAAAATCGTCAGGTTCGCCTGCGGCCGCGCAGCGGCGCAGACTGCTGTTCGTCGATGACGAGCCCAACGTCATATCCGGCCTGCGCCGCATGCTGCACAAGCACAGCGACGCTTGGGACATGCAGTTCATGACAAATGCGGCCGAGGCCCTCGAGCGCGTCGGCAGGGAATCTTTCGACGTGGTCGTCTCCGACATGCGGATGCCAGGAATGGACGGCGGGACCTTTCTGGCAAAGGTGGCGGCGCAGTGCCCGCAGACCGTCAGGTTCATTCTCTCAGGGAACTCTGAATTCCATCTGATCTGCAAGTCGGTCGGCTCGGCGCATCAATGTCTGGCCAAGCCGTGCAGCTACGAGACGCTCGTCAACGCGATTAACCGCTCCTTCCGGATGGGCGACGCCCTGCGGGACAAAATCCTCAAAACGTTGGTCTCCCAGATAGGCTCGCTGCCGAGCATTTCGGCCATTTATCAGGAGATCATGGCGGAAATGGGCAGCGGGGACCCCAGCGTAAAGCGCATCGGCGAAATCATATCCCGCGACATCGCGATGAGCGCCAAGGTGCTTCAGTTGGTGAACTCGGCTTTTTTCGGGCTTGCGACGCATGTGGAAAGCCCGCAGCATGCCGCGGTGCTTCTTGGGATCAACACCCTCAAATCTCTGGTTATGGCGGTTCACATCTTTCATCAGGCGGGTTTTGAGGATCATGCCGGATTGTCGATTGACAAATTGAGCGAGCACAGCATAGACGTCGGCATGTCGGCCCAGAAGATCGGCCGGCTGATCGGGCTTAATGACACGGAGGTCCAGGATGTCTTCATGGCGGGGCTTTTCCACGACATCGGCAAGCTGATATTGGCCGCAAAGCTGCCGGCGTATCGCGACATAATCCTCCATTGCCGGAAAAAGGCGTGCAGCATGTACCGGGCTGAAGCCGAAAAACTGGGCGTCTCCCACAGCCAGGTTGGGGCGTACCTGTTGAGCCTGTGGGGTTTCCAGGGATCGATCCTGGAGGCCGTGCTTTACCACCACAGGCCGAACGAATCGCATGAAACCGCGGCCAACGTCCTGACCGCCATTCACGTCGCAAACGCGATGATGAACGAGATCGACCCGCCCGACAGGGACATATTGACTGAGCCGGCCGATCAGACATATCTCGAGAAAAAAGGTTTATCCGATATACTGCCGGAGTGCAGGAAGATATGCCGGGATTACAAAATCAACGCTTGCAAAGTAACGCAAAGTGAAGGCCTCTGACAACCAAAAGGGCTGGCAGGCGATCCCCGTGTCCCAAAGTTGAAAACGGACTGACATGAAAAAGGAATTTTTAAGACGATACCGTCTGAGAACGGAATTATACCATACATAATTATTGAATATAACAATTGAAATAACAATAACTTACAGCTATTATCGGGGGGGGGGGGGGTAATAGTAATTGGCATGGATTTGCAAGAGGCTCAAGTATATAATAGTAAAAGTAGGGAAGTTTTTGTCTGAATAACCAGCGAGATCGAGAGAAAGATCCGCTGGGAGGATTTTTTTGGATATCGGCGGTGGCGTGCTTTGCGTCCGCTTGTCGCGAACCGCCCTGATAAGATGAATTTTCAACTCTTAAAGCATGTCGTAGTTAGCGGAGATAAAATATGAATAGTAAATATCAGCAGGGGAACCCGTCGGCAAAATTGCGCGATAAACGCATATCCCCGATCAGCGCGTCTCCAGCCGGTGGTCAAGCCACAAAGGAACGAGGGACGCGTCCGCGGCTGTTCGACAGTTCCATTGTCAGCACCCCGCAGGAAGCGGTTGATTTCATCACGAACATTCTGGAATCGTCCACCGAGTATTCCGTTATCGGCAAGGACCTCGAAGGGAAGATTCTTTTGTGGAACGAGGGCGCGAGACGTCTCTATGGCTACGAGCCGGAGGAAGTCGTTGGCAAGGCCAATTCCTCCATCCTCCACACGCCGGAGGACGTGCGGGCGGGCCGGCATCAGGAAATCGTGCAAGCGGCGCTGCGCGATGGCAAATGGGACGCTGATGCGAGTGCGCAAAAGCGGCGTGCGTTTCACCGCGCGTGTCGTCATCACGCCGCGCCACGACAGCAAGGGAAAGGCAATCGGCTTTCTGCTCATCTCCAAGGACATTTCGGACGAAATCCGCCTGACCGAAGAACTCCGGGCCACCCAGTATTACGCGCGCAGTTTGATTGAAGCCTCGCTCGATCCGTTGGTCACAATCAGTCCAGAGGGCAAGATCACCGACGTCAACGAAGGCAGCATCAAGGTTACGGGCGTGCTCCGCGAGAAGCTTATCGGGACCGATTTCTCCAATTACTTCACTGAGCCCGACAAGGCTCGCGAGGGTTACCAGCAGGTCTTTGCCAAGGGCTTCGTCACCGACTATCCGCTGACCATCCGCCACAAGAATGGAAGCCTGACCGACGTGCTTTACAATGCGTCGGTCTATAAGGACGCCCGCGGCAACGTGCTGGGCGTGTTCGCAGCCGCTCGCGACGTTACCGCGCAGAATCAGGCCTCGCAGTACGCCCGCAGCCTGATTGAGGCAAGCCTCGATCCGCTGGTCACGATCAGTCCCGAGGGCAAGATCACCGACGTCAACGAGGGCAGCATCAAGGTTACTGGCGTGCCCCGCGAGAAGCTCATCGGGACCGATTTCTCCAATTACTTCACTGAGCCTGACAAGGCTCGCGAGGGTTACCGGCAGGTCTTCGCCAAGGGCTTCGTCACCGACTATCCGCTGACCATCCGCCACAAGAATGAAAGCCTGACCGACGTGCTTTACAATGCGTCGGTCTATAAGGGCGCCCGCGGCAACGTGCTGGGCGTGTTCGCAGCCGCGCGCGATGTTACCGCGCAAAAGAAGGCCGAGATGGAGGTTGCCGAACAGCGCAGAAAGGAGATGGAGCGCCTCGCCGACATGGAACGATTCCAGAAACTTACCGTCGGCCGGGAACTGAAAATGATCGAACTCAAGAAGGAGATCGAGGAATTGAAGAAACTGGTCCCGCACGGAAAGGCGTCGCCATGATCGCCGACATCGCAACCAGCGCGGAACCGGTCCCGGCCGCTGATCCCCTCCACTATTCGAGGGCGATTCTCAACATCCTCGACGATTTCGGCGAGGAAAAGGTCCGCATGGGCGATTCCCAGAAGGCCATCCTCAACATCCTCGAAGACTCTGGCACAGAGAAGCTCAGGGTCGAGACGGATCAGAAGGCCATTTTCAACATTCTCGAAGACGTCAGTGAGGATAAGGAGCGGCTTGCCGACACCCAGAAAGCGATTGTCAACATCCTCGAAGATGTTGACGCCGAGAAAAACAAGCTGGATCACACCAACCAGGAGATGGCCGTTGAGGTCGCCGAACGCCAGCGGGCGGAGGAGCAGGTAAAGAATCTCAACGCCTCACTGGAGCAGCGTGTCGTCGAACGCACAGTACAACTGGAAGCGGCCAACAAGGAACTGGAGGCGTTTTCCTACAGCGTGTCGCACGACTTGCGGGCGCCGTTGCGCAGCATTGACGGTTTCAGCCGCATTTTGTTGGAGGATTACAACGACAAGCTCGACGCCGAGGGCCGGGACAGCCTGAATCGCGTCCGCGCCGCCACGCAGCGTATGGGCCGACTGATTGACGATCTGCTGAATCTCTCGCGGATCAGCCGCGCCCAGATGCGTTGTGAGCGCGTGGACTTGAGCGCCGCAGCCCGCGCCGTTGCCGCGGAACTGCAACAACAGCAGCCCGACCGGCGGGCGACGTTCGTGGTTGCCGACGGAATGGCAGCCGAGGGCGACCCGCACCTGTTGCGGGTGGTGTTGGAGAATCTGCTGGGCAATTCCTGGAAGTTCACCGGCAAACGCGACGCGGCGATCATCGAGTTTGACCAGGCGCAGCGGGACGGGCAGACGGCGTATTTCGTGCGGGACAACGGCGCGGGCTTCGACATGACCTACGCCGACAAACTCTTCGGCGCGTTTCAGAGACTGCACGCCGGCACGGACTTTATCGGCACAGGCATCGGCTTGACCACCGTCCAACGCATTATCCACCGCCACGGCGGCCGCGTCTGGGCCGAAGGCGAAGTGAGCAAAGGCGCGACGTTCTATTTCACGTTGAAGCCGAAAGGATGAACAGAAACCCGATGAAGATGCCACTAACGACACAATGCGGCGGAGCGCGGTTGCCGATCACGGCCGCAATCCTTCCGCATTTCGCGTGTTTCGTGGTTCACTTCATAAATTATCAACTCGGAGAACATCATGCACAAAATCATCCTGCTGGTTGAAGACAATCCTGACGACGTCAAGCTGACGCTGCGGGCGTTCAAAAAGCACAACATCAGCAATGATGTCGTGGTCGTGACCGACGGCGCAGAGGCGCTGGACTACATGTTCGGAACGGGGCGGTTTGCCGGGCGCGACGTGAGCCAGCGGCCGGCCATCGTCTTCCTCGACCTGAAATTGCCGAAGATGGGTGGTCTGGAGGTGTTGCGCCGCATCCGCGCCGACGAGCGGACCGCCAGGCAGCCGGTGGTCATCCTGACATCTTCAAAAGAGGAGCAGGATTTGATCGCGGGCTACGAACTGGCCGCGAACAGCTACGTGCACAAACCGGTGGACTTCGATCAGTTCGTCGAAGTCGCCCGCCAGTTGGGGCTTTACTGGCTGTTGTTGAACGAGCCGCTTCCCATTAGGAACTCTGCATGAACAATAATGAGCTAATTGAGGCTGGGTATTTTTGTAATGTGGACACTCCTGTCCGCGAAAGTGTCTGCAGCACGGAACGTCCGCGTTGCGCCTCGCTGGTCGGCGTTAACTGAGGCGTTGCCATGAGCAAACCCTTGCGAGCGTTGATCATCGAAGATTCCGACGCCGACGCCAAGCTGATGCTGCGCGCACTGCGGCAAACAGGCTATGAAGCGGAGTGGAAACGTGTCGAGGCGGAATCGGATTATCTGGCCCAGCTCGATCAGGGATGGGAGATCATCCTGGCTGATTACTCACTACCGAAGTTCAACGCGCCGCAGGCGCTGAAATTGTTGAAGAAACGCGGACTGGACATGCCGTTCATCGTCGTCTCCGGCACCATCGGCGAAGACAAAGCGGTCGAAATTATGAAAAACGGAGCGAGCGACTACGTCATGAAAGACAAACTCGCGATGTTAGGTTCGGCCATCGAACGGCAGTTGCGCTAGGTCAAGGATCGCCGGGAAAAGAAGCTGGCGGAGGAATCGCTCAAATTGTTTCGAGTACTGCTTGATCGGTCCAGCGATGCAATTGAAGTTCTTGATCCTAAGACCGGCCGGTTTATCGATGTCAATGAGAGGGCTTGCCTGGATCTTGGTTACAGTCGTGAGGAATTTTTGGCTCTGCACGCGTACGATATTGATCCCATGGTCAGCCAGACCACGTTCGCAAAGGGCGCGGAGGAGCTTCGGAAATCAGGCTCAATGATGTGGAACGGCATCCACCGTCGGAGGGATGGTTCGACATTCCCTGTAGAGGCCAACATAAAATATGTCAGGCTTGATCGAGACTACATCGTTGCTGTGGTCCGTGACATCACCGAGCGCAAGGCCGCCGAAGAGAAGATTCAGGCGTCCCTGAAAGAAAAAGAGACGCTTCTGCGCGAGATTCACCACCGGGTGAAGAATAATCTGCAGGTAATATCCAGCCTCATCGGGCTTCAGTCTCATGATATCCGCGACGCCACGGCTATCGAGGCCCTCAAGAAGCTGCAGAACAGGATAAAATCTATGGCGATCATTCATGAAAAACTTTATATGTCTGATAATTTATCGCGAATTGATTTTGCGGATTATGTCGCGACTATTTCATCGAATCTTTTTCATATCTTCGGCGTGGATCAGCGGGAGATCAAACTTTTCATCCATATCGACAATCTCGATCTCGACCTCGACAGTGCAATGCCCTGTGGGCTCATCATCAATGAATTGCTGAGCAATGCGCTAAAACACGCGTTCCCGGCAAGCAGGCCGGGCGAGATACGTGTCGCCATGAACCGCGAAAAGGACGGCAGCTTGGTCCTTTCCATTAGCGACAATGGCAGAGGAATCCCAGCCGACATCAATACATCCAAAACTACGACCCTGGGGTTGCGGCTGATAAATATACTGACCTACCAGTTGGGCGGGCAATTGGAAATCAAGCGGGAAAACGGAACGGAATTCATCCTCCGCTTCAGGGAGGGCTGAGATATGGCAGCCGGGGACAAGATATTCATAGTCGAGGACGAGCTTATCACGGCGGAGAATATCAGGGCCAGCCTCGTCAAAAGCGGATACACGGTTACCGGGATAGCAAGCTCCGGGGAGGCCGCCCTGTCTGCGATCAAACGGGACGTTCCGAACCTTGTGCTGCTCGATATCAAGCTCAAAGGAAGCATGGACGGGATTGAAACGGCAAAGCATATCGCCGGGCGGCATGATATACCGGTGATATATCTTACCGCGTTCACGGACGCCGCTTTGGTGGAGCGCGCGAAACTCACGGCCTCATATGGGTACATGGTAAAGCCCTTTGAGGACAGGGAACTCGCCTCGAACATCGAAATCGCCATAGGCAGGCACCGGTTGGAAAAGAAGGTGCGGGAAAGCGAGGCACGATACCGCGAGATCAGCGTGAAACTGGGCGACACCCTGTCCGGCACACTTGTCGCCATGGGCGCGGTGGTGGAGTTGAGGGACCACTACACGGCCGGACATCAGCGCCGCGTTTCGTCGCTGGCCAGCGCCATCGCGGTGGAAATGCGCCTGCCTGCGGACCAGGTGGAAGGCATACGCCTTGCGGCAAGCATACACGATATCGGCAAGATCGGCGTTCCTTTTGAGATCCTGTCCAAGCCGGCAAAGCTCAGCCCGATAGAGATGCAATATGTCATGCTCCATTCGCAGGCGGGGTATGAAATATTGAAGAACATCGAGTTCCCCTGGCCCATCGCGGAGATCGTCTATCAGCACCATGAACGCCTGGACGGCTCCGGATACCCTCGCGGACTTGCCGGCGGCGATATCGTTCTGGGGGCGAGGATCCTTATGGTCGCGGACGTAATGGAGGCGATAGCTTCGCACCGTCTCTATCGGCCGGCGCTCGGCGTGGATGCGGCCGTCAAAGAATTGAACGATTATCGCGGAGTAAAGTACGACGCGGATGCGGTTGATGCCGGCGTCAGTCTTTTTAATACGAAAGAGTTTTATTTTGAAGAAGAACCGGGCAGCCCGGGGTTTAGTGCGGCAGCCAATAAAATGAAACAATAGGACATTCGGACATGGAGCATCCCAAAATTCTTATAGTCGAAGATGAGTTTCTGACTGTTGAAATGATACGCCAGTGCTTGTCGAACAGGGGATTTGACGTTGTGGCGGCTGTCAACAATGGAGATGACGCGCTCCGCGCGATCGAGGCTCATGTTCCCGATCTCATTCTGATGGACATACATATTAATGGCGATATCGATGGTATAAAACTGACCGGCATCATCAATAGAATATTCAATATACCCATCGTCTACCTTACCGCCTTCGCGGATGAGCAGATCCACGCCCGGATAAAGCAGACGGCAGCCTATGGGTATATCGTAAAGCCCTTTGAGGAATTGGAACTCTTTTTCTGCATCGAGATAGCCCTCTATAAGCACAAAATAGACACAGAGCTTAAGGAGAGCGAGGAGAAGTTTCGAAGCCTCTTCGAGAATTCCCGCGACGCCATGATGACTCTGGCGCCGCCTTCCTGGGCGTTCACTTCCGCGAATCCGGCGACGGTGGCCATGTTCGGGGCGAAGAACGTGGATGAGATTGCGGCCTGCGAACCATGGAAATTGTCTCCCGAGTATCAGCCGGACGGGCGCGCCTCGGGCGAGAAGGCCAAAGAGATGATTGAAAAAGCCATGCGCGATGGATCCCATTACTTCGAGTGGACGCACAGGCGGATCGATGGCGGGGAGTTCCCGGTCACCGTGCTCCTGACTCGCATGGAACTTGCGGGCAAGCCGTTCCTCCAAGCGACGGTTCGCGACATAACCGAGCAGAAACTGGCGGAGGATCACGGCAAGCACCTGGAGATCGAATTGCGTCATGCGCAAAAAATGGAATCAATCGGCCAACTGGCTTCGGGGATAGCCCACGAGATAAACACGCCGATGCAATATGTCGGGGATAACACGAGATTCCTTCAAAAGTCATTCGACGATCTCAATAAGCTTTTGGCCGCCTACGCAACGGCAGTTGGCGAGGTGCGCAAGGAGTGCAATCCGAAATTGGTTGCGGAACTCAACCAGGTCGTAAAAAAGGTGGATGTCGGATTCCTCAGCCAGGAGATTCCCGCGGCCATCCAGCAGTCGCTGGAAGGGATCGAAAGGGTGACCAGGATCGTTCGGGCGATGCGGGACATGGCACACCCCGAAACGGCTGAAAAAACGCTCACGGACATCAACCGGATAATAGAAAGCACCGCCATTATCAGCCGCTACGAATGGAAGTATGTCGCGGACATGGACATGCAACTCGATCACAGCCTGCCGCCGGTTCCCTGCCTGCCGGGCGATTTCAGCCAGGTCATCCTGAACCTGATCGTGAACGCCGCCCACGCGATCGGCGACGTCGTCGGCGACGGATCGAAGGGGAAAGGGACAATCACCATAAAAACGGAACTCAAAGGGGAGATTTTGGAGATTGCAGTCAAGGATACGGGAACGGGAATATCCGAAGAGAATCGTCAGCGGATATTTGAGCCGTTCTTCACCACAAAGCCGGTCGGCAAGGGAACAGGGCAGGGATTGGCGATATGCCGAAACGTCATCGTGAAAAAACTTGGCGGAACAATGAATTTTGAAACGGAGACCGGCAAAGGCACGTCGTTTATAATCAGGCTTCCCCTGGCGTGACTGCTCACAGTCCTCAACAGAAATGCAGGAAAAGCGGACAAAAAAACCCATTGGAAAAGGTGGACGATATGAGCGAAAAGATACTGTATGTGGATGACGATCCGAACATACTGGCGGCCCAGCGGCGGATGCACGGCGGCCGGTTCGCCCTGGAGACCGCCGATTCGGGCCAGGCCGGCTGCGAACTGGTGGCCTCAAAAGGCCCTTACGCCGTCGTGATAAGCGACATGCGCATGCCCGGGATGGACGGAGTGCAGTTTCTCGCCAGGGTCAAGGTCGCCTCGCCGGACACCGTGCGAATCATGCTCACCGGCAGCCCCGGCCTGGACACAGCCATCCAGGCGGTCAACAAGGGGCAGATATTCCGTTTTCTGACCAAGCCATGCCCGCCCGAGATATTCGCCGGGGCGATCGAGGCGGGGCTTCGCCAGTATGCCCTGATAACCGCCGAACGGGAACTGCTGGAGAAAACGCTCAACGGGAGCATCAAGGTGCTGATGGAAGTCCTGTCGCTGGTAAATCCGCTGGCCTTTGGCCGGGCCTGCCGCCTGCGGCGTTACGCCCAGCACATCATCCGGCAACTGGGCCTGTCCGACGGATGGCGGTATGAAATCGCCGCCACGCTTTCGCAAATCGGGTGCGTAGTTCTTTCGTCGGATATTCTGAGAAAGGTGTATACCGGCCAGGAACTGGATGACAAAGAGTTGCAGGCTTATGCCTCTCATCCGAAAATCGCGGGGCAATTGCTCTCGAAAATACCGCGAATGGAGGATGTCGCCGGCATAATAGCAGCCCAGCCAGTCCAGGGCCACCAGGAGCAGGCCGATCTGGAGACAAAGGCGTCCGCTTCAGACGCTGTGGCCTTCGGAAGCGAACTGGTCTGGCTTGTTACCGAACTGGACCGGCTGGTCAGCGGCGGAATGCAGGTTCGACAGGCCGTTTCTTACATGCTTGAAAGGCCGGCCGTGTATTGGTCAAAACTCGTGGCGGCGCTGCAAAACATCGACACCCACAAGTCGATGGCCTCGACGCTGGTGAAAGTCTCCGGACTGCGCGAGGCGATGATTCTTGACCAGGACGTTTACGCCAAGAACGGCAACCTGATCGTTACCAGGGGGCACGAGGTTACTTATGCCGTCATGGAGCACCTTATGCAATGGTCCAGTGGAGTGGGCATAAAGGAACCCATCCAGGTGCTGATGCCTGGAAACGACAATCCTCTGATGTAGTGATCCGCAAACGGGAATCGCCGGATATATGCGCCTACTTCGCCGTCGAGGCGAGAATAACGATGTTCCGCATGATTTCAAAGGCCGAATCGGGCTCATAGCCGTCCAGGCCGAGAATAGAATAGCCCACCAGTCCGCCCGAAAGGTCTTCGCGGCTGAGGATCACAAACGGCCTGTCGCCTCTCATCACGCCCATAAGACGGGGCTCTTTGGCCGCCCCGATCCTCTTTGCCGTCGCCCGCCTGTACCTGACCTTCTCGACGGTCATATCCTTTATCTGGTAGAGCGGGCAGTCCGCCGGTATCTGCACTATCTTGTCCTTGCCCCACAGTTCGCCGGCCAGTTCCTGGGCCGATTCAAAGAATCCGCCCGAACCGCCGGCCGACTCAAGCAGAATAGTTCCGCCGGAATCGGCGTATTTCTTCAGCGCGTCCTTGTCGGCGGCCGGAAGCGTAAATCTGCCGGTCCCGGACATTATCGCCAGCGTCGTGCCCGGTTTGAGTTCGGCGGCCGCGATGCCGGTTTTCTCGATTTCCGGCGAGGGCTGCGAGGCGCCTGCCGGGGCAGACGCGGGCGCGGGCGTTTTTTTAACGCCGGCGAGTTCCACCCTGATCGGGTATTTTTGAGCCATATGCCGGGCGAATTTCTCCAGAGCAAGGGGCTCGGGATCGTAATTGCCCGGATATCTCAACCTGGCGACGCTGACGGTCTTCGCCGCCGATGCCGTCGGCTCGGCCGGCCAGATTTCCGTCCCGCGGTTCCTGAACTGCCTGTCGGTTACGTAAAGGATGATATTGGCCGCCGCGTCGAAATTGGGTTTGCCCGTGGCCACCTGGTACGTCTGCCATGCCAGCGGCAGGTCCCTGTCCGTGTGAATCGCCAGAGGGCGTATCCCATTGTGGACCTCCGAAAACTGGATTCCCGCCGGCAGCTTGTACTGGACGGTGTTGATCGGATGTTCCGGGCCGCACAGAGCAAGTTCATATTTCGGGAACATCTTCCTATAGGCATCCTGCATCCCTTTTGTGAAAGCCAGGCCGTTGCATTCGGTAATGCCCAAAATGGTCCCGCCCTGATATACGAAGGTCCGCAGCGCCGCCAGGTCGTCATCGGAAAATTTCGGGGCTTTTGAACCTGTAATGCACAGGATGGCCGAGTCGTGCCATTCATCCACGCTGGCGGTAAAAGTTATGATCTGCCAGTTGCACTCGGTCTCGAAGGCCTTTTCGCCCCATCGGACAAAATTGGCCATGGCCCTGGGGCGATTGTTCCAGTCGCCTTCGTATTGCAGCCTGTTGAGAAGCACCGGCCTCTGGCCTCGGATGAGAAACAGCAGGGCGTACGACGTGGCGATGTCCGGCGTGAGATTGTGATATTTGGAAGTCCACGAACCGTCGGCTTTCTGGTTTTCCAGCAGCCATTTGGTCCCGAACTTGTACCAGTCGAGCCTGCCGAAAAACTTGTAGCCGCTGGCCAGGCCGATCCGCTCCACTCCGTACAGATAATAATAGAAATCCGGAATGCCGGATTTGCCGCGTATTTTTTCATCCGTGAGCGTTTTTTCAAAATTTTTATCGATCCATTCAAGGCCCCGTTTTATCGGGGCGTATTCGCCGGCCGTGTCGCACCTGATGAACTTATCGGCCATCACGGCGTCCAGACAGACAAAGAGCGTGGCGATTCCGGCGGTGGTCATGGCTGCGGTCGTTACGTCATCCTGTCCGGGGTAATACCCGTCGCTCGTCCGGTAGCACCAGCCGTTGTCGGTCCGCTGCTGGCCGAGCCAGTATTTCATCACGAGGTTCCAGTATTCCTTGGGTATCTCGATGCCGGCCTTGGCGCCGGCCCAGACCCCCAGCACGCCGTATTGCGAATTGGAGTTGTCGCCCTTTGCCTTCCAGGCCTCGTAAGACTTCTTGTTGTCGGGGGTGTAATACGAGTACGATCCGTCGGGATACATGGACTTTATCAACTGCTGCACGTCGGCTTCGAGAAATTTCAGATACTTTTTGTCCTGTTTGAATGCGGCCAGCAGGGCCTGGCATCGCATGGCGATGGAATAATTCCTGTCAGTGTCGGAATCCTTGCCCGTGTTCTTCGTTATGAAGTCCACCCCTTTGGCGATGTTGGCGTCTTTGACGCTCATGCCCTTTTCCAGCAGGGCGTACAGGACCATGCAGGACGGACCTATCGTATTGTCGTCGCCTCTGAAACCGGGGGTTTGCCCTGGCCGAGGCGGGGCGAAATAGGGTTCCCAGCCGCCGTCGTCCTTCTGGCGCGAAAGCAGAAACTTTACGCCCTTTTCGATGGCGCCCTGGACGGCCTGGTCGGAGAACTTGTGGGGATCGTATTTTATTTTGGGCGGCTGCTTGCCCTGGGCAAGGCACGCCGAGGCGATCAGCAATATCAGACCGACTGTTTTTTTCATCGCGTATTCTCCCGGACGGGAAAACAGCTTCCTGATAAGAGCCTATCCGGATAACTACAATGGCAGCTCATCGTAGTTATTCGGATAGGCTCTAAGGCACTCTAACAAAACCTCTGAATCTTGCACCAGCAGATCAGAATGCAGCCGATGATGAGGAATGCTTGATGAATATCGTCCCGTTTTTCATAACGCACCCGCAGCCTGCGGCAGAAG
>JACRIL010000242.1 GCA_016235825.1 Planctomycetota bacterium
AGTACGTGTTCAACATCGGCCGCAACTGCTGAATCTGTTTGACATCCATGCCGTAGCTCCTTTGCTGTCAAGGCGTCCTGTAAGGAACCATCGGATGGCTGGATGAATTTTCTTGAGCTAAAGTCTCGTTGTAGTGCTAAGCCTGGGGCAATCACTGATCATTACGCCTGCCCGTGTAAACCACCTTGCCGAATACGCTGTTCATTAGTATTTCCCCAGTTCTTTTGCCAGCGTGATGATCCGCTTGAAATTTTCAAAGCTGACGGAGGTCGGGATCGAGTGGTCGGAGGCGAAGATATAGCCGCCGTTTTCCTTGACGGCCGGGATGGTCCGTCGCATCTCGGCCTCGATGGCCTCGGTGTTGTCCCATAAAACGGCGTTGATCCCGCCGTGCAGGACGAGTGAGTCGCCGAACTTCTTCTTGATGGCGACCGGGTCCATGCCGGCCTTGACCTCCAGCGGATTCAGCGCGTCGATACCCAGGTCGATGAATTCGGGCACCAGCGGATTGACGTCGCCGCAGGAATGAAGATGGACCTTGGCGCCCTTTGAATGCGCCCAGTCCGCGGCCCGCTTGTGGAACGGCTTAACCAGTTCGCGATACATTTTCACCGACATGAACTGGTTCTGCTTGTAGCCCAGGTCGTCCGGCCAGGAGATGCAGTCGAAGGTGTAGCCGGCCTTCCAGGCCATCTCAAACATGGCTATATCAAGTTCGAGGTAGGTTTTGAACATGTCCATGCACCATTCCGGCTGTTCGACCAGCGCCATCAGCAGCCGTTCCGTCCCGACCGTCCAGGAATGGGTAACGTCGAACCCGAACCAGAATTCGCCTTTGATCCAGGCGCCTTTTTCCCGCCACTTCGGATAATTTTCTTTCAGGTAATTCCAGTCGATGCGATCCTTGGCGGGCTTCATCCTGGCCTTGGCCTGCGCCCAGCTTTCCGGATCGACGACGGTGAAGTCCAGGAACTCCGGCGTCCCGCCGGCGTGCTTCCAGTTCTTCATCGTTACGCCCCATTTGGACGTATGAATCTTGTATTCGTTCGTCTCTTCGATCATTTTTTCCGGGTATCGCGGCGAGTTGTCCACGGTGATCTGCGGCACCAGGTCCAGGTCGAAAAACTCGCACCAGTCGGCATTTTTCGGCAGGCCTTCCCGCCGCCACCGCTCGAGGGTGGAAGACCATGCGTAATCGAGGATCGGGACGCGGTCGGCCTGCTTGTGCTCGAACATCCGCTTGAACCGCTCGTGCGACGTCATTTTTTTCGCCATGAAAAAGGCTCCTTATTATGCATGGAAGGGATTCTAGCACTACAACATTAAGAAGGCCATTTGTCCTGTCCGATTGTCTTATCCAACCGACTTTTTTCGCCCCTTCAGGGTCTTTCAGTGAAAAGCATCTATCTGCCAGTTCATTAAAATTACAAAATTCGGTGGCACCCTCAAACGCAGCAAAGCGGAGTTTGGGGGTGTTCTTTAATTAATACGAGTCTCATTAAACATCCCCAAGCTTCACTTCGTTTCGCTTGAGGGTGCCACCAAAGAAAACAAGCCAGGTTCTAATGCAATCTCCGATATTTCATCGGGAGCAGGTCGGCTATCGGCACGGCCAGAAGACGCTTGCCGTCGTTGACTATCACGCGGGCCTGGGGCGAGAAATCGCTTATCAGTTCGCGGCATATTCCGCAGGGGGAGAGGACGGCCCCGTTGCGGTCGACGGCGACGATGCAGTCGATTTCGGTGTCGCCTTCGGCGGCGGCCATAGCCAGCGCGCATGCCTCGGCGCAGACGGCCACCCGCCCGACGTGGGCCTCCAGGTGCACGGCGGCGAAGACCTTGCCGGCCCCGGTCCGCAGCGCCGCGGCGACGTGATGATATCCCTGCCGGAACCGCCGGCGGATAATGTCCCTGGCCGCCTCGATCAGCTCGTGATCCTCTTTGCCGAGTTTATCCATGTCCTCTTTCGACAAATCATCAGGCCTGGCGGCGCGAACCGGCCAGGCCCGATTTGGATGTTGCTGAAATCTCCGGCATATCAGCCGAGCTTGGCCATCCGTTCGACCAGGTCGGCGGAGCGGTGGGAATAACCCCACTCGTTGTCATACCACATCGTAACCTTGCACATGTCGTCCTGGATGACCATGGTGTTGGTCGAGTCGAAGAGGGAGCTGGCCGGGTTGCCGACGATGTCGCTGGAGACGATGGGGTCGGTTACATATTCGATGATGCCCTTCATCACGCCGTTTGCGGCACCCTTGATTGCGGCGTTGATCTCGTCGGCCGTAAGCTTCTTGCCCGCGATGAACGTCAGGTCCGTGATCGAGCCGGTCGGCACGGGTACCCGCAGGGCGTAGCCGTGGAGCTTGCCCTTCAGGGGGGGGAACACCTCGCCCAGGGCCTTTGCCGCGCCGGTGGTCGAGGGGACTATGTTGAGCGCCGCGGCCCGGCCGCGACGTTTGTCCTTGTAGGGCATGTCCAGGATCGCCTGGTCGTTGGTGTAGGCGTGTATGGTGGTCATCAGCCCCTTGACGATGCCGAACTTCTCATGCAGCACCTTGCAGACCGGGGCCAGCGAGTTGGTTGTGCAGGATGCGTTTGAGATCAGCTTGCATTCCTTCTTGAGCTGGTCGTCGTTGACGCCCAGGACGATCGTGGCGTCGGGCTTGTCCTTGGCCGGGGCGCTTAGCAGCACCCGCTTGGCGCCGGCGGCCAGGTGCGAGTCGTAGCCTGGTTTGCCATCGGCGGCCCGGCTGGTGAATCTGCCAGTCGATTCGATGACCACGTCGGCGCCCAGCTTGCCCCAAGGCAGCTTGGCGGGTTCTTTCTCGCCGAAGATCGGGATTTCCTTGCCGTTGACGACTATGGCGCTGCCTTTGGCCTCGACTGAGCCGGAGAACCTGCCCTGGGTCGAGTCGTACTTGAACATGTATGCCAGCATGTCGGCGTCAAAGAGATCGTTGATTCCGACGAGGTCAAAACGCTTTGGGTCCTCGGCCATCACGCGGGCCACGAGCCTGCCGATGCGTCCGAAACCGTTGATTCCGACTTTTGCCGCCATGAGATTGCTCCTTTCGGGCTAATTTAACGCGCTGTCGAGCCGATATTGCCGCCGGGCCGGGTCTGTCCTGCCAAACCATCCATCCTGGCGGGTTGATAAGACTATTCGGATTGCCCTGGCGTGTCAAACTTTTTTGCGATTGTGAGGCACATTTAGAGCCTATCAGCCCGTTGAAAAAGACGATGTTTGCGGCGTGGCCATCCTGTCCGCGTGTGCCGCAGGCGTTCCGGCGTCGCTAAATCTACGCCGGACAAGCCCGCCCGCGGAAAAACCGGAGAAAAACAGCAAAACGCGAGGGCAGGACGCCCTCGCCACAGGCGAACAGAGACGCCCACGCCACATTTTCAACGGGCTGCTATGCAGTTTCATCGGTTTGCGAACTGAGGCGGTAGCCGACGCCCCTGACGGTCCTGAGGCATTTGCCTGCCTTGCCCAGTTTTTTTCGCAGGGCGGCAAGGTGCACGTCCACCGTCCGGTCGGTAACGATGGCGTCCATGCCCATCGCCCGGTCTATCATCTGATCCCTGGTGAGCACCCGCCCCTTTGCCGCCGCCAGGGCTGCCAGCAGCCGGAACTCCGTCAACGTCAGCAGGACAGGTTTGCCCGCGACCTCGACCCGGTGGGTTTCCTGGTCTACGGCGATACCGCCGATTTTTATCCTGCCGGCCTCCGTCGCCTGGGGCGAACCGGCGCGTTTCAGAACCGCCGCCGCCGCGGCCGCCAGCGCGGACAGGCTCACCGGCTTGGTTATGTATTCGTCCTGGCCGGCCTGAAGGCCCGTGCCGACGTTGCCTTCGGGGTGTTTGGCCGTCAACATTATTATGGGGATCGCCGCGGTCCGCGAGTCGGCCCGCAGTTCCTTGACGATCTCCGGGCCGCCCATGCCCGGCAGCGACATGTCAATGATCGCCAGATCGGGCGGGTTGGCCCTTATAATATCCAGGCCTTCCTTGTCGTCGAAGGCGGTTTCGACCTCATTGCCCTCACGCACCAGCCGCATGGCCATCAGGTCGGCAAGGTCCCGCTCGTTTTCCATCATAACTATGCGTTTTCTCGGCATAGACTTCATGAATATAAATGCGGCCGGAGGTTTTGTCAGGCATTAAAGAGAGATTTTATCAGCCGCTTTCCGCCGGACGCCGCGGGAAGGCCGTCCGGTTCCGGACTTGTCCGGCGGAATAAACTTGCGGCCAGCCAATCGTCCTGATATACATATATATGATGTAAGCCGCAATCATTTCGCGGCGGAATGTCCGAATCGGCGGACAGCCGTAATGTTATCAGACCCGCCTTTGGACATCACTCAAACCAGCAGGGGGTACCCTCATATTAACACAATCTTAATATTTATTTACTATTGACTTTGCCGTTAAAGTGTATAAGCTGTGCCGCAACTTGCTCGCCGTAGTTGTTTTCGGCCAACTGGGATGGCCGGGCGAAAGAGCAACATGGATCCTTTTTGAAGGGAGATAGCATGCACGGATTTGCAAACTGGAAGCTGTCAGCAGCAGGACTGGCCGCAGCATTCATGGCGTCATGGACCGCGGCAAGCGCTCAGGTTACCGACCTCGACAAGCTGAAGGAAGAGAATCGCAAACTCGAGACTCGCTTGAGCAAGGTCGAGAACACGGCCGCAGGGGCCAAGCTCACCGAAGGGCAGAAGCAGGAGACCAAGACGCTGGTCGCCGAGATGCTGAACGCCGCCAAGTCGGACGTTGCCGGTCCCGATTGGGCC
>JACRIL010000036.1 GCA_016235825.1 Planctomycetota bacterium
TCACCGAGACGCAGAACCGCAATCGGCGCGCACGGCAGTCCCACGTGAAAGCCAAACTCAGGCGGTTACGCAGACTTGGCGTCAAGTTGTATAAGCTGCGATGCTGCATCATGCCAGAGGAAGTTTCGTTGTAGTGTTACTGACAGGCTGCCAAAAAACCGCGGGGTAAACGTCTGGCCGTCCGAACCGGCCGGGCCATTCGACAAGACAGTGAAAATCGCCAGACTCAAATATGCCGGAAATTACGACGCTGAGCCGCTGGCACTGGAGCGGTTCGGAAGGCCCATGGGGAAATCATTCAAGGTCAAGGTCGATTGCCCCGTTGAGCCGATCGAGATTGTCTCGCTCAAGGATTCGGGGGCCAGGCTGGCCATCTTGACGGGCACGAGCGCTTTTACACTGACAAACGACGAAAAAACCGCCCTCCGAGAATATGTCGAACAAGGAGGGCTGGTCCTCTTTGACTCCGGCGGCGGGTCCAAGCCCTTCGGCGAGTCAGCCAGGAACCTTATCGGCGAACTTTGGGGCACAGATAGTATGGCGTCCTTGCCGCTGTCCTCGCCGATTTATCAACTCAAGGACATGGTTATCGAGAAGGTCAAGTACCGTCGCGCGACGCGGGCGAGGCTCGTCGGAGTTAGAGAACCTTGCCTGATGGCGGTTCTGGCCGGCGACAGGCCCAAGGTAATCTTCAGCCAGGAAGACATTGTCGCCGGTTTAGTGGGCTTTTCGTCCTACGCCTGTGATGGCTATGAACCGGCATCCGCCTTTGACCTTATGAGAAACGTGGTATTATACGCCGCCTCAGCTCCGCCTGTTGTACAGTTGATATCCACTCAGCCGGCAACCCAGCCTGCCTCAACGCAACCGGCAAATTGAATCGTAACAAGCCTCAATCGAAGTCTGTGGGCAGGTCGGGGTTGGCGTTGTGGCGGAACATGAGTTCGATATCCTGCTTGCGGACGCGGTGGGGCGACAGTTCCGGCAGGCCGTCGGGCGGGAAAAACTCGACCTGCGGGGTCTCGAAGCTGGCGGTCGGCTGGCCGCCGGTTATGCGGCACAGGAAGAACAGGTCGAAGATGTGGAACGGCCAGGCGACAGCCGTCCCGCACGGGTTGTCGCGGACGTAGGCGAGCTTGACGGCTTGGACGGTGAAGCCCGTCTCCTCGAACGCCTCGCGCTGGACGGCCTGGCGGGGCGTGTCGTACACGTCCACCCACCCGCCCGGCAGGGACCATTTTCCGTCGGCCTGCTCGCGGACCATCAGAATCCTGCCGTCGCGGAACATCCCCGCCCGGGCGACCACCTTCGGCGTGGCGTAGCCTTTCTGCTGGTCGAATAGCAGTTCAATCTGTCCGGCGTCGGCGCCGCTTGTGTCGGCGAGCATCTCGGCGGCTATGGCGCGTATCTTCTGGAATCGTTCCTGTTCATAAGGACTTGTGGCGTACGTCAGGCCGCTCTGTGCGACGGCCTGAAGCTTACGCGCCCAGCGGAGGATTTTTTTCGCCATTTTCAGCCGGTTCCGGATCTTCCATGCCTGCAACTTTCGCGATGGCTTCCAGCAGGCTTTTCATAGTGTAAGGTTTCTGGATGAATCCGGCCAGACCTTTGCCGGTGAAATTGTTTATGTAATCTGTTCGTTGTATCCGCTGGAAAGCAGGACCTCGACGTCCGGCCTGACGCGGCGCAGCTCGCGGAACGCCTCATCGCCGTCCATATGCGGCATGGCCATGTCCAGCAGAACCGCCTGTCGTTGACCAACTTGCCCGCGTCGGTTGCCCTGGCGTCCGCACGTGCTTGGAATCCGACGCGAGAGCGGGTAACTTATCCGGATAGGCTCTTATGCAGATACTGTTGGGCGCAAGCCCGTGGTTTGAACGCCTCAATGTGGAAGGGTCCCGCTTGAGGCCATTTATGCGGTTATTTTTCCCGTTCCGTACATTAACAAGACATTCTGCCGGAAACAGAAATTTATCAGGGAGCCTTGATTATGCCGGAGCTTCTTAAAGAAGTTGGAAATGAGCATGTGGTCCTTCGCGTTTTCGACGACGCCTCGGCGCAACTGGAGAACCGCCGCGACGGGCGAATCTGGCGGATGGGGCCGGTCGCCGTTCAGGAAGACAATCCGATCGAACTGGGGCACGTCTGGCTTATGCAGGAACGGACGCTCTGCCAGCAGCATCCGGGGCGATTCCGCGGCCGGGCCGAAGGAGATTCGATCCGCTACGCGGTGCTCGGCCGGCTCGGCAAAGAGATGGGGACGTTCACCTGCCGCTGGACGCTCGAGGACCAGTGGATCGTCCTGCGGATAGACGGCATCGACGAGTCGCTGCCGAGCCTGATCTTCCCGCCGCCGATAGAGTCGCAGCAGATGGTGTTTCCCAACGGCGTCGGGCGGCTGGTCCGCAAGCCGCTGCCTTCGCGATATTTCTGGCTGTTCTATCCGCACCTGAACATGAAATGGTTCGGCGGGCTTGACGGCCAGGCCGGCTGGATCGCCGTCTTTGACGAAGGCCACGCCGACGCCGGCGTGCTGGCCGGCGGACTGTGGGGCTCGCCCGGCTGGCTCAAATCGCTGGGCCGGTGGGGCCGGACGCGAGGCGTCAGATACCGCTTCACCGACGGCGGATACGTCGGCCTGGCAAAGGCGTATCGCGCCTGGCTGACGGACAACGGCGGCATGAGGAAGCTCGATGAAAAAATGCGGGCCTGCCCGGCCCTGAAAAATCTTCTCGGCGGGCGGATACTTTCCATCTTTCAGGCCATGACGCGGACGGGCCGGAGATTCCAGGACCAGATGCGCAAGCCGCCGCCGGATTTGCAGGACAGGGAATCCATTCTTGATGTCCGCATGACCCACGCCGAGGTGCTCGACGCCGTCGGCAAGGCCCGGCGCGGCGGGATGAAACGCGGGCTGGTGATGCTCCGCGGATGGTGCAAGGGCGGATACGACGAGCTGCACCCGGACATCTGGCCGCCGGAGCCGGCTCTGGGAAGCATTGATGAACTCAGAAAGCTTTGCTCAATGGGCGACCCGATAACCATCGGCCTGCACGACAACTACCAGGACATCTATCCGCAGTCGCCCAGTTTTCCCAAGGGCGTCGTCCGCTGGGCAGGCGGCCAGCCCATGCCCGGCGGCGTCTGGGCCGGCGGACAGTGCTATATCGTCAATTCCCGCGACGGCCTGCAATACGCCAAACGCAACTGGCCGGATATAAAGACGCTCAATCCCCGCGCCATGTACATCGACACGACTACCACGGCGCAACTTATCCAGTCATATGAGCAGGGCAACACGCTCACCCGTTCGCAGGACGAGCAGTGCAAGATCGAACTGCTGAAATTCTACAAGGAGCAGGGGCTGATCATCGGCAGCGAGGAAGCGGCCGATTTCGGCGCGAATCTGACGGACTGGCAGGAGAACCGCCACAATCGCGTGCCCGGCCAGTCGATCCCGCTGTGGCCGCTGGTCTTTCACGATGCTGCCTTCTGCGCCCGCTACACGTACGCGCCGCCGGATGACAGGGCCGCACAGGCCAGGCGATGGCTGACCGACATGCTCTGGGGCTACATGCCGCTGTGGCATTTATCGCAGGCCAGATTCGACGACATCGCCGAAGAATTCGCCGCGGTTCAGTACGTGGACGACTGGCACGGCCGGGTCGGCGCAGCCGAGATGACAAACCACGCATACCTCACCGAAGATTTTCAGGTCGAACGGACGGAATTTTCCAACGGACTGGCCATAGCCGCCAACTTCGCCGATCAACCCCGCCAGGTTGAAGGCCTCACCATCGACCCGGCGGAGTATAAGATTCTGGAGTAAACGGGCCGTTAATCATGCCGACACTTATGGTTTGAATGAGAAACAACACGAATGTGCCGGAAAATAGTGAAGGCGCATGGCGCCTATTTTATAGTGTTTGGCGCGAAGACCAAATATGCCATCTGCCGTGTTATTCTTTTGAAATTTTCAGCAGTTGAGCGCCGTGGGCCGGGACGCCGAGGGCGAACCTTTTCCTGAAAGTGCCGAGGTCTTTTTTCGCCCAGACGTCGCGGACCGCGTTCTGGCCGCCGATGTCGAGCGACTTCCAGGTAACCGCGATCTCGTCGTCGAAGTCCGCGCGGTTGAACAGCCCGACCGCCAGGCTGTCGTCGGAGAGCCGGCGGACGTAAACTGACTGGTTCTGCTTTTCGTTGCCGAGGATGTCGTTGTTTCGCCGGTTGCGCAGGCTGTGCCCCTGGCTGCCGAGCGGATCCTGGTCGATGGCGATCATCTCGTCGTTGCAGAGCAGGCGAATGGTCAGGTCGTCGATCTGCGTCAGGTCGCAGCCGATCAGGAGCGGCGCGGCCAGCAGCGCCCACATTGTTATATGGGTTATCTGCTCGTCGCGCGTGAGGTTGTTCTCGCGGACCTTTCCCCATCCCAGCCGGCCGACGACCAGCATGTCCGGGTCGTTCCAGTGGCCCGGCGAGCCGAACGGCGTCCAGCGGTCCTGGCTGAAGGCGATGGCGCTCATGTTTTCCCAGTTGTCGGCGATGTCGCCGGTGGTCCGCCAGCAGTTGGCCAACTTTGCCCAGTCGGCGGCCTTGTCGAACGGGGCCGAGTTGGAAAGGCTGTAGATTATGTCGCGCCCGCAGGCCTTCAGGGCCTGGCTCATCGCCTCGACCTCAGGCACGGCCCAAGGGTTCCAATCGTATTTCAGGTAGTCTATGCCCCACTCGGCCCACTGGCGGGCGTCCTCGGCATGGTGCGACGCCTGGCCGAAGCCGAAACCCTTTGCGCGATTGAAGGCACTCATCCAGTGCTCGAAAAAACGCAGCGGTTCGCCGCTCGACCCGCCGGCGAAACCGGCGTACGAGGTCGCCCATGGCGTCGAGTATATTCCGAGTTTTAGCCCCAGGCCGTGGACGTGAGCAGCCAGGCCGACCATGTCGGGGAACCGCTCGTTGGGCATCAGCGCATTATATGTCCCGCCGCGCCGGCCCTGCCAGCCGTCGTCGATGTTGATGCAAGAGTATCCGTGAGCCGACAGGCCCGACGAGACCATCGCCTCGGCGGCGGCGCGAATCTTGCCGTCGTCGATCTCCTTGCCCCAGCAATTCCAACTATTCCACCCCATCGGCGGGGTAAGGGCGATTGAGCCGGCGACGATCTTGAATTTCCGGCTGCAACTGCCGGCGGCGTTTGCGGCCGTGATGACGGCAACGCTCTTGCCCTTTTTGTCGATCCGCCCGCTGATGATGCCGCTCTTGGGGTCGATCGTCAGGCCGGGCGGCAGGCCCGCGGCCGAGAATTCAATCGGCCTTTTGCCGCAGACCGGCACGGCGTACAAAAACGCCTTGCCCGCGCCGGCCCCGAAGACGGCCGGGCCGTTTATCCGCACCTCGCCCTGGTCCCACGGTTGAACAGGCGCCAATTCCGTCCGATATACGTTTTTGCTCGCCATCAGATTTCTCCTTTGCAGAGGATTGTTTTATGCCATTGCATCATTCCGGCACGCCATTGATAATCGCTGCGGGAGCATTTTTCAAGCGATGCGTTCGGCTGGTGGCACCCTCAAGCGCAGCGAAGCGGAGCTTGGGGGTGTTTTTCTTCAGTCAAACACCCCCCCCCAAGCTGCGCTTGATGGTGCCACCTAAAGACGATCTTTCCGCGCATTTTTTTGGGGCCGAAATCAGGATTTCCGGTCCTCGGTTTTTTTCAGTCCGGCTATCCGGTCGCGCAGTTGCGCGGCCTTCTCGAATTCCAGGGCCTCCGCCGCCGTGAACATCTGCTCTTCCAGTTCGGCGACGAGTTCCTGGCTTTCAAATTCATCCTCGTTAAAGTGCAACGCCTCGCGGGCGGTCTTGCGGGCGCGAAGCTGGTCGGCCAGTGCGGTGCGGATCGCCTTGCGGATAGTAGTCGGCGTGATGTTGTGCTCGGTATTGTATTCAAGCTGAAGCTTGCGGCGGCGGGTCGTCTCGTCGATGGCCTTCTGCATCGACGGCGTCATCGTGTCGGCGTAAAGATAGACCTGTGCGTTGACGTTGCGGGCGCAGCGCCCGATGGTCTGTATCAGGCTGGTCGCCGAGCGGAGGAACCCTTCCTTGTCGGCGTCGAGGATCGCCACCAGCGAGACCTCCGGCAGGTCAAGCCCCTCGCGCAGCAGGTTCACGCCGATCAGCACGTCGAATTTTCCCTCGCGCAGGTCGCGCAAAATATCCACGCGTTCGAGCGTTTCGATCTCGCTGTGCAGATATTTGCAGCGGTAGCCCTGCTGGCGGACGTACTCGGCCAGGTCTTCCGAGAGCCGCTTGGTCAGCGCGGTTACCAGCGTGCGTTCGCCGGCCTGCACACGTTTGGCGATCTCGGCCAGCAGGTCAGCCACCTGCCCGCGTGCCGGCCTGACCTCGACGGCCGGATCGACCAGGCCCGTCGGGCGGATGACCTGCTCGACGACCTCTCCGCCGGCCTGCTGAATCTCCCAGTCGCTCGGCGTGGCCGAAACGAACACCACCTGCTTCCACATCTCCAGAAATTCCTCGAACCGCAGCGGGCGGTTGTCCATCGCGCTGGGCAGGCGAAAGCCGTGCTCGACCAGCACATTCTTTCGGCTGCGGTCGCCGTTGTACATCGCCCGAAGCTGCGGGATGGTAACGTGCGACTCGTCGATTATGATGAGGTAGTCGTCGCCGAAGTAGTCGATGAGCGTGTAAGGCCGCTGGCCCGGCTGCCGGCCGTCGATGTGCCGCGAGTAGTTCTCGATGCCCGGACAGTATCCCACCTCCAGCATCATCTCGATGTCGTAGCGGGTGCGGGCGGAAAGCCGCTGGCTTTCGAGCAGTTTGCCCTCGTTGCGAAGCTGAATCAGCCTCCCCTCCAGCTCCGCCTTTATCGACGCGGCTGCCCGCTCGATTGTGTTCTCCTCGACGATGTAATGCACCGCCGGGAAGATGAACGTCTGGTCGGCCGTGCTGAGCGTCTCGCCGCTGGTGGGATTGATGAACCGGATCGCGTCGATCTGGTCGCCGAAGAACTCGACCTGGCAGCCGAACTCCTCGTAGGCCGGGTATATGTCCACCGTGTCGCCCCGCACGCGGAACGTGCCACGCTCGAAGACCACGTCGTTGCGGTCGTACTGAAGGTTGACCAGGCTGCGGAGAATCTCGTCGCGGTCGATGGCCATGCCTCGCCGCAGGGCCAGCACCGCCTTTTTGTACTGCTCGGGGCTGCCCAGCCCGAAGATGCACGAGACGCTGGCCACGATAATCACGTCGCGGCGATAACTCAGGCTGGTGGTGGCCGACAGACGCAGGCGGTCAAGGTCGTCGTTGCGGCTGGCGTCCTTCTCGATATAGATGTCCCGCTGCGGAATGTAGGCCTCCGGCTGGTAATAATCGTAGTAGCTCACGAAATACTCGACGGCGTTTTCGGGGAACAGCTCCTTGAATTCCTCGTAGAGCTGTGCGGCCAGCGTCTTGTTGTGGCTTATCACCAGCGCCGGCTTTTGAAGCCGCTGGATTACGTGGGCCATTGTAAACGTCTTGCCGCTGCCCGTTACGCCCAGCAGGACGTTGCGATCCTGGCCGGAGCGCAGATTGGCCTCCAGACGCTCTATCGCCTGCGGCTGATCGCCCTGCGGCTCAAAATCGCTGACTATCCGGAACTCGCTCATTGCTGGTTCACGCTATGCCGTCTGGGGCAGGCTCTTCGCCGGGAGGGCGGTGCTTCCATCGGCGGTGGAGCCAGAGGTATTGTTCGGGGGCCGTGCGAATGACCTGCTCAAAGGCGGTGTTCCATTCCTGCGTAACCCACCGCAGGGGGTCGGGTTTGTCGGCCCATTCGTGCGGGTGTATCACGCGCTGGATATACAGCTCGAAATGATAAATCTCATCCAGCCGCCTTGCCGAGCCGATGACGATCGGGACGTTGTGCCTGATGGCCAGCAGGCCCAGCGACTTGTAGGTGCTGGCGAGCCGGCCGAAAAAGTTCACGAATATTCCCCTCCTGCCGGCGTCCTGGTCGGGAATGAATCCGACGACCCCCTTGTTCTCGATGATCTCGTCCATCGTCTGGGTGGCGCCCTTCTTGAAAAGGATGTCCAGCCCGTTTCGCTCGCGGACGCCCAGGACGTAATTGTTGAGGTAGGGGTTGTCCAGCGGGCGGGCGACGGCGGTCATCGGGTAGCCGATAGTCGCCAGCGTGTAGCCCAGCACCTCCCAGTTGCCGAAGTGCGGCGTTGCGACGACCAGGCCGGTCTTGCGTTCGGTTACTATCTTCAGTGCCTCGTCGGCCTTGGTCAGCTTAACATGCCGCCGCCACCTGCCGGGCGTTATCAGCCGCGTGGTGAACATAACCTCGATGCCCAGATAAATCAGGTTCCTCATCGAGGCCTTCAGGACGGCGTGCCGGCGGGTCTCGTCCCAGTCGGGAAAGCTGCGGCGAAGATGCTCCAGCCCGCGGCGGCGGTGGCGTTTGTCGAACCTGTACATCAGGTTGCCGATGATGGCCGCGGTGCGGTAGTTGGCGCGGAAGCCGAACATATGCACGAACATGACAAATATCCGCATTCCCAGGTACGCCAGCAGATCGAGCATCTTGTTGCGGGGTTTGGCCATTTTGGTCGGCTGTCGGGTTTCGTGGAAAGGGATTTCATTTTCCGCCGGGCGGAGGCGGAGGCAATTGCCAATCGTCCTTCGGCCGGCTGGCCGGGGCGGTCTGCGGGTCCTCCGCCGGTTTGAGATGAATGGTGAAAGGCCATTTGCGCGGAAATCGGATCACCTCGGTCTGGCAGCCTTCCTTGACGAACGCCAGGTACTTCGGATAGCCCAGCATGAAAGACCGCGACAGGTTGACGCAGCAGCGGCCGTCGGCGTTGGTCATGTTCATGCCGGCGTCCACGGCCTCGTATTGCGAGATGACTCTTACCTCCTCGATGGGCTGGCCGTGCTGGTCGCGAACATAAACGATCTTGTCGCTGATCGCGCAGCCGCCGAGGACGGCCGATAATACGGCAATCGCTGTCATTCTGATTTTCATGAGACAAATGGCCTTTCCTGTCCGCCGCCGCGGACGGCATAAAATATACATATATCGGAGGATTTTGCAAATAGGGCAGGATTTTCGAATGCATTCCGGTTTAAAGCCCCGCATGTCAATGCGGGGATGCCGTTTTGTTGCGATGAAACTAACAAATGTCCCCATGCTTGCGCATGGGGCTTTAAAACCCAATACACAATTGAACGTGGCAAGGCCATTGCCGCTGTCAATCCGGCCAGGCAGCCCGGCCGATGAGCCTGACGAATCGCACGCCGCAGGACGGCCTTCTTACGATCTGGCCGGCGAGTTTTTCGACGATGGCGAGTTCCTGGACGTGCTGCCCGCCGACGGGCGCGACGATCCGTCCGCCTTCGGCGAGCTGGTCGATCCATTGTTGCGGCACATCGGGCGCGGCGGCGCCGCAGATTATCCGGTCGAAGGGCGCCTGGTCGGGCAGGCCCAGGCTGCCGTCGCCCGTGCGGATGGTTGCGTTTGTTATTCCAAGTTGGCAGAGCGTCTGAATCGATCGCTCCGCGAGATATTCGCTCCGCTCGATGCCGTAAACGTGTCCGCAAAGCCGCGATAATATCGCGGCCTGGTATCCGCTGCCGGAGCCGACGTCGAGCACCCGCTGGCCGGGCTGGGGGGCAAGCTGCTGGATCATGTATGCCACGATGTACGGCTGCGAGATCGTCTGGCCCTTGCCTATCGGAATCGGATGGTCCGCATAGGCCTGGTCGCGAAGCTCCGGCGGAATGAACAGTTCGCGGGGTATCGCCTCGAAGGCCTCGATCAGGCCGGGATAGTTTATGCCCCGCCCCGCCAGGTCCTGCCGGATCATCCGCTGCCTCGCGGTCCGCAGAATGTCTTCGCTATCGCTCATTCCTGTTATATTATATTTGTCCAGATGAAAAAGACCGTTAAAAGGCGCCGCGAAAATCGGTCGTCGAGGCTGATCGAGGCAGACAAGGCGCACGTGTGGCATCCGTTCACGCCTATGCGCCAATGGATCGCCGATGCAGACGCCGCCGGACGGCTTATCGTCGGAGCGGACGGATTCGAGCTTATCGATTCTGTCGGCAGGCGGTACATCGACGGCTTCAGCAGCCTGTGGTGCAACCTGCACGGCCACCGCGTCAGGCAGATCGACTCGGCCATCCGCCGCCAGCTCGACAGGGTGGCGCACACCACGCTGCTGGGCCACGCCAGCGAGCCGAGCATCGAACTTGCCGGGCGGCTGGTGCGGATCGCCCCGAAGGGCCTGACCAGGGTTTTTTACAGCGACAGCGGCGCGACGGCCGTCGAGATCGCGCTCAAAATGGCCTTCCAATATTGGCTCAATCGCGGGCAGAAGCGCCGCCGTCGGTTCATCGCCCTTCGCCAGAGCTATCACGGCGACACGATCGGCTCGGTGAGCCTGGGCGGGATTGAGGCGTTCCGCTCGATCTTCCGGCCGCTGCTGTTTGAGGCCGATTTCGTCGATTCGCCCAATCCGTTTCATCATCCATCCGGCGGCGGCGCCGGCAAGGCCGTCCTGCGGCAGGTCGAAAAAATCCTCGATCGCTCGGCCGACGAGTTCTGCGCCGTGATAGTCGAGCCGATGATCCAGGGCGCGGCCGGTATGCTGACTCACACGGGCGGCTTTCTTGCCGACCTGTGGCGGCTTACCCGGCGGCACGGCGTGCTGCTGATCGCCGACGAGGTCGCAACCGGTTTTTGCCGGACCGGCAGATTGTTCGCCTGCGAGCACGAAAATGTCAGCCCGGACCTGATGTGCATCGGCAAGGGCTTGACCGGCGGATATCTGCCGGTGGCCGCGACGCTGGCGACCGATGAAATTTTTGACGCATTTCTGGGCGAGCCGCACGAAGGGAAAACTTTTTATCACGGCCACACGTTCACGGGCAACGCGCTTGGCTGCGCGGCGGCTGTCGCAAGCGTGGATTTGATCTTCTCCAGCCGGTTGATTGAAAAGCTGCCGCCGAAGATCGCGATGATTCGCCGCTGCCTGGACCGGCTGGCCGGGCATCGGCACGTTGCCGACGTGCGACAGTGTGGTATGATGGCCGGCGTGGAACTGATGGCCGATCCGGCCGGGCGGCGGGCGTTCGACCTGAAACTGCGGGTCGGCGCGGCGGTCTGCCGGCATGCGAGGCGGCACGGGCTGATAATAAGGCCGCTGGGCGACGTGGTCGCGCTCATGCCGGCCCCGGCGATGGACACGGCCACGCTGGGCAGGATGCTGGATGCGGTCGAGGCGACGATAGATGAGTGCTTCCAGAAAAATATTTTTTAATCCGGCCGCCGCGAAGGCGTCTTTCGACTTCGACATCAGCGGCTATCCGCCGCTGCCGGCGCTGAAGGGCCTGTTTATAACGGGCACGGATACCGAGGTCGGCAAGACGCTGGTCGCCGGGGCCGTCGCTCGCTCGCTCCGCCGGGGCGGGCTGAAGGTCGAGGTCTTCAAGCCGGCCGCAACCGGCTGCAAAAAGCAGCGGGGCGAACTGGTCAGCCAGGACGCCGAATTCCTGGCCGCCTGCGCCGACTCGCGCCGGATGCTCAGCGAGATAGTTCCGGCGCGGTATCGCGCCGCCCTTGCCCCCAACGTTGCGGCCGCCCGCGAGAGCAGGCCGATCGACCTGGAGTTGATATTCCGCGAGTATTCGCGTCTGGCCGGGCCGGTCGCGGCGGGCGATCCGTCCAGCACGCCGGATGTGGTTGTGGTCGAGGGCGTCGGCGGGCTTTTGTGCCCGATCAGCGACGACTTCTGGGTGATTCACTTCGCCCGCATGGCCCGCCTGCCGGTGGTTATCGTCGCCCGGCCGGGACTGGGCACGATCAATCACACGCTGCTGACGATCCACGCGGCCAGGTCGGCGGGGCTGGAGGTCGCCGGCGTCGTTATCAATCGCTACCAGGTCGAGCCGGCCGCGGCCAGATCGGCCGACCCCACGCCATACATTCGCGGCGACGCCGACATGTCAGCCTTTACCAACCCGGCCCAGATCGCCGAACGAGGCCGCGTGAAGGTGCTGGCCATCGTGCCCGACGACGCCAAAAGCTCCATCGAAAAAGGGCGGATCGGCCCGGACGCACAATACGCGATCGACCAGGTCGACTGGCCCGCAATCGCCGGGGTCGAAACATGAGCGGCGGCGAGCAACAATTAAAATAGTCCGGCCCAATGAATGAGGAACTTCGGCATTTGACGGTTCAGCTTATCACGGCGGCGCGCGTCCCGCTGGCGGCGGGGGCGGCCGTCTGTGTATGGCTTGCCTCGACGATGGGCGTCTGGCCGGTCGTCGTCGCGGCCGGCATGCTTGTGCTGCTGGAATTGACGGATTACCTCGACGGCCGGCTCGCGCGAAAATGGAACGTGGCCGGCACGTTCGGCGAGCTGTTCGACCCGTACATCGACTCGATCTCGCGGATGACGGTTTTTTTCGGCCTGGCCGCGGCGGGGGCGAGTTCATGGTGGCTGCTGCTGGTGCTGGCGATCCGCGATGTCTCCGTCGCATACATCCGCATTATGTCATTGCTGACGGGCAGGGCGGTTCACAGCCGGCTGAGCGGAAAGCTCAAGGCAGGCGTCCAGGGCGCCGGGGCGATCATCCTGACGCTCACGCTCCTTCCGCCCGCTGTCTTCGATCAAATCGGTTTGCCCGGCCTGATTGAATTTATAGCCCCCGCGCGCCTGGCCGTGATTTTTGTCGTCGCCGCCGTTACCGCATGGTCGGCCTTCGATTACTTTATCGGGGCAGTCAGAGGGTCAGCCTCCAATCGAAAAAATCTGTGAATGCGAGTTTATCAGGCTGCATTCGTTGTTTTTCAGCGGCGATATTTTACACAATTTGGATATCTTGCATATTCATCGTCGCCAAATTCAAGGCCTGTAAGGCCGGCATGCTTGTAGCCCAGGGTGAAGCGAAGTCCGCTATGCGGACGAAGCGGAACCCTGGGATAAGCCGTCTTTGGAAAAGTTTCCAACTTTCGCTCGCGCCACGGCCGGTGTAACTGGATCATGGAACACACCGGCCAAGGATTTTAATGAAACATTTATTTGTATTGGGAAACAAAACACTTTAGCGATCTCATGATCTTATCCCAAAACAGATGAATGAATCAGCCAGGATCATCGGCCGGAACATTCCGGAATTTTTGATCTTCTGCCTGGGCGCGTGCGAATATTTGGAACTTGATGAACAACAACTTTTCCACGGGTTTCGCGTAGGTCGGCTTCGCCGCCTTCCGCTCCACCCGTGGCTACAATCATGCCGGCCCTGCGGGCCTTGAACACGGCGACGCGGAATCCGCAAGATGTCTCGAATTGTACGGCTGTTATCCCTCCCTCTACTTCCGGCTTCGCCAAAGTTTCCGGCTCCGGGGCGTGGCTGCTTGCAGACGTTCTTCAATCTGACTGGATGGACTTGCCGGGCGAAGCATTTGAACAATAACCAACCACGTTTTGGGATGAGAACCTGAAAATCGGACTTCCCCCGTGTCCTTGACCCGATAAGTCTTTGGGAGTATAAATCGCATCTTCCAGCCGCGATGGAAACCCGCTATCGCCCGGAAATGGAGCAAGCCATGTCCACAATCGGAAAATACGGCAGATTCCTGGAGCAGGAAGGCTGTTTTGAACTGACAGCAGAGCCGCCGCGCAAGTGGCTCAACGTGCATTGCAACGAGATCGGCGACGAGGAGATATACGCCGAGTGCTCGAATCTGTCCGACGGGCCTGTCCGGGTCCGCGACAAAGACGGCGTTGAGTGCCTGCTGGTCAGCTACGACTGCAAGCACATCTACATCCGCGACGAGGACAGCGGCACGGTTTTCTGCCCGGCCGGCGCGCCGGCCCCGCAGGCCGTAACAGACTATTCGTGCCGATACTATCCGTCCCAGACCGTCATCACTGGAACCTGCCAGGACCTCAAGGCCGTCTATCGCTCGTTCGTGCCCAGAAAATATCCCATCGAGGTCTGGACGCTCCGGCTGGAGAACCTTTCCGACAAATCCAGGAACGTGTCTGTCTTCGCGTACGCGATGTTCCAGCTCACCGGCAGGGACAAGGAAGGCAAGGGGATCGGCAAGGAGAATTTCGCCGTCGTCCACCCCGAGATCGGCGGGGTCTTCGTAACCAACCGCAACTCCTTTTGCCCGAATAACCGCTTCAAGGGCTACCTGGTTGCGCTCAAAGACTTCTTCAACGGCAACGGATATCGCGATCATTTTCTGCGGAGCGAGTTTTCGGTCGGGACGCCGCGGATACTCTGGGGGTGGAACTGCGACGGCCGGCCGGGGTTCGGACCCGACTGCGCGGGCGTGGTGCAGGTAAAATTAAAGATTGCGCCTAAGGCCGAGGGCCGGGCCGATTTTCTGCTCGGCCAGGCGTCATGCATCGGGGACGTAAAAATAATCCGGTCGGAATTTTCGCCCGAACTGATCGACAAGTACTGCCAGGAACAGATGGACATCGAGCGAAAGCGGGCCGGCATGTTCAAGGTCCGCACGGGCAACGCCAACTACGACGCCCTGATGAATACCTTCGTCAAGAAACAGATGTATTCGTATCTCATCAACAAGAGTGGTTTCCGCGACAACTTGCAGACCGATCAGGCCTTGGCGATGGCCGACTACAAAACGGCGGAGGCGAACTTCCTGCGGGCGCTGGCGTCTCAGTACGCCAATGGCAGCGTGCCGCACGGATTCCGACCGCTCAACCGCCTGCAATATTCCGACAAGCCCGCCTGGATACTAATGGTCGCGCCGAACCTGATGAAGGAAAGCGGCGACCTTGGCCTGCTGGAGAAAAAGGTTCCGTTCTTCGAGAGCAGCGAGACCGGCAGCGTCTGGCAACATATATTGCGGGCGGTGAAGTATCTGACGAGCGATCTGGGCGCCCACGGCCTGTGCGACCAGCGCCACGCCGACTGGAACGACGGTCTGGAGGCCACCAAGGAGGCCGGGGCGCGGCAGAGCGTCATGGTTACGCAGCAGCTCTGCTACGGGCTGCTTGAGGTCGAAGAACTGGCCCGGCGGATCGGCGATTCCAAAGCCCAGGCTGAGGCACGAGGTCTTTATGACACGTTCAAGACCAGCCTCAACGACATCGCCTGGGACGGCCAGTGGTACGTCCGCACCATCTGCGGCGACGGATACAGGATCGGCTCGCACGCCAACAAGGAAGGCAAGATATTCATCAACAGCCAGTCGTGGGCGGTGCTCTCGCAGACGGCCGACGGCGATCGGGCGACGACGTGCATGGACAACCTCGAAAAACTGCTCGGCACGCCGATGGGCTACAAATTGTGCGATCCGGGTTTTTCGCAGTATGATCCGCGGGTCGGGCGGATGTCCAACTCGATGCCGGGCAACGTGGAGAACGGCGGGGTTTACAATCACGCCGCGGGCTTCAAGGCCGTCGCAGACTGCATGCTCGGCCGGGCGGAAATAGCGTGGCAAACCTTCGTGAAGGTCGCCCCCGACAACCCGGCAAACCCGACCTCGCAGTCGCAGTGCGAGCCGTTCTCCTTCACCAATTCATATTCCCAGGTGCCTTACATCTTCGGGCAGGGCGGCTACGCGTGGCGGACCGGCACGGCCGGCTGGTTCGCGGTGCTGCTGGTGGAATGGATTTTAGGCGCCAGGCGGCACTACGACGGACTTATGATCGACCCGTGCCTGACCGCGACGATCAAACAGGCCGGCGCAACGCGCACCTTCCGCGGCGCGGTCTACGACATATCGCTGGACAACTCCGCCGGCCGGTGCAAGGGAGCAAGCAGCATCACGGTCGACGGCAAAAAGATTCAGGGCAACATGCTGCCGGTCTTCCAGGACGGCGTCCACAAGGTCGAGGTCGTAATTTAAAATTGAAGACCTCAAGTTGGACATAATGAAACATCACAAAACAAACACATTTATTCCATCGCTGAACCCCCGCTGAAGGGCTTGTCGATTTAGTTGGCACGCGAATTGCCATCTTGACAGGCATGGTATAATCGTGCCCGTCAAGGAGAACAGCATGAGACGATGGGCTACGACATCGATGGATCGAACTCAAATACTTCTGTTCAA
>JACRIL010000247.1 GCA_016235825.1 Planctomycetota bacterium
AGCCGTCTCGAAGGCGTCAACAACAAGATCAAAGTCATCAAACGCAAAGCATATGGCTTCCATGACACGGAATACTTCGCCCTCAAGGTCAAACAGGCCTTGCCAGGCATCCAATTACCCACGAAAATGGGATGAGAACCACAAATGGGGACGATCGGGCCGGCAACGCGAGCGAAAGTCCTCGGCACGCTCCAGGAAATGTTTGCACCGTAATATGCATAGCTATTTTTCACCGTTTGCCGCCGGCTGGGAGGCGGATTTGTCCTTCTTGACGGCGGTCTGGCAGACGATCCTGATAGTGTTCTTGCTGACAACGGATCCGTCGGGCGATTCGCGCATGTCGGCGTTGCCCGTTATCTCGGTAACTGCGGAAACGAGCCTGCCGGCATCGAGGTTGAACTTAGCCTCGCCGGCGACGGAAAGGTCGGGAAAGACGACCTTGCCCGAGGGCGAAAGGACTCGGCCCTTGCCAGCGAGTTTGATGATCGCTATCCGCCCGTCGGCGGAATCCTGGATCGAATCCAGTTTTGCCTGGACGTTTTCCTCGACGATGCAGGCGATCCCGCTGGTCGGGAAGGTAACGACGAGAAATTTTCGCTCGACATCCCACGTCTCACCGACTGCCACAGGCTGTCCGGGCAGATAAACCGTGGTCCTGCCGACGACCTGCCTGAGCCAGTCTGCCGGGTCCGGCCCCGCCGGCTGGCTGTCCTGCGTCGCCGGCGCCGAGGCCGGCCCGGATTGTGCGCCTCCCGGCCGGGACGCCGGAGTTTCCGGCGTATCGCCCGGCAGGCCGACCGCCGGCTGTCCGGCGTCGGCAATTCCAAGGATGGGCGAGAGTTTCCGCGCGTCCTGAACTTCCGCAACCGCGCCCGATTTGTCCAGCCTGGCCTTGCAGACGGCCTGGAGCAGTTCAATGAAAGGTTTGTTTGTCGGGTCCTTGACGGTATTTTCGTCGGCCGTGTCGAGCGTGCCGGAGCGCCCCATTCCTTCGGCCTTCATGGTGCCGGTCAGCACGGCCCGCTTCACGCTTATCGTCAAAATGGTTCCGCCCGGCCCGGCCGCAACCGCGATCGGCATGTCGGCCCGCGTGTCGCAGCCTACCTCGAAGAGCATTTCGCCGCCGGCGGGGTCTTTGCCGCGCACGCTGTAATTGGCCGACGATGCCAGCACGAATCGCTCGGCGTCCCTGAATTTGACGTCGAATTTCACCTTTTCGCCCGCGGCGCCGCTTTCCGGCCGCGGCTGAACGGCGGGCCGGCTTTCGACCGGGGTCGATGGCGCGTCCGGCCGGCTGGCGGCCGTCGCGGGCTGCGGCGCCGGCCTGGACATCCGCTCGAACGCGGGCTTGGATTCCTCGACCGCCGCCTCCACTACAATGCTTCCCCGCAGCTTGCCCGGCGATTCCTTGACGGGCACCACGCCCTCGTAGGACGTTGCGATGCGATGGAACCTCACCTTGCCGGAGTCCGCGTCGATCTCCACCCTGCCGGAACGCTTGATCGTATACTCGATTCCCCGCGTGTCTTCCTGCGGCTTGCACGTGCCGGACACCTCGACGACCGCAGCCTTGCCGGAACCATCCTTGATCGAGCCGGCCTTGCATTCTGCGCTCTCGAGCATCTCAAACGGCTCGCCCCCTCCGATGGGCGAGGGGATGACCTTGCGTTCAAACTTCCACGTGCTGCCGTCAGGCAGTTGCCGGCCGGGCAGATAAACCACCGGCTGAAGCAGGCATTGTGCCAGCCAGCCGTCTATCTGGGCGATGACCGACTCGGCCATCTCGCTGCCCTTTGCCTGCGGATACAACTGCTCGACATGCGGCCTGGCCCCGACGATAACCTTCCGGCCGCCGGACTCCGCGATCTCTACAGTCAGCCGGATATTTTTTATTGTCTTGAGCGTCTGGCCTTCCTCATATTCTTCCAGGTCGGCCGGCTTGTCGGTGTCCAGCGAGACCGCGTTGGCGCCCTTGCCTGAAGTCAGCACCAGCCGCCGCGGCTGAATCGAAAGGCGGAGCCGGCCGTCGCTGCCGGCTTCGACGGACACGTCGAAGTGCGCCTCGATGGACTCGCGGATCGTGCCGCGAACCTTTTCGGTCTTGGCGTCAAGCTCGCTGACCTCATGGTTGGATTTGAACGTCAGCGAATAGCCCTTGCCGGCCTTGTAAATCTGACACGCTTGGGCGACAGAAGGCTGGCTTGCCGGACTGGAGGCCGCAGGCCCGCTCGCCGGCTGCCCGGCCGCGGCGCCCCAAAAAACTCCGACGGACAACAACGCCAGAACCGCCCCGACCGCCGCCGGCAGCCGGATCGACCCGCCGCCGCAGCCCGTCAAACCCCGCAAAGAGTGTTTTTTCACGCAGTCTCCTCTATGAATGCGATGGCCTTTTTGAGTTCGTCCAGGTCGTGATGGCGGATTATATACGCATGGTCGCCCATCGCGTCGCTGAAGGCCTGCGGCATTGGCCGGTACGACATCAGCATCGGCCCCAGCCGCGATATCACCTCGTCGTGCGGGCGGCGATAGTTGAACGAGTCGCGGCGGGCGACGTTGGCGCAGTTGTACCTCCGCTCGTAGTTCAGTTCCTCGTCCCCGTGAACCACCAGCCGCGCCCATGCGTCGTAAAGATCGACATCGCAGGCAAAGTTCATCATATCCATCGAAAAGCCGCCCGGCGGGCGGATGTTGATCTCCAGCGCCAGCAGGTCGCCGGCGGCCGTCTGGAAAAACTCCGCATGAAAGAACCGCTCGCGGACTTTAAAGGCCTCGACCGTTCTTTTGCCCAGCGCCTCGACGGCCGGCGACATCTGCCGCATGTAATAATAATGCATCCCTTTTCGCTGGGTCAGTATCTCCATAACACCGTCGCTGATCGAATGGGACGAGGAAAATATGATTTTTCCCTCCCGCCCGGTCAGGCCGTCGTAAGTAACGATCCGCCCATGCACGAAGTCCTCCATGAGATACTTCCGCAAATAGTCTTCCGGCAGGCGGCCGAGAACAGCCTCCAATTGGTTCCAGTCGTCCACGCGGAAGGTCTGCGCGGCCCCGACGCCGACGTCCGGCTTGAATATGATCGGAAAGTGATGCCGGGCCGCGAACGTCCGCACCTGGTCGGGCGAGGTAACAGCCTCGCCTTCGGGCGTCGGTATGCCGGCCTCGCGATAGACCCGCTTCATCGCCAGTTTGCTGCGGTTGATCGCCAGATCGGCCGGCTTCTGCCCATGCACGTTGAAATCTTCGCGGAGCCGGGCCTCCAGGCCCAGCCAGTATTCCGTCTGCGAATCCAGCCGGTCAATCCGCCCGTGCCTGTGAATGAGATACGCGACCGCCTTGAACAGGCTGTCGTAATTGCTCATGTCGGGCAGGAAATAATATTCTGTCAGGACGGCCTTGAGTTCGCACTGGAGCGCGTCGTAAGGCGCATCGCCGATGCCGAGCACATTGGCCCCGGCACGCCTGAGCGCACGGCAAAATTGAAAGTAATTCGGCGGAAAATGCGGCGATAGAAAAAGAAAGTTCATCTTTCCGGTTCACCTTTCCTGAAGTCGTCAGTTTTTCCGTTCAGCCATGCCGCCCGGCCATGCAATCGCCCAAAACCGCCGCAACCGGAGACATCGCCGCGGAAATGAGACGCAAACAGCCCCTTATTGCAGCAGGCCGTCAAAACGGGTTCAGGGAGAATTTTACCTGTCCTCGGGAAATTCGCAAGCACCTGGCACTACAACGCCACGAAGTTGCACCGTCTGTTACGATGAGCTGCCATTGTAGTTATCAGGATAGAACTGTTGGTGACTATTTCAAAACATCTGGCACGCCCGCCCTCGGGCGTGAATGTAGTGTAAAATATCAAGAAACCGCACAGCCGAGGGCGGCTGTGCCACAAATCAAGAGTGTTTTGAGATAGTTCCTTAACCCGCCCCCCGGCCGGAATCATTTGGGCGGAAAACTGACGCCCAGGATTCTGCACTGGCCGTCTTCCCACTTGGTCTTGAGTTCAATGGTGCCGCTGACCTTTTCCCACTCGACGTTGTATGTGTACTTGCCGGTTGTTATGCCGTTCTCGGTCTTGATCTCGAAGGCGGTGCGGCTGTGGCTCTTGGGCTTGCCTCGCGTGCCGAGTTTCTTGATGACGTCGGCCCAGGTCTCTCGCGTAACCTGCTGCTTGAGTTCCGTGCAGCCGTACTGGTCAAAAAGCTTGTCCGACTCGTTGCCGGCGGCAAGGTCCAGAACGATCTTTGCCAGCGCGTCGGCCTGCTCGTTTTTCTCGGTTATGGCCTTGCAGCCGCAAAGCCCGGCGGCGGCAAGCAGCAGGGTGAAAATGAAAACCGGTTTTTTCATCATAAACCACGCTCCTTTCGATTCTCTGTGCCTGTGGTGAGATTATCCGGCCCGGGCCGGACTGTCCAGCCAAAAGCCGGCAGGACGTGCCGGCAGGACGTTCCGCCGAGATCAACAACGTGATTGAAGTCTACCAGCCTGTTGAGAAAGTGGCACGGGCATCTTGCCCGTGTGTTCCACGGCTGTCTCGGCCGTGGCTAATGTTATTTTTTCGAGCATTCCAGAGGCGAGACGCCCCTGGGACACACGGACAAGACGTCCGTGCCACGAAAGATAGGCTTTTTTCAACGGGTTGTTAAATCATGCGGCAATGTGAACGGCGGACGGGGCGAGACGGCTCTGGTACTATTCGACTGAAGCCAGCAGGCGGCGGACGCTTGGTCCGATTCAAAAATGGACGCAAAACGGGAAATCCTTGGAGAGATAGCTTTGAACCGCGCACTCTGCGACGTAACTCTTTGCCCGGAAAAAAGAAAGCCGTTCGACATTCTCGCCAAACGGCCTTCTGTCCAGTCAAGTCGGACCGGCTGGCGTCTATTTGAACCGTCTATACTGACTTTTCTTGACTCCGCTCTTTCGCCAGAACCGCAACCACATATTATACCGGAAGTTCCGTCCAAAGCGGGCTGATTAATTTCGCCGGGTAAGCCGGTAATGCCCGGGCTTGGGATTGCGAACGAACTCGATCAAACCACGTTTTACGAGGTCGCCAAGGTCTCGTTTGGCCGTTTTTTCACCGATCTTGAACTGTTTCTCGATGGCTGTGCGCCCCAGTTTTTCGTCTTTTTGAAGCTGCTCAATGGCCCAGTGCTGGCGCTCGTTCAAAGGGACATTGCGGGGACATGCAGGGACATCTGCTTTCGGTGCAGGGACATTTGCGGGGACATTTGATGCAGGGACATCGACCGATGTCCCTGTGTCAATTGGCCTGTCGTGGTCGTCCACGGTGATCCAGTTTCTCAGGTGGTAGCCCTTGCCGCGGTTGTCGATGACATCGTCCCGCTGGCACCCTATGTTCATGCTTTCCAGCATGATCTCCCCAATCTTGTTCCTCAACTCAGACACGCACTGGGCAATTGCGTTTTCGCCGGAGCGATCTTCGGCAGTCTTGACGTGCGGATTGGCCGTACCGCTGATACCCAGTTCCTTCGCCAGTTTGGCGGCACTGTAGTTTACTGATTTCCCGCTGGAAGCATTTTTCTTGCGAAGGGCCTGGAGGATGCCCCACGCATGCCCGGTGCCGTTGTTCTCGACGATAATCTGCCCGAGCAACTCGATACGGTCATTGAAGAATGCCATCACGCCGCCTTCGAATGGCTTGGATTCCTCGGTCACAGGCTGTCCGGCCTTGCCGTCCAGTGGATACTTTTTGCCATGTCCGGCCAAAACTTCCTGGATGATCTGCGACAACGGTTTGTTTTCCAAAGGCTTCGGAATGCACTTGGTCGTGCCCATTTCTATCAGCTTCGCGGCCATGTCAAAACCTTGATCGGTATGGCTGGTCATCACGAACACAGCAGTGCGGCCTTTGCCTCGCACTGTGCCGATTTCACTCAGGAACGTCATCCCGGAATCGATGCTGGGGAACATCCCATCCGGCAGTGCAGGTATCTTCAGGTCCAGGAGGACATAGTGCAAATCGCCTTTTCGCAGGGCGGCCCGGGCATCCTGCAGGTTGGTGGCGCAAACGTAATCGTGGCCCAATACCACCATGGTGCGGCGTATGAACTCGACGACGTTGGCGTCGTCTTCAACAACAAGTGCCTTAAGCGATGTCTTTATCATTCTTCGGATGCCTCGGTTGCCAGTGGCAGGGAAATCATAACGGTGGTTCCGTGGTTTAATCGACTTTGAATGTCCATGCTGCCACCATGGGCCTCGATGCTGCGCTTGGCAATAAGCAGCCCGTAGCCGGTGCTGCGTTTTTTATTCATATTCTTGCGGCCCGGCAGATATGCCTTCAGTTTCCGAAGGTTCTCTTCCGACAAACCCACGCCTGTATCTTTAAACGAAATATGGATGGAATCGGCGGCATATTTGATACAAATGCTGATCTGCCGTTTGCCCTTTTTTGCCTCGCATGCCTCGTAGGCATTCTTGAGGATATTCATGAACGCCTTGGTGATCGCATGCCGCGACACGAGCAACCTGATATCCGTCGGCACGTCTGCGCTTAACGTAACCGCAGCAGGATTGCCACCGTCCTCTTTGACGTTTGTACGGGCTAATTCGTCAGCCGTGCGGACCAACTCGCCGAGCTTCTCCATGTGGCGCTCAATTGGAACTGGCTCGCAATACATCTGTATGTCGCGGACTGAATGGTGGAGCAGTTCCAGCCCCTCGGCAATCTTAGCGGTCGTTTCAGTTCCTGCCTGATTCCTGGCCATGACGGATTGCAGCGATTTGACGTACTCCTTCAGTGGCGTCAAAAGGTTCAGCAGGTCGTGGGCGATCTCCTTGCCGACCATCTCCAGGTGCTCTTCGCTGAGTTGCATGGCGTCGGCCGCAGCGGTATCTCCATGACGCTTGGCAAAAGACTCGAATCTGGAGGTTATCTGGGCCATGCCGCGACTGGTGCGTTCGGCCTCCAATTCTGTCCTGCGGCGGCGTTCCATGCTCCTTTCGGTCGCGGTCTTTACATAACGGTTGTCATCCTGACGAAGTTGCGCCGCAAGAACAGCAAAGTGTTCGTCGGGCACTAGCGGAAGGATGTCCGCCAAGTCCTGCCTTACCTCCCACTTTGCATCCCTGGCAAGCTGGTACAGTAGCTGTACCAGCGCCTTGTCTTGAGAATCTCCGCTTCGCAAGGCGTCGGCAACCGCTTTCACGAGATTGCGTCTGTCGGCAACCATAATCGCCTCAGGGTCAGCCTGGATACGGCCAAGTACGTCTGCGAAACGAGATTTACCGACGGGCGACGGCATCAGTAATTGTACCTTTTTTTACGTTCTTTGAATGCTTCTTCGCCGCCTTCCAATAGCGTTACGACCTCGTTTTTGCACTCGTCCACTGTACCCTCCTTCGCCTTGGTGGCGCTGGTGCCGGTGGAATTGAGGACGAACACTTTCTCCGCGTCGCCCAAGACCGGGATGTTTGGGTTGTGGGTCACGAAAACCAGTTGCCGTCTGTGCTTCATCTCCCGGATACGCTTCACGACGGTCGTGTAGATGAAGCGGTTGTCCAGGTTGTCCTCCGGCTGGTCCACCAGCAGTGGATTCTCATTGTCCATCAGTAGGATGGGCAGGATCGCGGTGCATTTCTGGCCGGTCGACAGCGTCAGGGAGTCCTTGTAGACGCCGCCGTCCATAAGTTCGATACGCGGCATGTCGATCAGTTCTACGGTCTCCAACTGGTACAGCAGGGGCGAACCGGCCAGCGTGCCGATGACCTTTCCAGCCTGGTCGGAGTTGATTTCCGCGCGATTAATAAGCGTTTCGCAGTCACTTGTGGCTATGGCCCTGGCTAAGTCGCCAGGCGAAACGCCACTGGCAATTTTTTCGGAAACGATCCCATGACGGATGCCGGCACCCTTCAGCGCACTCTCCAGCAGCTCCCGGTACGGTGCAGGATTTCCGTATTGCTCTATTCGGACGCGGACTTGCGGCGACACCTCGGCGTTGATCCTGTCGGCGACGGCCTTGCGGGTGGCAAACCGCCTGTCCCGCAGTTCATATAGCTGCTGCAGCAGTTCAACCCGTTGCGCCTTGAGCTTGGCCAGCTCCTCCGACCGCTGTTGGTGCTGCTTTTCCTTGAGCATAAGCTCGTTGTGTTTTCTTTCCCATACGGACCGCTCGGCCGACTGGCCCTGGATTTCCTTATGCTTCTCGATCAGCGTCTGGAAGGCGATCTCCTGCATGGCGTGCGCCGAAGATAGTTTCTGGGCAGCGGCAGTGTGACTGGCAACCTGATCCGCCACTTTCTTGGCCGCATCCTGGAACATGCTGTCCAGATCGCTTCCCAAGGCCAGCAGGCCTTTAAGGGCCTCCTGAAGGATGGCCGCGTTGGGACCGGCAAGAATATCCTGCCCGAAGAATGCCTTACCCTGCTGGCCGAATTGACCCAGGCCTTCTCCAAAGTACTTGGCGTATTCCTGTAGCCAATCGGCAGCGGACGTCATTGCTTGCAGTTCACGATCCCGAAGGGCTTTGAGATCATGAGCTTTGTTGATGGCCTGTGAATTTTCTCCCGTGACAACGGCCAGCCCTTTGAGCTTCTCGCGGACGCCGGGCAGCGTGGCTATCTCATCCTTCAGCTCGCCCAGGGTCTTCTCGGCCTCGATGCACGCGTTGGCATTGGCGGCAAGCTCGGCAATAGTTTTTTGAATCTTCAACTCGATTTCACGGACGGTGGCCAGATCGAAACCGTCAAGCAAGGCCAACTGCGACAGTGGATCGTCGGCGATGCCTTCGATCTGGTTCTGGCTGTATATATCCACGCCGAACAGTTCGGCCGACCGCAGCGAAACGTTGGTCGGCTGCCCGTCGGGTGTGAGAACCATCGGTTCTTCGCCGGCGGTGCGGCTGACGACGTAATCCAGCCCGTCCTTGGTCTGGATGGTAACGCGAATCCGCCCGCCGCCGAGGTTCCCGTGGACGAGAGCCTCCACCCGCTTGCGGGTCTCGTCTCCGTTCTCATCCCGTGGAAATGCATTCAAGGCGTACCTGACGAATTCAAGCACTGTGGTCTTACCGGTGCCACGCGGCCCGATCAGGCAGTTTAATCCATTGGACAGGTCAAACTGTGCTCCGTCCAGAAAACCCCCGACCACAGAAACACTGCACAACCTGTGGAACCGGGGCACAACCGGTGGCAATTGTTTGGTTGTTTTATTCAAGGTGAATTCTCCCACAGAAAACCAAGTTCGTTATAACAGGGGTCCGTACCATGGGCGAGATTATCGTGTTTTACCACGTAACGCACAAGAGGATATGCCCTGAGGCTCGCATCGCTGAAATGGTTCCAGATAGCTGTGGCGAGACATGCCAAGTGGCCGCATTGGTTACCTCGAACTGGCAGTCCACCTTCTTGAACAGAGTCGCGCTCATTTGGTCGCCTCCTTCGTCTCCGTATGCTCCCCATCAGGCACTATCCCAGATGGCGACGTCGGCTTGCCGAAGTCCGCATCCAGGGCGGGACGGCCCAGGCAAGACGTGTAGGCCATAAGCAAACTTAAAGCGTGCGAACGTGACAGTCGGGACACCCTCTTGCAGTTGAACTCGACCATCTTGTGGTCGTCCTTGTCCACTACATCACCCTTGAATGGTCCGGCGCTAACCATGTCTCCCAGCAGGGCCTTTCTTATGGCGTCCTTAGTTCGTCGCACTTCACTCGCGTCGCCCGTGGACGGTGACAAAAGATCGAGCTTCTTTGCCAAACGGCTGTAGAGCTTTTGCAGTATCGTGAAACGCTGCTGCCAGGCTGGGCGCGCAGTTCCAGGCGCAGATCCATCCAGCTGAATCGCCGCGTGCCCATCGCTTTGAAATACGCATAAATCTAGCATGCACGCCGGCACATAATGCACCTGCTTCAGTTTGCAGAACCACCGCTGCTCACTCGGCGTCTGGCCAAAGTAGACCATCTCCTCTGCGTAACGCCGCACGTCCTCCCCTTGAGTGATCTCGACTATCGCTACGTGTTCCATCTCTGGGTGCCGTCTGCCGGTCCGTCGCACCATCAAATCACATGGCTGTGCAAGAAGAATGAAGAGCTTCTTGCAGTCCGAGGCAGTCTTTGAAAATACGTCACCCAATTCTATGGGAAGATGATTCTTGTTCAGGTAGTCAGCCGATTCGTACAGCTCCTGCCGCTGAATCGCCCATGTGCTGGGGGCAGGATAGGAGCTACAATCGGTGGGAATGTTGCTCACGGACCGTAAGCGTGCAGCAGTTCCTTCAAGCACCCCGTTCTGGTGGGCAAGACGCCTTGATTCCATGCGGTGAAACATGGCGTGGAGCCGAAACAACATATCCGGTTCCCACAACCCTTCGTCCGCTGAGACGCGGAATACGATATGGTCGAGGTCATAGATGCTGATGTCCTCGATCTTCGCCGCCGCCGTCGCCGCTGCGTCTGTCATAATCTTATGTGTCATCTCCTTCATTACCGTGAAATCTGGCGACAACGCGACCAGCTTGAGAATCTGGGCGAAGATCACGGGATCCTTGCGCAGCCACTGTTTCGGTACTACCACGAACCTGTCTCGTTTGATGTTGTGCGTCCGGCTTAGGTTCTGCCACTCTTGCGGCTGATTCTCTGGCGTAACGGTGTGGGTTAAGAGACCACAAATCAGCTCGCCGCTATTGTTGCTTGCCAGGAGCGACGCGATGATCTTGATACCGGCCTCTCTGTCCCCATCCTCTGACATAACCTGGTCAAACAAGAACAGCGTCCGTTGGGCAGGAGCCTCTCTCAGGAGCTGCTCCTTGCGTTCCTCCCACTGCTTCGGCGACAACGTCAGTAACTTGTCCTTCGGAATCAGCTCGTGCAAGACGGAAGCATCTCCGAGGTCATCCGTGTCCTGCCCATCACGTAGGCGAGCTGCCGCAAGAACGGCCTCAGCGCGCTCCTCTCGCTTCTTCACATCGAGGGTTTCCCAAATCGCACGAAGGCGAGTCGCTCGCACATCAAGGTCATCGAGCTTCATGTCTCCGATTTCGATAAACACCCCACGTAGAATCTCGATAGGCAACGCCGCGGCACCAGCAAGAACATCCTCAATACTGGCTGCGTCATCGTAGGCATCATCAACACAAACAACCTTCTGGACATTTAGTGTTGACAGAATTACCCCTATGGCCTTCGCCGCATCCGCAAGTGCTTGGGCTTCAGTCATTGAGAGCACCCCTAAGATCAATCTGGAACTTGAACAGCCGGCGGTGCTTGTTTCTTTCGGGAAGGATGCCCACTCCGCACCCCTCGGAATCGAGCAGTTGCTTTACGATAAACAGTCCCAGCCCTCGGCCCTGGCCGCGTGCCTTTGCAGACACGAATGGCTGAAACAGCGCATGCTCAACCGTCGGGTCTATGCCGCGCCCATTATCCCAGATGCGTAAGAACGGTCGGTCGACCTCTAGTGTGACATCGCCGTCAGCAATCCTTTTCTGAGCAAGATCTTCCCGCAGCCAGTACTCGCTGTTTAGCATTAAGTTGTCCACCACCTGAACCAGCTTGCCCCGGTTCATCCGCACCATGAAGCGCGCATCATTCTTCGACACGATGGCCAAAGTGATTCGGCTCTTCGTAAGTCGCTCCTGGTAGAACTCCTTCCGCAACTCCTCCAGGAAGGCTGGCAGGTCGATGTCTTCCCGCCGCTCACGAACGTACCGCAGTGCGGGCGACAGAAACGACATCTGCTTCCGCAAGGCCATCACTGCCGAGTGGACATGCTCGATGAAGGCGAGCATCGCGCGATCGCCCACGCCCCTGTTGTGCAGGCTCGTTTGCGCTGCCTTTGCGCGTCGAGCGAGCCGATCAGCAACATTGAACACCTCATGAGACATCGCCTCGGCGGTGATGCCAAGCGCGACCGTCTCATACATGTCGTCCATTTGGCGTCGGAGGCTGTCAACGCGATCCTGGAGCACCTGTCCCATCCCTCGCAACGCCGATAGCTCCTCAAGATAGCTCGACAGCCTGGCAATGGACTCCTTAGCTTCGCCAATCAGCGGTTCCAGAGACGACAGTGCCTCCATGACCCGTCGGCGCAGCTGCGGTGTCACGGTGGTTGCCGACGACAGCCTTGCGGCGATTGACCGGGATTCGCTGGCACTCGTCGTCAGCCGCTTTTGAACAGCAGCAAGCATCTCGTGATGTGACGCCGCCTCGGCGAGGCCCTTCTTTATCGCTTGTGAAATGTCCTCCACGGTCTTACGACCGTCTACCTGCGCAAGAGTCTCATTCCGTTGCTTTCGGAATTCTGCCCACGAGCGGCCAAAGAAACCGTGCGCATCAATCGTGAACGATCTGAACCTAGTGCTCTGTCAGCCGTAAATTGATGATTAATAATGGGCCTCTTTGCCGATGGGATAAGTATAACCCAGGCAAGGAGACCCGCCATGAAGAAAAAGTATATCGTGACGTTGACGCAAGAGGAACGACAAATGTTA
>JACRIL010000249.1 GCA_016235825.1 Planctomycetota bacterium
AAACAGGCAGCAGGGCCGATAAGGACAGATTTTTAACGCAAAAATATGAAACTTGCGGAAAACAACAACGGCCTCGCGACGAATCAAGGTTGTGGACGACTAAATCGACAAGCCCTGAAGCGGGGGCCTGTTACACGACAAAGGCAGATCGGTGTGACTGACAATAAAGGAACAAAACCGTGGCGATTAAAGACAAAATGAAACGCGAATATCCGCCTCGCAGCGGGCTGGCGATAGGCGGGCTGGGCACGGGAAGCATTGAACTGCGAAAGGACGGATGTTTCTACAACTGGAATATATTCAACAATCATCCGTTCGGCACGGGGCCGGAGCTTGCGGGTCCGGACCGCGGGCCCAGCACCTATCGCGAGGCGCAGAAATTTCTCGAGGATTCGATCCTCTTTTTCCTCGTACGCTATGAGGTCAAGGGGCAGAATCCGCGGATAAAACTTCTGCAGGTCGAGCACGGCCATTACGTCGCGGCGCTGGACAGCCAGATTTACTCGTATCCGTGGCTCAGCGGCATGGACAGAATCGACTACGAGGCCTCGTTCCCGTTCAGCAGGCTGGTCTTCACGGACGAGGATATGCCCTTCGACGTGCACATGGAGGCCTTCAGCCCGTTCATCCCGCATGACGTCAAAAATTCGTCGCTGCCGGCGGCATGCTTCAGATTCAGGATCGTGTCAAAAACTTCGGAACCCGTGAAAGTGATGCTGGCGTGCAGCCTCCGCAATGGCGTGGGGTACGACGTGCTGGATAAAATATTCACCACCGAAATCCTCAAGAAAGATTACGGCAGGGTCGTCCAGATGAGCTGCGACGAGATGGACAAGGCCCACGACAGTTGGGGCACGCTTGCGATGGCGTCGCTGTCGAAGGATTCCACTCATTACACCGGCTGGGAAGCCAGACATCCTTACTACGAAATATTGATCCACGAGTCTGAATTGCCCGACATGGACGACACCGCGGGGCGAAACTGCAAGGACGCCAAAACGGGCAAAATAAGGGCGATGGCCAGGCTCTGGAGCACGCTGGGCCGATCCGCCACTCTCAAGGGGCGCGGAATAGAACTGGAACACACGTTTCTGATAGGCTGGCACTTTCCGAATCTTTACGCCGCCACGGATGCGCAGGAACGCTCCGGCGGACAGGTGCAGCGCAGGCTGGAGGGACACTATTACGCGACCACGTTCGATTCGGCCGCTAAGGTCGTTGATTACGTCGCCAAAAACCTGGACGGACTGGAAGGCCGGACGCGGGCGTTCCACGAAGCGTTTTTCGATTCTTCCGCCGCCCCGGCCGTCCTGAACCAGGTGAACGGGCAGTTGAACACTTTTATCACAAGCGCCTGGCTGACGAAGGATATGAATTTCGGCGTGATGGAGGGACTGTTGCCTCGCGAACATCGCGGGCCGCTGGCCACGATCGACGTGTCGATTTATGGGGAGGTGATGGTCGAGGCCCTGTTCCCCGAACTGCACAAGAGCATGATCCGCGCCCACGTCCGGCTGGCCAACAAGGAGACCGGGAGCATCTGCCACGGGATCGGTTACGACTTCACCACGCATGACGTCCGCGAGGGCCGCACCGACCGCTTGGATCTGCCCAGCCAGTTTGTCATCATGGCCTTGCGGGGCTATTTTTGGACGGGCGACCGCAAATACCTCGCCGAGGTCTGGCCGACGGTCAAGGCGGCGCTGGAATATGTCCTTCGCGACCGCGATCATAACAAGGACCTGCTGCCGGACATGGAAGGGATCATGTGCACGTACGACAACTTTCCGATGTACGGCGTGGCGGCGTACGTGTCGTCGCTGTGGCTGGCGGCGCTGGCGCACGCGGCCGAGGCCGCGGATGCCGCCGGCGACGCCGAGGCGGGAAAACGCTACTGCGAAATTCTCCAGAAGGCCAAGCCGGTCTTTCAGGAAAAACTCTGGAACGGCCGGTACTACGATCTGTGGAACGACGAGGGCGGCAAGCACGGCGGAAGGGACAGCGCCTGCCTTACCGACCAGATCATAGGCCAGTGGACGACGCATCTGGCTGGTCTGGGCGGCCTGCTGCCGAACAAGGAAATTCGCACGGCCCTCAAGAACATCATGGCCCTGTCGTTCCGTGATTACGGGCTTATCAACTGCCGCTGGCCGAACGAGGGGTGGCTGCACGACTTCGGCAAGGACATCTGGGTCGACCAGGGCAACATGTGCTGGACCGGCGTGGAATTCGCCTTTGCGTCGTTCCTTATTTACGAGGGGCTGCTGAAGGAGGCCATGGCCGTGATCGAAAACATCGACCGGCGATACGGCAAGGCCGGCCTGTACTTCGACCACCAGGAATTCGGCGGACACTACTTCCGTGCTATGTCGGCCTGGTCGATCATTAACGCGTTGGCCGGCCTGAGCGTCAACGACACGGCCTATACATTTGCGCCGCGAATCCGCGGCAAGAACCTCAAACTGTTCTTCGCCACCGGGCGGGGGACCGGCCATTACGTCCGCAAGGCCGGCAAAAAACGGGAAAAAATATCCATCCGGATCCTTGAAGGTGAATTTGAGATTCGCCGCCTGACGCTGGGCCTTGCGGGAGCAAATGCCGAAAATATTGAGGTTATGGCCGGCAAACGGGAGATTTCGCCGAAGTCTTACGGCCTGACGGCCGGCGACGGCTGCATAACCTTCGACTTTGCCAAAGCTGTAACGCTCAAGCCCGGCCAGGACCTGAAAGTCAGGTGTTCCTGAAATTACAAAACAGCATCCCCGCATTATCATGCGGGGCTTTAAGGTAAAACGCCACGCTGAAAAGCAGGAGATCGTTGTTTTGATATCTCACGGCAAGTAAAACGAAGGTTCACTTTACCCGGCAATCATTAACCCGGATTGGCCTTGGAGTTTATTCCGGGCCGGGCTTTTTCTGATAACCGCCCAGCAGGACGGACAGGGCGATGATTCCGGCGGCGGCCAGCAGCACCAGCGGATGGGCCTTGTCGGCGTCCGAGAGATTCCCCGTAACGGCGAAAAAAACGAGCATCCAGACGGTTGAGAGCGCCGGAATTACGGCGCTCATGAGTCCCAGCGTGCTGGCCGGGGCGCGGTGCAGCGCCATTTCCCAAAGCATGTAGCCGGCGCCCTGCGGTCCCAGGCCGGACAGAATCAGTGCGGCGATCGTCCAGCCGTCCATCGGTCTCCACAAACCCCGCGCCGTGCAGACAACCGCCGATATGAGCGAGACCGCCAGGAATCCGACCGCCGCCGTCGCGTAACGGTTTGCCCATGCCCGCCACCGGGCCACCAGGGCCGAGTAGATCGCCCACGCCAGCGCCGCCGCGGCCGCCAGCATGTAAGGCGTTGCGGATGCCCCGTCCGCAGATCCGTTCAGCGAGGAAAACCATTTTTTCAGCACGGGATAGTTTGCCAGGCCCAGGCCTGCCAGAGACAGCGCGATGCCGACAACCAGCGCCGCAGTCAGGCGCGTGCCGGGCACCAGCGCGACGGCGCACAGCACGGTCAGCATCGGCCAGAGGTAGTTGGTGAGGTTGACGCCCACTGCCTGGGTCTTCGACGTGCACTCGGTCATGGCCATGGTGATAAGCGGAAGGTACAGCGCAAAACCCAGGACCGCCGCCAGCCACAGGCGCGGGGGAGGCAGCAGAAGCTCGCGGATCGAATGGCCCATCCGAAGATAGTACACGCACTGCATCAGGCCCCCGATGCCGCAGACAACAACCATGAATTGCCACGGCCCGACGAGCTTGCCCGCCCATACCATAAGCACGGACGACGTGGACCACAGCAGGATCGCCAGGCCGCCCAGCACCAGCCCGCCGCGAATGTCGCGATAATGAATCACGGGGGCTATTGTGGGGTATTTATCGCGGCGCGGCAAGCGGGCGGGGACAGAATTCGTAATGGGTCAGTTACGGGGGGATTGTGGTCCGGGCATCCTGCCTGCAACGTTAAGAATAAAAAATGCAGGCGAGACGCCCGCACCACAAGAGGGCGAAACATTGTTTGAGTCTCCCCCCCCGTAACTGGCCCATTACAAAGCCCCCGAAAAAGAACTTGAATAGTTCGCGTCCGGCGAATACAAGGTTACGCCTGCCGGCGAACGGCCGGCGGGACAGAGGAAGCGATGAAGTTTCACCTTGTGGACAAAATAATATCGCTCGAGCCGGGCAAACGGATCGTTACGATCAAGGCCCTCAGCCTGGCCGAGGAATATCTGGCGGATCACTTTCCGATCTTCCCGGTGCTGCCCGGCGTGCTGATGCTGGAGGCGATGACGCAGTCGGCGGCATGGCTGGTTCGCGTGCAGCAGGATTTTGCCAAAAGCCTGATCGTGCTGGCCGCGGCCCGGAACGTCAAATACACCTATTTCGTCCAGCCGGGCAACATCATGCGGACGGAGGTCGAGGCTATGGAGATCGGCCCGGAGATCGCAAAGTTCAAGGGCGCCGCGTACATCGGCGACCGCCAGACGGTCTCGGGCAGGCTGGAACTGCGGTGCCGCAACCTCGGCGACGCGAATCCGCGCCTTCGCCAGTCCGACCAGGATATAACCAAGCAGTTGCGCGACCGGTTCAGGCTGGTCGGCGGGCCCGAGGCGCTCGCCGCGGCGGGCAAGGCCTGACGGCCGAAGGCGGCAAATATATTCGCCTACCGCCGTTGACTTCCGGAGGGAAAAATCCTATACATTATTGCCCTGCCGACGCAGGGATGCGATTGAAATGGCGGTCTGTTGACGCGCGGACAAACATGCTAACAGCAGGAGAGACAGCCGTATGGCGATGAGTGAACAGGAAATTTTCGGGAAGGTCAAAGAGACGCTGGTAGAGGCACTGAGCGTGGACGAAGAGGAAGTCAAGCCCAACGCCACCCTGACGGGCGATCTGGGCGCCGAATCCATCGACTTTCTGGACATAGTCTTCAGGCTCGAGAAGGCCTTCAACATCAAGATTCCCCGCGGCGAGCTTTTTCCGGACAACGTCCTGAACAATCCGGAGTACGTCCAGGACGGCAGGCTCACGCCGGCCGGGCTCAAGACCCTGAAGGAACGCATGGTTCACGCCGATCTGACGGAATTCGAGAAGGACCCCAGCGTCAGCAAGCTGGCCGAGCAGTTCAAGGTCCAGACGATCGTCAATTACGTCAGAAACAAGGTTAAAGGCTGACGTTCGCCCCGGTCGGCCGGCCTGATGGAAGCAGCGGGCGAATCATCCGTTGTCCGCTCCGGCCGGGCCGCGACAGCCCCGAAAGACACGTCTGATGCGTTGGATATGGATAGATCGTTTCGTGGAGTTTCAATCCGGCAAGCGGGCCGTGGCCGTCAAGAACGTCTCGCTGGCCGAGGAACACCTGCACGATCACTGGGAGGCTTACCCGGTCATGCCGACCTGCCTGATGATCGAGGGCATGGCACAGACCGCCGGGATTCTCGTCGGCCAGGCAAGGAATTTTCAGGAGAAGGTCGTTCTGGCCAAGATCGTCAAGGCCGAGATAAACGACCTGGTTGTTCCGGGCGACCAGTTGAAATATGAAGCCGTCATGGAGAACATCTCGCCGGAGGCCGCAAGCACGACGGGCACGATCTACAGGAACGGCCAGGTAATAGGCCAGGTCGATCTGATGTTCAGCCACGTCGATCAGAATATGCAGGGGCTGGAGTTCCCGAAGGAAAATTTCGTCTTCACCGGCTCGTTCCAGCGGATGGTCGAGCCGTTCCTGGAGAGATCAGATGTCTGATCGCCGTGTGGCCGTCACGGGGATCGGGGTGGTCTCGCCGATCGGAATCGGGATTGAGACATTCTGGAAGGCCTTGCTCGGCGGGGCGAAATCTGTCGGCCCGATCACGCAATTCGACGCGAGCGGTTTTCCATGCCGCATCGCCGCCCAGCTCAGCGATTTTTCCGCCCGCGACTACGTTCCGAAGGACTACCGCAAGGCCGTCAAGGTGATGGCCCGCGACATCGAGATCGCCGTGGCGACGGCGGAGATGGCGTTTCGGGACAGCGGGCTGGCGACCCGCTCGACCGACGAGCAGAAGATGCAAATCAGGCCAAAGCGGCTGGGATGCAACATCGGGGCCGGGCTGATCTGTTCGGACCTCAACGAACTGGGCGCCGCGATCAACACGTCGCTGACCGACGGCGAATTCGACATGAAAATCTGGGGCAAAAGCGGCATGAACAATCTGACGCCGCTTTGGCTGCTGAAATATCTGCCGAACATGCTCTCGTGCCATGTTACGATAATTCACGGCTGCGAGGGCCCCAGCAACTGCATCACCTGCGGCGACGCGTCTGCGCCGCTGGCGGTCGGCGAGGCGGGGCGGTACATCACCCGCGACATGGCCGACGCCGCGGCGGCCGGCGGGGCCGAGAGCAAGCTCAACCCGATGGGCATGGTCCGCCAGTCGATGCTCGGCCGGCTGTGCATCACCGGCGACGCCGATCCCGCCAACGCCTGCCGGCCTTTCGATCGCCGACACGCCGGCACGGTCATAGGCGAGGGCGGCGGCGTGCTGATAATCGAGGAAATGAAACCTGCCGCCGGGCGAGGCGCGAAGATATACGCCGAGATGGCCGGCCACGGCGGATCGTGCGATCCGGCCGGCATCGACGTGCTCAAGCCCAACGCGGGCGGCCTCGGCCAGGCGGTGAAAAACGCGATGCGAAACGCCGGCGTCGGCCCCGAGGACGTCGATCTGATAGTGGCGCACGGAACCGGCGTGCCCGGCGAGGACGCGGCCGAGTCGGCGCAGTGGTTCGAGGCGCTCGGCGGCAGCGCGGGAAAAATTCCCGCCGTGGCGCTCACCGGCGCCATAGGCTCCCTTTTTGCCGGCTCATGCGGGGTCGGGATGGCCGCAGCCTTGATGGCCATGAAAGACGGCGTCGTCCCGCCGACGGCCAATTTTGAAAAACCGGCCGACGACTGCGGACTCAATCTGTCGGGCAAAACGAGGCAGGCGGATATCCGCTGCGCAGTCTGCGCGTCATTCACGGTCGGCGGACAGAGCGGCGCCTGCGTGTTCAAGAAAGTTCCATGAGAAGAAGAGTCGTCATAACGGGAATGGGCACGGTCAATCCTCTCGGCCACGACGTCGAGACGACTTGGCATGCAATGCTGGCCGGCAGGAGCGCCATCAGCAAAAACGAACTGTTCGACGCCAGCACGTATCCGACCACGTTCGCGGCCCAGGTGAAAGGATATGACCTTGCGGCACAAGTTCCCAATGCCGCCAGACACGCTCACGCGGGCAGGCACTGCAAGTTCGCGCTGGGGGCGGCAAGACAGGCGTGGCTTCAGTCGGGGCTGGACCGCTTCGACAGGCTGGACCCGACGAGACTGGGCGTTTATCTCGGCAGCGGCGAGGGCAGCCTTGACGACATAAATTTCACCTACATGCTCGCGCACGCCTGGAAAGACGGGCGGTGCGACACGGCCAAATGGGCCGAACTGGGCTACAAGCTCCTGAACGTTTTTCGCGAGGTCGAGCAGGAATCGAACATGGTGGTGGCGCACCTTGCAGCCGAATACGGCGCCCGCGGGCCGGCCATCAACGTCCTGACCGCCTGCGCCGCAAGCACGCAGGCGATAGGCGAGGCCGCCATGCTGATTCGCGAGAACGACGTCGAGGCCGTCATCTCCGGCGGCGCCCACAGCATGATTCACCTGTTCGGCGTGATGGGGTTCAACCGCCTGACGGCGCTTTCGCAGCGCAATGACGAATATCAGTCGGCCAGCAGACCCTTCGACCTGACCCGCGACGGTTTCGTGCTCGGCGAGGGCGCAAGCGTCCTGATCCTTGAGGAATACGAGCATGCCCGCAAGAGGGGCGCGAAAATACTGGCTGAGATAATCGGCTACGGCGCGTCGGCCGACGCGTTCAGGATCACCGACCAGGACCCCGAGGGCGACGGGGCAGCAACCTCGATGCGTTTGGCCCTGGCCGACGCGAAAGTTTCGCCGGCAGACATTCATTACATCTCGGCCCACGGCACCGGCACCAAGCAGAACGACCAGGTCGAGACCCGGGCGGTCAAGGCCGTCTTCGGCGACCTGGCCAAAAAGGTTCCCATGTCCAGCATCAAGAGCATGTGCGGGCACCTGATCGCCGCCGCCGGCGCAACCGAACTGATCACCTGCATACTTGCCATCAGAGACCAGATACTGCCGCCGACAACCAACCTGTCTACTCCGGATCCGGGGTGCGATCTCGATTATATTCCCAACGCGGCGCGCAAAGCCCGTGTCGAAACATGCATGTCGAATAATTTCGGCTTCGGCGGGCAGAACAATACCCTGATAATCACCCGCGGCTCCTGAGAGTCCCTAATTGTTGCTCGCGGCCGGATTGGAGGATGACTGCGTCGCCGGCTGGGACTCGGCGGCGGTAAAAACGATCTTCGCCGTCCAGAGGCTCTGATCTTTCAAATCCCTGAAAAGGCCCAAGTCGCCATTTTTGTCGATCAGCACGAGCTTTTCCTCGCCCAGTATGGTTTTACTCTTTTTCGTCGCGACCTCGACAATAGTCATCGAGCTGGAATTGGCGTTTTTGACGCAAAGAAATCCCGGCGCCACCTCGATGAACGATTCGATTGTCCGCCGCTCCAGAATAGAAATTACTTTCCCGGTCAGTTCGGCCACGAGTTTTTTGGCCCGCATGGCGATCTCGGGGTCCGGCGACTTTACGGCCGCATCGAGGATGTCGGCGGCCTTTGATCCGGCCGCCTGAAGTTGAGCGCTGGCCGCGTCTCGCTGTTGATAATCCTCGTCGCCCAGTTGTACGGCAAGTGCCTTCAGCTTTTTTGCTTCCTCTTCATCGGGTTTTTGCGGTGCCAGGAACGGCCGGAAAACCTTGAGACTGCCCTGGACGCCCCTGCCGGTCATCACCGCATAAATGGTCGAATTATCCTGCGACCAGGCAATAGCCGGCATTGTGTTGTTCATATTCTCGCTTATCGGCATGGAATATGAAATTTTTCCCGACGGTATGTCGTAAGCCCACAATTTTATGGCTTGCCTGTAGTTGTTGACGTTATCCCTTTCCATCTGAAACACTATGCCGGCCAGCCTCGAACGATCCGGGGATATGAAGATAATCGGGCCGACAACCACATCCATGTTGGCAAGGGTTTTGGCCTTCTCTGTCTTCATGTCGAACTTCATTATCTTGCTGGAACCGGTAAGGCCGTTCTCATTTTGCGTTGCGCGGTCTAATATGGCATAGTAAACCTCGTCTTCCTTCCCGAAGACCCCGTTGATTATCAGCATGCCGCCCAGGTAATTGGGTGCGCTCTGCTGCGCCTGATCGGGCCGGCGAACAAGAGTAGTCTTTCCATCCATTCCGCTGGATACGACCGGGATTCCCACCCACAAAAACCTCGCGTTTTCATCTTTGTCCAGGTCGGGACAGGTGAGAAATAAACTGCCGTCGGCGGAGAAAATTTCCTGGCGGTTGTTAAACATGTTATAAGCTTCCTGCGGCCTGTATTGTTTGAGCTGTCCCAGGTTGAACTTGTAAACCTGTTTCTTGTCTTTGCCGTCGATGCCGATGAGTCTGTAGCTGATGGATTCTTTGTCGTTGTCGGTATTGGCCAGCAGGATTTTCTTGCCGTCAGGCGTGAAGCAGGCGCCCGCATTGGCCTTTTCTTCCAGACTGACCTTGTCCCTGAGTTCCAGTTCCTGTCCCCATGCGCTGCCGGCAGCCAGAAGCGCGAACAGTGCGGGAGCCAAATATGTCGTCTTCACGGAAAAACCCTTTCGAAAAGGATTTCCTCTTTCCGGCCCGGCAAATGCGATTTTCCGGTCCGGAGCCGTCATCAATGTCGATGCGTGTTTGTCAGGATGCAAGAGGCGATTTTACCACATTCTGCGGGATATTGACATAATTTAATCTTGTCCCATGAAACGCTGTTGCCGCGAGCAGAACGACTTGTTTCAGAAAGCGTCGCTCAGGTGGGTGATTTGCGGTTTTCCGCCGTCAGGCGGGATGACGACCGCGATCACGTCGAATCGCCAGGCGTATTCGTCGGCGTCCCGGCTCGACAGATAATGAGCCGCGACCTTCTCGATCTTTCTCCGTTTGCGGGAATCGACGGCAGATTCCGGCCCGACTACAAGGTCCGACTTGCGGGTCTTTACTTCCACGAAAACGATAGTCGGCCAGCCCATTGATTTTTTCGTGGATTCATCCAGAGCGATGATGTCGATCTCTCCGGCGCGGCAGGAATAGTTGCGGACGAGAATTTTAAGTCCGAGGCTTTTGAGGAATTTCATGGCCAGACGTTCACCCCGCCTGCCGAGGGCAGACGGATCGGATTTCCTGCCGCCGGGCCCGAACGGCCACATGCGTCAGGCCTTTTGCCCTGTCTGTCCGGATTGCACTGCCGCCGCGGGTCGGGCGGCCGGCTGCTCAACGCCTGAAACATGACGTTCCGTATCCTTGAGCCGCGTGCTCTTGCCTACCCGCTTGCGGAGGTAATACAGTTTTGCCCGGCGGACCTTGCCGCCTCGAGTAACGTTTATGCCCGAAACCTTCGGACTGTGCAGCGGGAACGTCCGCTCCACGCCCTCGTTGTTGACGATCCGCCTGACCGTGAACATCTCGGACATGCCCGAGCCGCGTCTGCCCATCACCACGCCGCTGAAGACCTGCGTGCGTTCCTTGTCGCCCTCGATGATCCGCACGGAAACGTCAACCGTGTCGCCGATCGTGAAATCGGGATTGTCCTTGCGCATGTACCTGGCGTTGACCTTGTCTATCAGTTGCTGACTCATGTTTCACTCCTGCGACTGCTCGTCGTCGGCTTGCGGATTGTTCCTTTTATATTTTTCCCACAGGTCGCCCCTGCGCTGCTGCGTTCGCAGTCTGGCCTGTTCCAGCCGCCATCGGGCGATCTTCGCGTGATCGCCGCCAAGCAGCACGTCGGGCACAACCATGCCCTTATATTCCCGCGGCCGGGTGTATTGCGGATATTCCAGCAACCCGCCGCTGAACGACTCTTCCAGCACCGATTCATCCTTGCCCAGCGCCCCGGGCAGCAGGCGCACGACCGCGTCGATGACAGCCATCGCGGCCACTTCTCCGCCCGAAAGCACAAAATCGCCGACGCTCACTTCCTCATCGGCCAGGCTGCGAATCCGTTCGTCGAAGCCTTCGTAATGCCCGGCCAGCAGGATCAATCTCGGCCCGGCGGCAAGCCGCTTTGCCGTTTCCTGGTCGAAAGGCCGGCCATGCGGCGTAAGCATCACCAACCTGCCCGGCTCGGGCGACTGCTTGCGAATATGCTCGACCGCGTCGAAAATCGGCTGGCACATCATCACCATGCCGACCCCGCCTCCGAAAGGCGAATCGTCCACGCTGCCGTAATTATCCGTGGCGAAACTCCGGATGTCCGTCCGGTGGACTTCGACCAGGCCCCTGCGTATGGCCCTGCCGACGATGCTGGCCGACAGGAAGCCGTCGAACATCTCGCGGAAAAGCGTCAGGATGTCAATCCGCATCGCCACAGACGGGCCTTCGCGGGCGGTTTTGCCGCCGGGGCTACTTGCCCGAGACGGCTATGCCGTTGCGCTTCAGCAGTTGCCTGACCGTCTCGGACGGCTGGGCGCCATGCTTGAGCCAGTATTCGATCCGCTCGCGGTTCAGCGACGCCTGGTTCTCCGCCTTTTTCGCCATCGGATCGTACCAGCCGAGCTCCTCGACCACTCGCCCGTCGCGCGGACTGCGACCGTCCATCGCGTTGAGCCGGAAACAGTTCTTGTGCTTCCGGCCGAATTTTTTGAGTCTTAGCTTTAAAGCCACGTATCTGCTCTCCATCTGACCGGCCCGCGCGAACATCGCCACCGGGCGACCTTAAAACGCGCCGAACAGGCCGTAAAGAACCGCGAAGTATACCGTTTGGATCAAACCTTGCAAGGCTTTTTGGCGAATTTTCAACAGGTTTCACATGTCAGATTCAGACATCTGACGCATTGACAAGTCAGATGCCGATTTTATGAAACAGCCGTCAGTTGCCCGCCGGGGCGGGGGCGGGCGGTGCGGCCTTTTCGATGGCGGCGGCGGCCTGCTCGGCGAGCTTCTTGAGTTCGGGCCTGGAATCCGTCTCTGCCATCCGCTTGACCTGTTTTATCACCTGCTTTGCCTCGCCGGGCATGGTCATCAGTGCGGCCAGCGCCGCCTGGCGGACGGTCGGCTCCTTGTCGAACAGCGTGTCGCCCAGGTCGGCCACGGCGCTTGCGGCGATCTTGCCGAGTTTTTCCATCGCCTGTGCGGCGGCGAGGCGGATGTCCTTGTCGTTGTGCCGCAGCGCCAGGCTTAGGCCGGCCATCGCGGGTTTGGAATCCGGGCCGATCCTGCCCAGGGCGATGACGGCCTGAAGGATAACCTCGGTTCGCGGGTCTTTCAGCGCGAAGGCCAGGGCCGGCACGGCATCCTTGGCGTCGGGGCCTATTTTGCCCAGCGATTCAGCCGCCGCGGCCCGGATGAGCGGGTCTTTGTTTTCCAGGCAGCCGGCCAGGGCAGGCGCGGCCGACTTGGCGTCCGGGCCGATCATCCCGATCGCGGCGATGCAGCCGAAGCATATATCGCTGTCCTTGATACCCTCGACCAATGTGGCCACGGCGTCCCTGGCGTCCGGGCCTATCCGCCCCAGCGCATAAATCGCCTGCCAGCGGACCAGTTTTTCGACATCTTTTGTGGCGGCGGTCAGGTCAGCCACTGCGTCCCTGGCGGCCGGGCCGAACGCCCCCAGCGCCTGCGCGGCGGCCTCGCGGACGCCCTTTTCAGGATCCTTCAGCGCCTCGCGCAGGCAGCCCTGGAACTCGGCGACCGCCTCAGGCCCCTGGGCCGTTACGTCCGCCACGATCTTTGCCATCTGTCGGGCGGCGTCCTCCCTGAATTTCGCGTTCGGACTCTGCAGCATAGCCGCCATCGCCCTGGGCTCGTTCTTCAATTTCGTCGTTTTCGGCTGGCTGTCCTGGGCCGACAAGGGCGCCGCACAGACAATTGCCGCAACTGTTGCCGTCAACACGCTGATCGCGATTTTCATGGCCGTCTTCTCCGATAGGCTGGTTTACGGGAGATTATATTCAAATTCGGCCACTGCGGGCGGTAAAAAACAGCAAATCAGGAAGGTTTAAGACATGCCGATTTGCGGCCCATCCGCCTCCGGCCGGGATTTGAGATTTGAAATTTCAGATTTTAAAGGGCGGGGCGGCTGAAAAATATTTTCTGGAATTGACCTAAGTCAAGGCACAGGCGGCGGGGAATCGGGATAATGTCCTGAAAGATGCGATACGGCAGATGCCGGCACAGTCCGGCGAAGGGACGAAAGGCGTGAAAACATGAATGCGACAATGAAAGAACGCGAGATAGTCAGGATCGACCCGGACAAGTGCAACGGCTGCGGGCTGTGCGTGCCAAAGTGCGCCGAAGGCGCTATCCGGATCATAGACGGCAAGGCGTATCTGGCGGCCGACAACCTCTGCGACGGGTTGGGCGCCTGTCTGGGGACCTGCCCCAAAGACGCGATCACCATCGAGCGGCGGTCGGCCGAGGCCTTCGACGCCGAAGCCGTGCATCATGCGGCCGCAAAGGCCGCCCCGGTTAAAATGCCCCATGCCCGCCCGGGCGACAAGCCCCTGCCGTGCGGCTGCCCCGGTTCGGCCATGAGGCAGTTGAAACCTGCCGCCGGGACGGCGAAAACGCCGGCCGATGCACCAGCCGACATCGGGCAGTCGCGGCTGGAGAATTTCCCCGTCCAGCTCGCCCTGCTGCCCGAGCAAGGCGAGATATGGCAGGATGCCGACGTGCTGGTCGCCGCCGACTGCGTGGCCTTTGCTTTGCCCGCCTTTCACGAGCAGTTGCTGGCCGGCAAAAAACTCGCCATCGCCTGCCCCAAACTCGACGATGCCGGGGAACACGCCGACAAGCTGACCCGGATATTCGCCGCCAACAGCGTCGCATCCGTAACCGTCGCCCATATGGAGGTCCCCTGCTGCAGCGGGATCGTCCGGGCGGTCGAGCAGGCGGTCGCCGCGTCGGGTAAAAAAATTCCGGTCATCGACGTTACAATCGCCATTGACGGGCATATACTCAGAATTCAGAATCGTTAAAGAGAAAAGAAAGGAGCAGTAAAATGGCAACCATGTTTTGCTATCAATGCGAACAGACAGGCAAAGGCACCGGCTGCGTTACGTCCCAGGGCGTTTGCGGCAAGGACGCCAGGACCTCGACGCTTCAGGACCTTCTTGTCCATGCCACAAAGGGCGTCGCACAGTACGCCCACAGGGCGCGAAAACTGGGCGCAAAGGACCGGCAGATCGACGTGTTCGTGATCGAGGCCCTGGTAACTACCGTAACGAACGTGAATTTCGACGCCCAGCGGATTGTGGGCATGATTACAAAGGCGGCCCAGATTTGCGACAAGGCCCGAGGCCTGTACGAATCAGCCGCCGCCAAGGCCGGCAAAAAGCCGGACAAGCTCACCGGCCCGGCCGAACTGAAGATCGAGACCAATATCGAAGCCCTGGTCGCGCAGGGCGTCCAGACCGGAATCCCCATACGCAAAGACTCGCTCGGCGAAGACATCACCGGTCTGCAGGAGCTTCTGGCCTACGGCCTCAAAGGCATGGCCGCCTACGTCGAGCACGCCCAAATCCTCGGCAAGGAAGACGACGCGGTCTACGCGTTCTTCCACGAGGCGCTGGATTTCCTGGCCGGCAATCCCACCGACATCGCCGCACTGCTGGATTACAACCTGCGGTGCGGGCAGGTGAACCTCAAGGTGATGGAACTGCTCGACGCCGCCAACACCGGCACATACGGCCATCCGGTTCCCACGCCGGTCCGCATCACGCCGGTCGCCGGCAAGGCCATCGCCGTCAGCGGACACGACCTCAAGGACCTCGAAGAACTGCTCAAGCAGACCGAGGGCAAGGGCATCAATGTTTACACGCACGGCGAGATGCTCCCCTGCCACGGCTATCCGGGCCTGAAAAAATACAAGCACCTCGCGGGCAATTACGGAACGGCCTGGCAGAACCAGCAGAAGGAGTTCGACGACTTCCCCGGCGCGATCCTGATGACGACCAACTGCATCCAGCGCCCGCGCGACACCTACAAGGGCAGGATTTTCACGACCGGGCTGGTCGCCTGGCCGAACGTAACGCACGTTACGAACAAGGATTTCGGGCCGGTAATCAAGGCCGCGCTGGAGGCCCCGGGTTTCGCCAAGACCGAGCCGGAAAAGACCATCCTGGTCGGCTTCGGCCGCAACGCCGTGCTCGGCGTGGCCGACAAGGTCATAGAGGCCGTCAAGGCCGGCAAGATTCGCAGGTTCTTCCTCATCGGCGGCTGCGACGGGGCAAAGCCCGGCCGAAACTACTACACCGAACTGGCCCAGGCCGTCCCCGATGACTGCGTCATCCTGACGCTGGCCTGCGGAAAGTACCGCTTCAACACGCTGGACTTCGGCGACATCGGCGGCATACCGCGTCTGCTCGATATCGGCCAGTGCAACGACGCGTACTCGGCTGTCCAGATCGCCCTGGCCCTGGCCGGCGCGTTCAAGTGCGGCGTCAACGATCTGCCGCTCTCGATTATCCTGAGCTGGTACGAGCAGAAGGCCGTCGTCATCCTGCTGACGCTGCTGAGCCTGGGAATACGCAACATGCGTCTGGGGCCGAGCCTGCCTGCCTTCGTTACGCCGGCCATCCTCAAGGTCCTGGTCGAAAAATTCAACGTCGCCCCGGTCTCCACACCGCGGGAAGACCTCAAGGCCATTCTGGGTTGATTAATACATTCAAACCGGCCCGCATCCATAACTGATACGGGCCGGCCAGCAAAAAAACCCCCGCCATCCCGGGCTTGTCGATTTAGTTGGCACGCGAATTGCCATCTTGACAGGCATGGTATAATCGTGCCCGTCAAGGAGAACAGCATGAGACGATGGGCTACGACATCGATGGATCGAACTCAAATACTTCTGTTCAACCCCACCCT
>JACRIL010000037.1 GCA_016235825.1 Planctomycetota bacterium
TCCGGCGGCAAAAGTGGTTGGATGCGTCGCCATAATTCGTCCGTAAGCAGCGGTTTGGCCATAGTTGTGTCCTCCCTGACACAGAATATTTATCGGCCAAACCATTGCTCAAAAACTAGGTTTTGTTAGAGTGCCTTAGTATAAAAACGTAAATTTTCCCTCCTTAAAGCCGTATTTTCGGCAGCCCTTACTTGCCCTCTCATTATCATATCATCTAACGCAGCGACAACTCCGTCATAATCTGGTGATGACGCGGCTGGTCTAGGTGTTATGATGCCGCCTGGTCTATCTGCATGTTCGCCACCACCACCACCACCGCCATTTAATCCTGCTGGATCGCCCGGGCGAGTCGCGGTCTGCGCGATCTTGAAATCTTTGGGATAGTCGAATTTTGTTTCCCACCACTTGACCCGCTGGTCCCACATCGCCAGGACGCGATCCAACTTGGTTTTTTTCTGCTGCTTTTCCTGAGCGGCGAGGGTGTCCATCTGTTTTTCGTATTCATCCCGCATTTCTTTCAGGCTCACCGGCGGGGCGATGCGATGCCGCAGATACTGGTCGAGCGACTCCAGGACGATCAGCGAGGTGAAGGGCGTAACCAGGCCGTGCTTCAGCCCCAGCGCGGTTATGTCGCCCTCGTTGCGTTCCGGCTGGACCATCAGTTCAGCCAGTTTCGTCTGCGCCCATAGCTCTCGCAGCATCTCGCCCTTGACGGCGGATTCTTTGGCAAGCGGGTATTCCTTGTTTGCGGGTTCCGCCAGCCGGTACTTCAGCGCGATCGCCGCCTTATCGGCCCGGAGTTTGCCGACCATTACGAACGAACCGCCCTCGAGCCGGACGCTCCTGCCGGGCAGGACATCGGCAAGTTTATCGGCGTCGCCTGTTATCTCGCGGAAGGCCGGCCCCGGCCGCGGGTTGGTCAGTTGGCCAACGATATCCTTGTCTGTCGAAGACAGGTTGAAAAACCGCCCGCCGCTCTTTTCCGCCAATCGGGTGAGAAACGGATAATTCGAGACCGTATCGTCTGTAAAGACGTGGACCGGCCTGTCGAAGTCGGCCGGCTCGTCGCTGCCGATAGTGTTTATCCCATCGGTAAAGAGGAAATAGCAGTCGGGCGCCGCGACGGCGCCGGCATCGGGATTCTGGGGCGTCGGCATCTTTGTCTTCAACCCGGCCGTTGGAGACAAAAGCCCCAACTGCGTTCCGCCGTCGCAGCGGACCGCCTTCAAGTGCTCGATAATCGCCGACGCATCGCCGCCCTTGACCGTAAATTCGACGGCAGAATCGACCGTGTCGCGGAACGATACGACTGCGACCTTGATATCCTGGCCGCCGGATGCCTTGACAAAAAACGACTTGAGCAGTTCAAATTCCTTTTTGTGATCTCCCTTGCCGCGGGAATTGCTGGCATCCCAGAAGATCGTGACGCGATTGAAGGTGGTTCTGACTGCTGTAATTTTTGAAATACTGGGCTTGTCCATCACGCAGAAATAAAAATCGCCGTCGGATGCCTTTTCAACCAGCGTCTGCGGTCCGTCGAGCCCCGGGAACGCTGCGACCAGTTCGCCCGCGGCGGCCTGGTCCTTGGTTGAAAGTTTGATCGTCCAGCCGGCGGAGTCCTGTTTTACCTCCGCACCAGCCATGAACTTGCCGGCGTTAAAATCGATTAGCGGCCGATCCTTCGCGCCGACCGTCTCGATGGCGACGTTGAACTGTTCGAGTTTGTCCTTGAACTCAAGCGGCAGGCGGTAGGCCGGGCCGTCCTTGCCCGGCTGAAGCGGCTGGACGTAGCGGACCATGACGGTCCTGCTGCCGTGGGCCGGCACGGGGAATACTCGCGTCTTGAAGCAATTCCCCGCCACATACTCGACTATGCCGGGATCGACGCCCCGCCGCATCTCTTCCTCGAAGGTCTGGCGGGCCTTTTCCTTCCGCACCGCCACGCCGTCAACCATCTTGCCCTGCACGTCCAAGCCGTAGCCGCTGATCGATACGCCCTGCGGCAGCGGAAAATAGAAATCCGCCGCAAGAGCGCGCTCATGCGGGTTGGATATGGTCATCGTCATGGTCGTCCGCGACATCATGGCGCAGACTCGCACGTCCAGATCGACTTTGCTGATGCCCAGTTCCTGGGGTTTGCCTTTTTCGTCCTGGAAGACCGCCGCCGGCGAGTGCCGTTGCTGCGGCTGAGGCTGAACCGGCTGGACCTGCGGCTGCTGATTGCCTTCCTGCTGGGCCGGCAGAATCAGACATGCGGCCAGAACAACCGATGCGGCGCAAGCGATCCCAAAAAACTTCCCGATGCCTGCCATTGCTCGCTCCTTTTGTATAACCCCTGTGCAGAAAGTAGCATGGGCATCTTGCCCATGAGCATCACGGCCGTCCCGGCCGTGGCTTCTGCTGTTTTCCTGACTTTTCAGGGGCAAGTGAGCCCCTGACACTCACGGGCGAGACGCCCGTGCTACTTCACAACAGCAGCTTTGCAATTTTTGCGGCGGCGGCCCTGGCGAGCGTCCCCTTGCGCAGAGCTAACTTAACCGTCCATTGTCCCAAAACCGCATAGAGCTTTTCAAGGCCTTTCGCATTTTTCCGGATGGCCCGGACGTGCCGGGCCACGGTTCCCGCGTCGCCCCGGGCGATAGGCCCGGTCAGCGCGCTGGCCGGACCTATCGAAAGGACGTTATCGACGCTGGCCCGGACGAGCGGCCCCAGCGCGGCGTGCGCGACTTGCCGCTTCACGCCGGCCTTGCGGGCCAGCAGGATCGAGGCGTCCAGCAGGGCCGCAAGGTAATTGCACGCCAGCACCGCCGAGGCATGGTAGAGCGTCTTGTCGGCCGCCGGCAGCTTCACAATTTTGCATCGCAGCGCGGCGGCCAAAATCCTGAAGGCCTTCATCGCCGGTGAGTCGCCCTCGATAAAACAGTACGCCCCCGCCAACCGGGCGATGGCGGCCTTCACCGTCGGAAAGGTCCCGAACGGATGAATCGAGCCGATGTGGCAGGAACAGTTTTTTTTTGCCTCATTCAGGATATTAGAGCCATGCAGGCCGCTACAGTGGGCGACAATCGCGCCGGTCCTGAAAGCCATGGTCCCGGCCAAGTGCTTGCACAGCGGTTCGATTGCGTCGTCGTTTACGGTAAGCAGCACCAGATCGGCCATCCCGGCCGCGGTCTCGGCGTCTACCGCCTTGCAGCCGTGCCCGACGGCCCTCGCCGACGCCCTGGCCGCTACGGCCGTCCGCCCCCCGACGGCGGCGACCTTCAGACCCGCCCGCGCCGCCAGCACGCCTATCGCCGTGCCGACCCGGCCCGGGCCGATTATCGCCAGTGACAGTTTGCCTTTTCTCACGGATACGACAATATGCGAACCCGGCGGCTTTTGTAAAGCCCCGCTCAGAACAATTAACTATAAAGTAAACGATCATATCTTTTCTTTTGTGATGTAGACGTCCGGCTTCGCTACGCGAATTTTCAGAAGATCAAAAATGCCTTGCGAATTCAGTGACGCCAAAATTGAGGCCCGCAGGGCCGACAGATAGTAGCCCCGGGTGAAGCGAGTCTGCCGCATGGCGGACGAAGCGGAACCCGGGGAAAGCGGTCATTCAATACGGTTCCAGGATTTTCGGTCCCGCCACGGCAGAAACGGCATAATTTTTGGACCGCCCCGGCCAATGATTCTGGATCAGGATAATTATCTGCTTTGTGGGAAAACAACACCCTCGTCCAGCATTCTTTTAGCGGCATCGAAAGTTTAGCCGGATAAGTCAACTGTGGGAAAAACACCCGGATGGGTGTTGTCTTCCTCCATGAACTCCAAATGCCTCGCTGAAAATCGTCGGACGGATCGTTCCGTGATCCAATTTCATCTGCCGTGGCACGATCGGGAGTTTGGAACATGGCAAATGACACCAGACCCCGGGTTCCGCTACGTCCGCCATGCGGCGGACTCGCTGCACCCGTGGCTACTATCTGTCGGCCCTGCGGGCCTTGAACATGGCGGCCCTGAATATTCAAAGAACTCCGGATCCGCTGCAACATCTGAACAATCACAGTTTTCTGGATGAGAAACAATTTTTCATTATCATTAAAAATTACAAATGCCCCCATGCTGGCGCATGAGGCTTTTTTAATGAAACACCTTCAATCCATCAATCCCGCCCGAATGTCGTGCGGGAATTTTTCCAGGGGGCAGCCATCGCAGGCCGGGCGGGGCTTGCAATAATTCTTGCCCACCGCCACAAGCTGGGCGTGATAGTCGTTCCAGAGGTCCAGGTCGTCGGCGAGGTTCGACTCAAAGAATTCCTTGATGGCCTCGTAATCGTCCTCCGGGCAGAGCAGCCCGTGCCGCAGCATTATGCGGGCGGTGTATGCGTCGACGACGAAGCTGAGCTTGCCGGCGGCGTAAAGTACGATGCTGTCGGCCGTCTCCCTGCCGACGCCGTTTATGCCCAACAGTTCCTCGCGAAGCTCACCCGCCGATCTGTCCAGAAAGGCCGGCAGATCGTCCCCCACCTGCCGCCAGACGTGTGTGATAAAATTCTTCAGCCGCTTCGCCTTGACGTTAAAATAACCCGCCGGGCGGATCAGGCCGGCCAGTTCGTCGTGGCCGATCTTCGCCAACGCCGGCAGACTCAGCCGGCCGGCGGCCTTGAGGTTGGCGATGGCCTTTTCCACGTTCGTCCAGTTGGTGTTCTGGGTCAGAATCGCCCCGACGCAGATTTCAAGCTGCGTCTCGCCCGGCCACCAGCGCTGATGGGCGAACCGCTCCCGCATCGCCGCGTACATGTCCATCAGGGTTTTTCCGGTCCGGCTCATTTTACGGACTTCTCCTCAATCCGGCCCGGTGAATCGGCCCGGCCGATCTCGTCCGGTTCCAGCGGCAGGTCCTCCGCCGGCGTCGCCCACAACGCTATGACCGCCCCGGCGACAAGGATCGCGCTGATCGGCACGAAAAGCCAGTCGAGCTTTTCGCCCAGCCAGTAATATCCCATTATCCCGCCGAAGACGAACTGCGACAGGCACGAGATGCTGACCACCTGGCCGCGCATATATCGCATCGACAGGTTTATGACCGAGTGCCCGATGACGGTCGGCACAAGGACCAGGCCCAGGATCATCAGCAGGTCCATGCCGTTCATTTTGTAAAACGATTGGACCGGATTTTCCAGAATCGCCGCACCAGCAAGGCAGACCAGTCCGCCCATCGCGTACAGCGGCACCACATACAGCCAGATGGACGGAAAATCGCGGTTCTTTCTGCCCAGGGCCATGTAGTAGGCCAGGAACAGCATGGAGAGGAAACACAGCAGGTCGCCATGGAATGACATCTCGCTGATCCGGAAGTCCGCCGCGCCCAGCAGGGCCATGCCGATCATCGACACTCCGGTGCCTGCCAATTCCCAGCGATTAAGCTTCTCGCGTATCATCAGAAAGAGCAGGAAAGGCATGGCGACCGGCACCATGTTGACGATCAGGCTGGCGTTGGCCGCCGGCGTCATGCGCGCGCCCATGTTCCAGAAGATAAAGTGAATCCCCAGCCCCAGGGCCGGCAGGATCGTACGGACCAGATGCTGCCGTCCGAAACCGCCGCGATGCCGCCGCAGGTCGCGGAAAAACAGCGGGCTAAGCGCTACGGCCGCCAGCAGCAGCCGCCACGCCGACAGCAGCACCGGCGGGACGTCGTGACACTTCTTTATCATTATCACCGCCGTCGAGCCGGCGTACACCCCGACCATAAGTATGATTATCTTCCAGATCATTGACGCAGCATTGTATCTTTCCCGGCCCGATTGACACACGAGAATTGTCCGGCGATGCTATCTTCAGGTCTTGTCGTTACCCACATTTTCCACAAGATAATACATCTATAGGAAAACCATAACATGCCGCTCCTACGGAGCTTGATCCATTTGGATCCTTCGTAACTATACACATTATGCTCCTGACGGAGCATTAAATTTTTCGGCGAACGAGAAACAGCCTTGTGTCTATCGGTGCCGGCTGACTTCATGAATGACATCTCACGCGAATCGGCGAACAAATCTCCAAGTGCTGTAGGCACGGCATGTTTATAGCTATCGGACTTCCTTAAAAAAGACAAGCCCCGGCGGGGCGGCACATTTGTATCGAGGTCTGAAAGACCGCCAAAATGTGGGTAATGACAAGGTCTTCAGACAGATGCCTTGAACTCTACGACTTCGCCTTCGACCACCTTGAGGCAAATATTTTTTGTGTTTATTGCTTCGACTTTCACCGCCCCTCCGGGCATTTTGTCGCTAATCCAGACCTTGCCGATCTCCTCCTGCCTGTCCTTGCCCGTCCTGATCAGGACCTGCCTGATCGTGCAGTTGAAGTCTTTGGTGCCGATCTGGACGCTCTGCGCGCCGGCATCCTTGAATTCCGGCAGCGAGTCCTTTGGGACCTTCGCGGAAAATGTCTGTGTAACGGGCGGCTGCTTCTGAACGTTGTCGTCAACGGTCTTCGTCGTAGTTATCTCCACAACCACTTTGTCCTTGTCCACCGAGACCAGCTTTGTGGTCTCCTCCGTTGTAGCGGCCTGATCTCCGGCATCATGCCAAAGTGTAACCACGCGGGTCTTGACGAAATCGCCGGGCTTGAACTTCGCCCAGCCGGCGTAGTCGGGATTATCGACATATTCCTCTTCGGCCGAACGGGCCGGCGAGGCCGGATAAAGCAGTGCCGCCAATACGCCCGCATAAAAGGCGATATTTTTAAGTTTTTCCATAATTGACGCCGTTGGAGTGTATAATAATGAAACATATAGCCAATCGGCAGACAGGTCAAGTATCATGCTGTTGCAGATGGTCGTTTGAACATTGGAAGGCGAGCCGGATTCAAGGGAAAAATGGCGCCGTCAAAGAGGACATTGAACAAGCCCAAGCCGGCCAGTAAGCCGCCCGGCGGCGAGGAAACACCGTCTTCGCCGCTGGGACTGTCGTTCCAGGACCTGTTCCAGTCCGTCTTCGACGGCACGCAGGACGTTATCCTGATCGTCGGGGCCGACGACGGCAATATAATCGACGCCAACGCCTCGGCCCGCCGGCTGTTGGGCTATGAACCGGCGGAACTGGCGGGCAGACCCTTCAGTTCGCTCTTTCCCGCCCCGCCGCAGGAAAAGAAAACCCCGCACGATGAAGTGGTCTTCATGGACTCGGTCCTGGAATTCCAGCAGTTCGTCGCCGCCGACGGCACGATCTGCCCCATGGACCAGACCCTGACGGAGATAAAGTGGAAGGGCGTGGACGCGTTTCTTATCACGCTTCGCGACGCCCGCGACCGCAACAGGGCCCAGTCCGCCCTCATGGAAAGCCAGATGCGTCTCAAGGCCGTGCTGGACACGGTCTCGACCGGCGTGCTGGTGATCGACAAGGAAGGTCTGAAGATTACGCAGGCCAACCCGGAGGCCGAGAGGATCATAGGCCTGCCCATCAAGCATCTGCTCGGGCGAAGCTGCCAGGATTACGTCTGCAAGGGGCACGTGCGGAACTGCGCCGGCCCGCAGAAGGACAAGCCCCAGACCGGCAAGGAATACAGGTTCCAGAACGTCCTGGCCCAGAATCTCACGGTCCTCCGCAAGTGCTCCTGCTTCACGATGGAAGGCAAGGAATACATCGTCGCCAGCTTCCTGGACATATCCGACCGCAAGAAGCTCGAAGAGCAGCTCATACACGAGGCGACCCACGATTCGATGACCGGGGTGTTCAACAGGCGGCACCTGTTCAACCAGATGGAGCTTTTCGTGCGGCTGGCGATCCGGTACTCGCGGCCGTTCTCCGCCTGCATCTGCGACATCGACCGATTCAAATCGATCAACGACGCCTACGGGCACGACATGGGCGACAAGGTCCTCATGCGGTTCGTCGAGATCGTGCAGAACTCGATCCGGCGGGTCGATCTGGTCGGCAGGTACGGCGGCGATGAATTCGTCATCGCGTTTCCCGAGACGCCGTCCGTCAAGGCGGCCGTCTGCATCGAGCGGATACGCAAGCAGCTTGAGGACGAAGTCTTTCAGCTCGAGGTCGCCGGAAGTTTCCGGGCAACCGGCTCCTTCGGCCTGGCCGACCTTGAACCGGCGCATCTGGACGCAAACTGGCTCATCCGCGACGCCGACAAGGCGCTCTATCACGCCAAGCAGCTCAGGAACAAGGTCGTCCTTTCGTCAGAACGCCATTCATCCTGACGCATTCCCGCTTTCGACGCGGACCAGCCATGTGATGGTGCTGCGGCATATTTTGCATTTGTATTGGGCCTGGCCGAGATATTTGGGCCGGCGGTGCGCGAAACCAACGTCGCCGCATTTGGGGCAGTGCGCTTTGTATCTGCCCTGCGGCATCCGGACGTTGCGTGCGACAGATCGCGGCCGGACGCCCAGCCGGACGGCCTGGGTCTTCCATGCCGGGCCGTGGCCGTTCTCGCAGCCGGCCAGGGCGTGGGCTATCTCGTGAAGGATGGTCTGCTCGATCCGGCCTTCGTCGTTGAGGGCCGTGAAGAAGACCGACAGGCATATCTCCCGCCGCTCCTTGCGGCACTGGCCGAGAATGCGCCTGGAACGGATGAACCTGAAACGCCAGCCTCCTTCGGTCAGGCCGTGCCGATCCATCAGGTCAATCGCCAAATCCCTGGCTTGTGAAATTTCCATGTCGTCTTTTGTTCATCCCGGCGCGGGTTGCGAGCCGGCGTTCGGCATTACGGTTACTGTCGCCGTCGCTCTGGGCGTCTTCCAGACCACCTTGCCCTCGGTGTTGACGAGGTACCAGATTTTATCCCTGGCGTTTTCGACGATCTTCCAGACATCCGGCCCCGGCACGGCCGACTCGCCTTTTGCGCGGAATTTAGCCTGGCCGGTTTTGTCAAAAAATTCGATGTGCTTTTCTTTGCCGACATCGACGAGGGCGAAACACAATCCGTTTTTGAAAGCCCCAGCCGGCCTGTAAGCCGCCCCTGCCGGCCTGTCGCCCAGGTCCAGGACGGTCTGGCCCAACTTGTCGATGAACATGTAGTGTATGACAGGTTTTTTCCCGCCGCCGCCCGCCGGACCCGATGCCGGGGCCGAGGCCGAAGCCGCAGACCTGTTCTGCCCGACCAGCGCGAGTTCTTCGGCGAAATTTTCAGCGCTGTCGTATTGCGCCGGAATGGGCATCGCCCCGTCGATTCCGACATAGCTGTATTTCCCGCCCGTCTTCACCCAGGCCATGCCGTCGGAGAAATCGCCGGCGTCCTCGTAGATTTCCTGGTTGATCGGCTCGCCGTTTTCCGAGATGAAAATCCACTGCCTGTCAGTGCGGCCCTTGTCCGAGCCGACCCTGGCTCGCCCGAACGCGAACGGCATCACCTTCCGGTAGATCGGCTGGATGGCGAACTTGCCAGTCCGGTCGATGTATCCCCAGTTTCCGCCTGTGCACGCCGGGGCGAGATTCTCGCCGAACTGTCCGGCGTCTTCAAACTGCGGCTCGATGGCGAATGCCCCGGTCTTGTCGAGGAATCCCCATTTTTTATCCGGCTTGACGGCGGCAAGGCCGTTGCTGAAAGGCCTGGCGTCGGCCTGGCTGGGACCGAGGATGAATTGCCCGTCCCGCCCGATGAAGCCCCACTTCTTGCCCGATTTGACCGCCCAGATCATCTCCGGACTCGGCCGGATGTCGTCGTAAGCCGGATCGACGGCCATTTCGCCGTCCGCCGTAAGCAGGCCGTGCTTCTTGCCCCTGGCAACCACCGCCAGGCCGTCGATAAACACCGCCCCGTTCGGCAGCGACGCGCAGTCGGCGAACGGCAGATCGGTTTTCACCGCGATATCGCCGCCGGAATTGATGTATGCCAGGTTGCCCAGGCTGTCGATCGGCCAGAGCGCCTGGCCCTTGATCCGCTGGGCCTCTATCCGTTTGGCCTGCTCGATTTTTGCCGTCTCAACGTCAATCCTGAGCTGCTCGGCCGTCTCCCTGATCGTCTGGGCCGCCGCGTCGAGTTCCTTCGACTTGGCCGTCATTTTTTCGTAGGCCGCCAAGGCCTTCATGTAGAGGTCCAGCGCCTTTTGGGGCGCAGTCTCAACGGCCGACTCGGCGTCCGCCTTGAGCGACAAAAGTTCGTTGATCCGGATTCCGCCGTTTGCCCTGTCTACATACTGTTTGTAGTCCGGATCGTCGGAGTTCCCCACGTGCACCAGAAGCATCTTGAAGGCCTCGGTGGACTTGCTGAATTGCCTGGAATTCTGGTTCCGGACGGCCATATCCAGAAGTTTTTCCAGTTCAATCAGGTTGTTCTGCTTTTCCAGCACCGCTTTGGCTTCCGCCAGCTTCTGGGCGGCCTGGCTGACGAGTTGCCTGAGCTGGGGGTCCTTGATCTGCCGGCCATGGACAAACGACGCCAGTTCCTGGTATTTTTCTATTGCCCGCTCGTATTTTTTTTCTTCAAGGAGTTGGCCGGCCTGGGCCGCCATGTCGGCAACCCGCTGGGCGTTGTCCGCTTCCCACGTGTCCCTCGCGGCGATGACGACAATCGCGATCAGGATCGCCGCAAGGCAGGGCACGGCTATCATCAGCAGTCGTTTTCTGGCCATATAAAGACCTTCGGGATTTTTCCGTCGGCGCGGCTGCCGCGCCGGGCGGAAATCACATTATACAATCAATCCGGCAATTGCGAAAAAAGATTGCGGAATACGTGCGGCAGTATTTTACGAAAAATATCCGATCTTTAGTTTTTGCCATTTTTAAAAACCGGTAAAACGCCCTATATGGCCGACTCAAGCGTCCCGCTTCAGCGGGGCGATTGAAGCTGTTCATATTGATTAACTTTGGCGGACCGGGCAAGGCCGGCGATCAGGCAGCAGAGGATGGCGGCCAGAAGATAAATCTGGTGCGGCACGAGGATGATTTTCCAGACGGGATTTTCGGCGATGGTTTTGCCGACGTATCCCTGGGCGGCGAGGTAGTTCAGGATCGACGGCCCGGGCAGCAGGAACGGCACGCACAGCAGGCAGACAACCTTGCCAAGCCTCTGCCCCTTGAAGGCCTGGCAGATTCCCCATGCCAGCGGGACGACCAGCCAGACCGCCCCGTACAACCGGTTGTAAACTGCCAGCAGGCTCAACAGGCCGATCGAGCCGATGACGGCTAACTCATCGAGAGTATCGAGCGGCCGGCGGGCGAAATGAATCAGAAATCCGACCCCGACAAGACAGATCGTCCATGCTGCGGCCCGGGCGATCTCCAGATGCCCGAAAACCAGATAGAGCGGATACGCCAGGTTCAGGAACTGATACCCCACCGGCTGGGCCGTGAAATCACCCCGCCCGCCATTGAAGAACTGATGGATGTTGGCCTGCAAGTCTGTCAGCCAGTGGGAACCGCCAAGGTTCAGCCAGGAAACTGACAGGCTGGTCAAAATAACTAATGCCATAATCGTCCATACCGACGCCCGCAATTTCTGGCGCACCAGCCACCATATCAGAAAAACTCCGGCCATCTGCGGCTTGAGTGCAATGCCGACGGCCAGCACCAGCCCTGGCAGAATGGTTCTGCCCTCCCGCCGCCATACTTCCGCCCAGATAATACATGCGACGGCGGCGATGGTCAGTTGACCCAGGCCAATGCATGTGTGCACTGCGGCCAGACAGAATGTGATGAAAAGAAGAAGAATACCGATGGAACCGGCCGGCTTTGCGCCGACGAGTCTGGTTAAACCGTCAATCATAAAAAGGATGAGTAATAAATTTAAAATCAGCCAGCAGGTCTTGGCGATCGGCCAGGAAAAAATGCCGAAAAGCCCAAGCAGGGGCAATGCCGGCGGAGGCGTCATAGCGTCATCGAGCAGGTCCGTCGGCGCCCCGCCAGTGTAATAAGTAATGGGCAGCGGAGTGTGTATCTCGTCAAACCATGTTGTAATATCCCCATATTCAGGCCAATCGCCCTTGCCAGACCTGACGTTACGAATTTTTTCATCTTCAAGTCTGATCCTATACGGGTCAGCGTCAAAGCCGCCATCGCTGATATTGAACTGCCAGAAATAGGGATTTTCTCCCATGCCCCATGCCCGACCCGTGCAATAGTAGACGGCGAAGTCGGCGCTGTCAGTCAGCGCGCGGGGGATGGTTTTGAAGGCCAGAAGGCAGATGCCGGACAAGGCCATGCAAAAGATGATGACGTTGAGTCTGACAGCCGGGCGGCGAGTGGCGGGCGAGGGACTTTTTTGCGGCACGCCCGTCTCGGACGTATTTGCGGGTGCCACTGACCTGCTGCCGTTGCAGGTCAGTGCGTTTTTTGAGGAATGACATGCACTGACCTCCGCTGCGCGTAGGTCAGTGGCACCAGTCTTATGTGCGTTTGCATCGCCTTGTTTTTCCGCTGGTTCACTCACGTTTTTATGCCTTTAAAAACAGCATCGGCGTCCATGCGTTTGCGAGCAGGGCGTTATTGCAAAGTGCGGTTTGCAGGCAAACTATGGCAGCCGCAGCGTCGGACAATTCGAGCCGCCTTGCGGATTCTGTGTCGCCGCGGTTAAGGCCCGCGGGGCCGGCAGATAGTAGCCCCGGGTGAAGCTCAGGACGGCGAATGCCGTCCGAAGCGAAACCCGGGGACAGATCGTCATTAAAAAAGTTTCCAAATCTCCGAGCCCGCCACGGCAGATGCGGCAGAATTTCCGAATGCCTCGTCCAATGCGAATGGCCGATTCAAAGTTCTGTTGCTGAAAAGGATCAGTCCGAATTCCAAAGTTTATTTCTTTAACCCCTCTCCCTGAAGGGAGAGGGTAGGGCTTGGCCCAGCGAAGCCTTTTGGCGAAGCCGGGTGAGGGTGTTGTTTTCCTCAACAACAGATAAATATTTCGACGGCGAACATTGGCCGGGGCGGATAAATAATTTTGGCACGTCCGCCTGTGGCGGGACCGGGAATCTGGAACTTCAATTAATGGACCGGTTTCCCCCGGGTTCCGTTGCGTCCGCCTAACGGCGGACTGCGCTTCACCCGGGGCTACTATCTGTCGGCCCTTCGGGCCTCTAATTTGGCGACGATGAATCCGCAAGGTATCCGTGTCCTTTTGAAAATAAAAAAATCGAAACTGGCAAAAGGAATCGCCATTCATAAAGCCCCATGCGCGAGCATGGGTATATCCGCCATATTTGCGATCGATGAATATAACCGGTTTCATGTATCCCTGCCTGCGGCTCGTCGGCGGAGTTCCTTGACCTTCAGTTCGATCAGATGTTCGTAATAGGCCAGCAGGCGGCAGTATTCCAGCCCCGGCCAGCCGTCGAGGAATCCCAGCCGCAGGATATACATATATATGAATCGCAGCAGGGGCCGGCAGGGCAGGTGGAACGACAGTTCCTTGAGGAATTTCCTGCGGGCCATCGGGTCGCGGCTGAAGACCTCCGACCAGCGGAGGCGGCTTCCCGTCAGTGAGCGGAGACATTCCTGGGCTTCCATGAGCGAATATCTGTTGTGTTTGTCCAGCCAGGCGGTCAGGCCCTTGGCGAAACTGTGGTGCTCGTAATGTTCCTTAAGCTGCCCGACCGGGCCGTCGACCACGGGCACGGGATTGACCAGCCTTTCCCAGCGGATTTTCTGCGGCCGGAAAAGCCGCGTCGTCCAGACCGGGTATATCCCGCAGTGCCTGATCCAGCGGCCCCAGAAATAATTCTTGTAGCGGACGCGATAGGCCGAATTTGGATTGTCCGGCCGGGCGGCCTCGGCGAGCATCTCGTCGCGAAGCTGCGGCGTAACAATTTCGTCGGCGTCGCTGTAATAGACCCACGGGTGCCTGAATTGGATGTTTTGCACCGCCCAGTTCTGATGAGCCGACCAGTTGTCGAACTTCCGCTGGACGACCCGCGCCCCGGCCTTCGATGCGATCTCGACCGTCCGGTCGATGCTGAACGAATCCAGCACGACGATATCGTCCGACCAGCGGACCGAGTCAAGGCATCGCGGCAGATTCTGCTCTTCGTCCAGCGTCAGGATGAGAATGGAAATCGGCATATCCGTCCTGTTCCGTAAGGGACTGCCGGTATCATAACAAGAAAACGCCGGCCAGCCACTATCAGCCTCTGGAAAAACAGCGCCCTCACCGGCCCTTCGATCCAGACCGGGTCCAGATTGGGCGAATGGTACAATTGAAAATGGACTGGCGATAAAAAAAACCGGCGGATGCGATCCGCCGGCCGACAATCAATATCAATTCGTCAGGCGATAATTTTTACTCCGTCCCGGCAGGCGCGCCGCCGCCCCTCTTGTGCTCCTTCACCTTCTCCCGAAACTTGCCTTCCGCATCAGGATGAGCGGCCTTGAATTCCTCGAGTTTCTTTTTCTGCTCGTCTGTCAGAAGGTCCTCAAATTTCTTTTTGGCGGCCTCGAAAATTTCCTTCTTGGCCTCGGGGGTCTCGGCAGCCTTGGCATCCTTGCGGGCCTGCTCCATTATTTCCTTTGCCTTGGCCTTCTGCTCGTCGGTCAGGCCGAGCTTTTCGCCGATCATCGGCCCCATCCCTTTGCCGGGGCCAAAGCCCTTGCCCGGCCCGCCCTCGCCGCGGAACTTTTCAAAGGCGGCCTTGAACTTTTCAAGCTGTTCGGCCGTCAGAACCTCCGAGAGCTGCTTTTTCAGGTCTTCCGCGAGGGCCTTGTGCGATTCCATGAGCGCCTTACCCTCTTCCTTGAGGGCCTTGAGGGCCTCCTCGTCGCCTTTGGCGGCCTGGAATTTTTCCCGCAGGGCCTTCATCTTCTCGCCATTTTCCTTCATAAAGTTCTCGACTGCCTGCTTGTGCGTCTCGAATATCTGCTTGATCTTGGCAATCTGGTCTTCGGTAAGCCCCAGTTCCTTGGCCTTTTCGAGGAATTGTCCGCCGTCGGGCCTGTCGAATTTGGCGGGTTTGGCCTTATGGCCGTCAGAGGCCGGCTGGCCTTCCTCGGCCAGGGCGAGGCTGGACGCCAGTGCGATCGCAAAAACCGCCGCGAATTTCGTTAAAAGTCCCGTCTTCATGGTATTGCCTTTCCTGTAATTTCCCTGTTTCATCGGTTCCCCGCCCGCGTTCGGGCATACAGGTCCGATCCGCCATGCCAAACGCATGGAATCGCGGCCTTATTGCATCGCATTAAAAATTTTCCTAAAATGCCCGTCATGAAAATAGGCAAGAATGAAAAACTGGTGATGATAGGCGACTCGATAACCGAGTGCGGCCGGAACGGAGCAGGCGATGGGTTGTTTGAGGCAATCGGCCGGGGCTACGTCTGCAAGGTCGACGCCCTGCTGAGCGTGGTCTATCCCGAGCTGGCGATCCGCGTGGTGAACATGGGCATCAGCGGCAACACGGTTCGCGACCTTCGGGCCCGCTGGCAGCGGGACGTGCTGGACCAGCGGCCCGACTGGCTGAGCGTCATGATCGGCACAAACGATGTCTGGCGGCAGTTCGACCTGCCCAGGCAGGCGGAACAGCACGTCGGGCCGGAAGAATATGAACGCACTCTGGATGAACTGCTCGGCCAGGTCAGGCCGCGGATTAAAGGCCTGGTGCTGATTACACCTTATTTCATCGAGCCCAATGCCCATGACGCGATGCGAGCCAGGATGGACCAGTACGGCCAGGCCGTCAAACATCTGGCCGGGCGGCATAATGCGATCTTCGTGGACGTGCAGGCCGCATTCAACGGGCTGCTGGCGCACTGCCACCCCGCCTCGATCGCCTGGGATCGGGTTCATGCCAACCATATCGGCCACATGGCCATCGCCAAGGCTTTCCTTGACGCCATCGGTTTTTCGTGGCGGACGGCCTGACCCTGGGATCGCCCCGGGTGTCTATATTTTCAGCAGACCCTTGAGGTTGCGCGTCGGCGGCAATACAATCCGCCCCGACAGGATAGAATGAATATAGGCCGGTTTTTTCAGCGATGTCGCGGATGATCTCGTCCGGCCGGCGGTTATAAGCGGAGACCGATTATGCCTTCGCCGGTAGTCATGATAAGCAGTTACCCGCCCCGGTTGTGCCACGTGGCCAGCTTCTGCGAGGAGGCGCGGCAGTTCATATGCGGCCACCTGGCTGGCCGGGACGTGCTGGTCATCAGCCACGCCGATGGGCAGGGCGAGGGCGTCTATCCGCTGATAGACACCTCCCGCCAGGACTGGTGGCGCGTAGTGGCCGCGAAGGTCCACGAACTCAAGCCGCACGTCGTCCACATCCAGCACGAGTACGGGCTTTACGAGTATTTCGACGAGCGAGGCCAGGGCGACGGCAACGAGGGATTCCTCGATATGCTCGAGGCCCTGGGCGACGTGCCGATAGTCGTCGAGGTGCACACCGTGCACGGGCGGCTGACCGATTTCGAGGCCGACTTCCTCTTCAAGATGTCCCGCAGGGCCGACGTGGTCATCTTCAAGTGCCACTATCAGAAGTGGCGGCTGGACTGGACGTTCAGCGGCAAGGGCTGGCCGACGCCGCTGAACATCATGGTCGTCCCGCACGGCGCCAGGTCCGATCTGGGGTACTCGCTCAGCCAGGTCATCGAACTTCGCAATGAACTGGATCTGGACAAGAACGCCGAGATGTCCGAGCACCTTGTGGGGCTGATCGGGTGGGTGCAGGCAAACAGGCGATGGGACATCCTCATCGGCATGTGGGAGGAGATTTCGGAGACCATCCGCTCGCGGACCGGCAAGAAATGGGACCTTCTGGCCGCCGGCACGCTTCGCGGCCCGCAGCACCGGGCTGAGTACGACAAGTACAAGGGGCAGGTCGAACTGCTCGAAAAGAAGGGGCTGGCCCATTATTACGAGTTCGTTCCGCACGGGGACAATTATTACAAGATGCTGGCCGTCTGCGACTTCATCGTCCTGCCAAGCACCGACGAGACCCAGACGGGCGCCCTGTCCCGCGTGATCTCGCTGTGCAAGCCGTTCATTACGACCGCGCCGATGGAAGGCCTGACCGAAACCACGCTCGAAAGCGGAGGCGGGCTTATGTTCACCAACAAGGAGATGCTCAAGCGGCACGTGATAGACCTGGCCTGCAACGAGTCCGCCCGCCTGAGGCTCGGCAACAACCTGCGGAAATACCTCGACAGCGTGGTCTCGTGGGACATCGTTACAAAACAGTATGACGAAATCTATCAGCTTGCCCGCCAGGCAAAACAGACCGGCAAACCCGTCAATATCCCGCTGGAATTCTGATCCGGCGGCGCGTTCATTGCCATGTAGCCCGGCGTCGGCGAGGCAGCAATTCTCCGATGCCGCCGCCTCGTGGCTTTGTATTATCATCCGCCGAGGATTTTCCATACCGCCTGTGCGATGAGCATGTGCCCGGTGGAGTTGAGGTGCACCGGCTCGCTGGGGAAGAAGGTGCCGCGCGGCTGATATCTGAAGTGCGAGTGGAACAATCCGTGCGTGCGGACCAGGAGGGTCTTGTATTTTTTGCTCATGCGGCCGACGGCCCGGATGTACTTCGGCAGCTTGGCGACGACCTTGGCGCGGTATGAGTGTTCGACGCGGTCGGTGCTGGCGAAGAACGGCTCGAGCAGCAGTATCCGGCAGCGGGGGAGTTTCCTGCGGGTTACGGCGAGAATCTGGTCGTATATTTCCTCGTAATCCTTCGGCGGCAGGAAGGAGAGGTTCTGGCTGCACAGGTGGCGGTTGACGTCGTTTATGCCGATCATGACGCCAAGCCAGTCGGGCCTGTGGTAGAGCACGTCGTCGTCCCAGCGGCTGCGGAGGTCCTCGACGGTGTTTCCGCCGATGCCGGTGTTGACGACGCGGACCTTTTTGGCCGGCTCCAGAACGGCCAGCATGTCGGCCAGCAGCCGGACGTATCCGCAGCCCAGCGGCTTGTGGGCGTCCTCGCGGCGGCCGCAGTCGGTGATGCTGTCGCCGGTGAACAGGATCGTCTGGCCGGATTTGAGTTTCGTTGGCATCTGGGTTCCTTTCGGGAGTTGGAGAATTGCGCCGCTGCGGATACGGCCCGGCCGGCGGTCTATCCGCCGCCGACCAGCGTTACGACCTCGATCCGGTCGTCCTCGGACAGGCGGGTCGCCGAATGTCGCGACCGCGGCACGAGCTGTTTGTTCAATTCCACGGCCACGCGCTGCGGGTGGAGCTTCAGCTCGGCGATCAGATCGGACACCGCCGAGCCGTCGGACAACTCGCGCTGCTGGCCGTTCAAATGAATTTTCATGCCTCCAAGTATATGATTTCCGCCCGTTCAGGTCAATCCGGCCGGGATTGCCAACGGCCGGGCCGGAAGGTAGAGTACACGGCGTCGGTTTGAGAACGTTTCCGGCCGCCCGATGCGCCGGAGAATCAACTTTGCAGAGCCTTCGTAGCGTCGAAGTGCTACTTGTCGTATCTGCCGAATTTCTGGACGGCGGCCATGAGGAGCCGCATGCCTGTCAGCCGCGAGCCGTTGTTGACGGAGCCGGCTGTGGTAAAGTACAGGCCGCGTTTTTCGCGGGCCTGGTTGAAGTCGCGGAGGAACTCGCGGACCATGTTCTCCTCCTCGTTTCGCGAATAGGTGAACGGGGCAAGCTGGCCCTGGATGACGGCCCTGGGGCAGTTGTCGCGGATCTCTTTGACAGTAAGCGTCGGGCCGAAGTTGACGCACGTCATGCCCAGCTTTCCGAAGAAAGGCAGCAGGTGGCCCATGGCCGAGTCGCTGTGCTGGCCGCGCCCATCGGCCGGATCGGGGCTGTAGCGGTCGAAGATCGCCTTGAGGATCGGATAGCCGAACAGCTCGTACATCTGCGGATTGTACAGGGCGCAGTTGTCGTCGTTGAACCAGAAGCCGCGCGGGGCGTCCCTGGTCGAGTAGCCGGCCTCCTCGTCCAGCACGCGGGCGATATCCAGCATGGCTTTCAGGATCGCGTCGCGCAGGCGCATGGCCAGGTCCGGGTTGTCCATGATAAGAAAGATCATGTTCTCCGGCCCGTAGATGGACGTGGCGAAGGTGCACGGGCCGCGCTGGCCCCGATACATCCGGGGTTTGATCCCCCTTGCCATGAGGCGGGCCTTTTCCTTCGCCCAGTTTTCCGGCAGGATGAACGAGCGGATGTCGCGCCGCTCGACGCGGTCAAGCAGGGCCTTGAGTTCGTCCTCGGTGTTGGCCGACTGCTGGAGCCACCACGAGCCCTGATGCCAGACATTCTTTGCCTCGAAGACGTCGTGCAGGCCTTTGACCTCCGGATATTGCGAGGTCGGGTCGTCCGGTTTTTCGTTGAGCAACCGCCTGCCGACGATCTTCCCGGCCTTGTCGTTGTAGGCCTTGTTGAGCGACAGCCGCCAGGGTTCGTCGGTGTTGTATCGCCAGGCGTCTTCTTCGACGCCCAGCTCGTCGAACACGCACTCGCTGGTCGTCGAAGCGCCGAAAGCAACCTGCGGGATATTCCTGCCGAACGGGTCCTTGCGGGCGATTTCCTGGTCGGCCCAGAATTTATCCGGATCAACCGGGGCAAGCCCGCCGTTGGCGCGGGTTTCCTTCATGAGCGACTGGACCTTGAGTTCATCTTCGGCGCCGGGCATCACGGGCATCCTTTCAGAAATTGAGATTAAAAGTTTAAAATATCGGCGGCAAATAGCAAGTGGCGGGCCGATTGGGTTATTTTTTAAAGCTCCGCGCGTAAATGCGGGAATGCTGTTGTTTTTGTGATTAAAAAACAACCGTCTCCCTGCTCGCGCAGGGGGCTTCATGAATGGTTCGCCAGACGAATCGGCAAAGCGGAAACACATGCACCACAAAAAGGTTGAACGATTCGAGGCCTGCTGGTTTACTTGACGGGAATTTACGGGCTTGGAACCTGTTAAAAGTGGCACGGGCATCTTGCCCGTGTGTTCCACGACCGTCTCGGCCATGAAAAGACAGGGGCAGGATGCCCCTGATACTCATGGGCGAGGCGCCCCTGGGACACACGGACGAGACGTCCGTGCCACGAAAAAACCGCAGGATGCCCGTTCGGAAAGAGGTGAAAGATGCGAGTTGCGTTTGTGGGTCCGCCTCAGTCGGGCAAGAGCGACCTATTTTACGCCGTGGCGGCGGCGGGCGGCTCTCACGTGGACGTTTCGCGGTCCGATCAGCCGCACCTTGCGGTCGTCAAGGTTCCCGACGAGCGTGTGCTGTGGCTGGCCGGGAAATACAAACCCCCAAAGACCACGCTGGCCGAACTGGAGTTCGTCGATCTGCCGGGCCTGGATTTGTCCGAGCAGGAGGGCCGCGAACGCGCGAAGACCCACTGGCCGGCGATGCGGCAGGCTGACATGCTGGCCTTCGTGGTCCGCTCGTTCGCCGATCCGTCGGTCGCGCCCTACCGCAAACGGGTGGACGCCCAGGCGGACCTGGACGAACTGCTGACCGAGATGATCTTCGCCGACCTGGATCAGGTTACGGTGCGGATAGACAAGCTCAACGCGGCCCTGAAAAAGCCGACCGGCAAGAAGGAAGAACAGGTTCGTGAACTGGATATGATGGAACGGCTCAAGGCCGCGCTGGAATCTGACAAGCCGGTCTCGACGGCTGTGGCGTCCGACGCCGAGGGCAAGCTGCTGCGGAGTTTCGCGTTCCTGTCGCAGAAGCCTGCCATCGCGGTCGTCAACTGCGACGAATCGCAGGCGGCCGGCGGCGGGGACGAGCAGATGAAGCCGCTGCCGTGCATCCGTCTGTCGGCTAAAATCGAGCGGGAGATCGCCGATCTTCCCGCGGCGGACAGGCCGGCGTTTTTGGCCGACCTTGGGCTTGCCGCCCCGGCCCGCGACAGGCTGATCCGGGCGTGCTACGGCCGGATGAAACTCGTGAGCTTCCTGACCTGCGGCGAGGACGAGTGCCGGGCCTGGACCATCCCGTCCGGCGCCGACGCGGTAACCGCCGCGGCGGAGATTCATTCCGACATCGCCCGCGGATTCATCCGGGCCGAGACCGTATCGTTCGAGGACCTCAAGGCCGGCGGCGACATGAAGTGCGCCAAGGCCGCGGGAAAAATCCGTCTGGAAGGCAAAACCTACGTCGTCCGCGACGGCGACGTGATTAATTTCAGGTTCAACGTCTGAGCGCCAAAGAGACAACCCGTCGCCGCCGCAGGCCGTGGCAGATCGCGCTGCGAGTGCTGCTGGCGGCGTGCCTTGTCCTTGTCGCCGGATACGCCACGCTGCCGTGGTGGCTGCCGGCATCCGTCATCCGCGGCGCCGTCGCCGGCGATATAAGCAGCCAGACCGGGCTTGACGTCAATATCGGCCATGTCTCGGTCGGCTGGTCGTCAGGCGTCGTGGTCAGTCAGATCCAGATAGCTGCGCCTGCATCCCAGGGCGGCGAGACGATGTGCACCGTTGATTCGGCGAGGGCCGATTTTTCTCCGCTGCGATATCTGTTCACCGGACGAATCGGCTGGCTGGAACTGGACCGGCCCAGGCTGATGGCCCGGATCGACCAGTCGGGCGAGGTGAACCTGGCGCCCCTGGCCCGCATCCAGCCGAAGGTGGAGATCGACCGGATAAGCATCCGGCAGGCGGCCGTTACCGTGAAATTCCCCGGTCAGGACCGGCTGCTCCGCCTGAACGTGGGCGACATGCAGATAATGGGAGGCCGTGCCGACAGAATCGCCCGCATAACGATGTCGGCGGAACTGGACCAGCCGGTCCGTCCGGCGGCGGTGAGCCTGAACGTGGAGCCGGGCCTCAGCGAGCAGGCGACGGCGGCGGAGGCGTCGTTCAGGTTCGCCAACGTCGATCTGGGGCAGTTCAACCTGCCCTCGCTGCTGGGCCTGCCGCTGGAACAACTCTCCGGGCGCTGCGGCGGGACAATCAGGCTCAAGCTCAGCCAGCAGGCGCAGGTCGATCAGGTTGACCTGAGCCTGGGGTTAAGCGACCTTCTGTTGCAGGTCCGCGGCAAGCCGCCGGCGCCGGCGATAGAACGGATCGACCTGAGCGTCAGCGCCTGGTTCGACCCGCTGACCGGCTGGCTGGACATCCGATCTGCCGGCCTGAAGATGCCCGGGCTTGATCTGGCAGGCAAGTTCAGCGCCGGGGCGGACCTGCGAAAGGGATCATGGGAGGCGCTCGAGTCGCTCCAGTTCGACGGCACTGTTGAGCCGGCCAGGCTGGGCTGGCTGGCTGAACAGGCCGACATCGCCGGCCTGCCGGTCGGCGTTAACGGCCCGATAGGCGTTAGCCTGCTGATCACCCATTCCGGCCCGGCCATGGCGGTCAGGTTTTCGGTCAGGGCCGATCAGGCGGCAATCAGCCTGAAGGCGGCGCCGAACAGGCCGATCAAACCGGCCGGCACAAGGTTTTCCGTCGATCTGGACGGCTCGCTGGACGAGAGGACGTGGAACCTGGGCATCCACAAAAGCGTGATACGCATTGGCCAGACCGTCTTCGAGGGCAAGGGCACAGTCAGGGCCACAAAAAAAATAGCGGGCATCCTGTCCGGCGGGGAAAACCGTGAGCCGCCGTCTCTTGCCGACGTGATCGGCATACTGTCGCAGGTGAGCTGGCAGGGAAGGATGAGGCTGGAGGACGTGCGGCACATTCCGGAAGTGCGGCCGGAACTGGCGGTGCTGGACGAACTGCTTCAGCTCGACAGGCCGATCGAGGGCGAACTGAATTTCGACGGGCCTGCCGGCAGAAAATTCGACGCAAACCTGAGCCTGGACCTCAAAAGCGGCAGAAGCAGGGACGGCGATCATTTGGTCCTGCGAACGTCCGGCCGGATAGAGTCGCACCTTCGGCCGCTGGCGGACGGGCTGGTGGAGCTTTCAATAGGCAAGGCCGGCATCGCCCTTCGCGACATGAGCATGTCGCTGGCCGATCCGGTCCGTCCGGCCGGCAGGCAGGCCGTCAAGGCCGGGGCAACGCTGGATTGCGGCGACCTTGCGGGGCTGGTCGATCTGTTGACCGCCCGTCAACCCGGGCTGAAGGGACTGCCGGCGGAAATAAAAATTTCCGGCGCTTTGGGCGGGCGTCTGGACGTGCAGCTCTTCGGCGATCGCGATCTGGCGATGCTGGGCCTTGACCTGGCCGGTCTGGACCTGGCTTTCGGCGGGTGGTTTGTCAAACCCGCCGGGCAGAAGGCCGGCCTGGACCTGTCGCTGGAGTCCGTCAACCTGGGCGGCGGCGAACCGCTGACGGCAAGCTGCGACGTCGACTGCCTTCAGTCGCGGCTGAGCGCCAGCCTGACGTCGGCGAATCTCGGCGAGATGGCCGCGGGGCGCGGCGAATTGAAATTCAAACTGACCTCCGCCGACGCCGGATCGCTTGTTGCGGGGTGTCCGGCGTTTCGCAGCCTGCCTGTCGCCGTGCGGCTGGCCGGACCGTTTGAAATTTCCGGCGCGGCCAGGCTCGCGGCCGACGATATAAAGTTCCATGCCGACTTGTCAGCCGACGGACTGGCCGCGGAATTAGGCGACGGCTTGCGATTCAAGCGGCCGTCAATGGCTTTGGGCGCAGCCCTGCGGGCCACGATGCGCGTCTATCCGGGCCGGATCGCCCTCAAAGACGCAAGGGCGAATCTTACGCTGGGCTATTCCCGAATATACGCGAACGTCGAGTTCGGCGAATTTCCGGACGGTTCGGCCAACCTGATGGCCCGTCTGCACCCCGTCAAATTCGTCGATTGCGGCGGAACCGTAAACCTGGACGAGTTCATGCTGGGGCTTTTGCCCGAGGCCCGCCGGCTGGCTGAACGCTTCAATCTGTCCGCGTCGGACGGGATTGGATTCGGTTTTATTCTTGGCCGGGGCGCCTCGGAAAACGAGACTGACCTGGCGCTGCGGATCGACGCGGACAATCTCTCCTTCTCGAAGGAGAAAATCACACTGGGCGAACTTGGGATAGCCGGCGATCCGCTTGGGTTGCTGCGATTCGGCCCGGTTCGTAAATATGTCGGACAGCCGGCTCGGGCCGGGATGTTTGTGGCGGTCAAACATGCCTTGCCGGAGGCCGAAAAAAATTCCGGAACCATTGCCGAGGCCTTCGTCGGGCTGAACCTTCAGTTGAATCAAGCCAGACTGGCGATCGGGTCGGGTTTTACCCCGCCGCGACAGGGCGAGACGATACCGGCAACATCGCCAGCGACGCGGCCGGCGGCATGGCCGGTCAATATCGCCGGCGAAAGATTTGAAATTGGCGGGATATCAGGCCAGTTGGTGTTAAGCGGCCTGCAAAGTCTGACGGCTTTTTCACCCGACCTTGCCGCGGCCGCCCTTGCCGGCGGACTGCAGGCGGAATGGGTACTCGACCCCGGCGGGACAGGAACGGGCAAACTGGATTTCCGCTTCGACCGGCTCGGCTGGCGGCTGGGCGGGAAAAAAATTTATCTGGATGGCAAGCTGTCGGCGGCAGACATCGTCCTGCACTCGCCTGCCGGGTCGTCGAGCCGGCCCGTCTCGGATCGGTCGGGTTTCGGCTGGCCCGGCGTGGTCCGCACCGGCGGCCTGGAATTCCGGATCGGCAGCAATCGCGGCTGGCTGATCGCCGACCTGTCGGGCTGGCCGGACAGGGTTTCTGGCCAGGCTGCCGTGTTCATCCGCCGGCTTGACGTGATGGACGTGCAGAACTGGCTCGCCGGCGGCGGCACCGATTCATCCGGCGCCGCGACGCAACCCGCTGGCAAACCCAGGTTGACCTTCCAGCAGAAACAGGCGATACAATCGCAGGCCGATCAGGCCGTGCAGACCGCTAGGACGTATCTGGGCCAATCCGACCTGAACATCCTGCTTCAGGCCGACAGCCTGATTACTTACGACCAGGATGTCGACCGTTATTACGAGGAGCGGAATCTTGTTTTGCGCGTCGCGGTAAAGCAGGGCCAGGTCCGGATCGTCAGCGAATTCGGACTCAACGGCGGCTGCGACAGGCTCGTCCTGGAGACCAAACTGACCGACCCTGAGCCGGTCCTGCTTTCCGATACCACGATCCGGGACGTAATAGCCGCCGAGAACATCCAGCCGCAGCTCGCCAAATTCTTCCCGGGCAACACGGTTCTGGGAAGTTTCGACCGCACCGAAAAGGTTACGTACCTGCTGCGGGAAATGCTTGCCCAGTCGATAGATTCCCGCGTGCGGGCTGTTCCAACGGGCCTGAGCAAAATGGTCGCCCGCGAGGGTTACGTTCTTGGCAGGGCGGCGCCGCATTTCATCGCCAACATCTTCCCGGGACTCAACCTCACGAAATATGACTACAAGACGATGACCAGCTTCGGCGAATTCTTCGCCGACGGCACGGCCCGCAACGACATGGTGTTCAGCGGCCAGTCTTACGACATGTACATGGAAGGCACGACCGACGCGAACAATTTCGCCGAATACGAGATTGGAGTCATCCTGCTGGGCCAGGACGCCGACTGGAACCACTCGTGGAAACAGTTGCGGATTCCCATCCTCAAATTCAGGGGAACCATCGAAGGCGGAAAAATCCTGAATCAGGAGGTCTCGTATTTCTGGCCGACCGAGACGGCGTTCGTGATTTTCCTGAAAAACAATATCGTCTACCGGCTCTGGGCCAATATCACCACTCCGGCGGAAGGCAAAAAATAACGCGCACTGCGAGGGGGGGGACTCGAACCCCCATCCTTTCAGGACCAGATCCTAAGTCTGGCGCGTCTGCCAATTCCGCCACCCTCGCGAAAAGCGGCTCATTCTCTTATATCCTTTCCGGCAATTATTATCCAGCCGTTTTCAGCCGCCCCGGTAATGGGTCAGTTACAGGGGGAGAATCAAACAATGTTTTGCCCCCTTGTGGTGCGGGCGTCTCGCCTGCATTTTTTATTCTTAACGTTGCAGGCAGGACTTGTCCGGCGTAGCCTTGGCGAAGCCGGATGCCCGCACCACAATCCCCCTGTAACTGACCTATTACCCACCCCCAGCCGATTCAAAGCCTCTGCGGCGAGAAAATCTTTGGCGGCAAATGAATTTCCAACGCTTGCATTCAGGGTTTTTGCGGGGTATAAGCGACCTTTCCGTCGTCGCTGCGACAGGCATTTCGGACCGGTTTTCTGCTACAGGAGACCCTGCAATGAAAGATTACTACCGGATTCCACAGGTCGAAGACGGCCAGCACAACATCATTCTCCAGAACCGCTGCGGCAACCGGCTGACGCTGCTGTTTCACGGCGACCGCACGGAACTGGAGTTCGTTTATAAACCCAACGCCTTCAGGCGAAAGGAATACAGGGCGCGGAATTTTTCCAACCGCGACAACTCGACGGGGCTTTTTGCCCGTTCGGAGCTGCCGGAGATCGGCGCCGGCTCAGTCGAAAAATTTGAATACGATCCGTTCGTCAGCCGCTTCCTGGTTAGGTTCCAGTCGGACGCGAAGAACACGATCACGGTCGTGAACATTCCGGACGAGAACTGTTTTGCCATGGCGGCGCGGCAGCCTCTGCTGCTGAGCTTCCGCCCGCACCGCAATTTCCAGGCGGCTAACGGCCTGATCACCGAGGCCTTCGAGGATCGCGGCGAGCAGATCGTTTCGTTCATCAAGTTCGCGGGTTTCGAGGCAAACCGTTTCCGCGTCCTGGACGACGGCAGGTACGTCCTTCAGCTTATGGAAAATGAGGCCGTGCTTGTCGGGGCCGAGGAGAATCCCTACCAGGTCGACCGCATCTGCCGCAAGCTCGGCGGCATGTCGCTGGGACAACTTATCGAGCACACAGAAAAGATCGTGGCGCCGGTGCTTTCTCGCGGAAAAATCACGCTGGCCGTCGGCGACGACAAGCTTCAGCGGGTGGTGGACCTGAATTCCAGGGTCGTCTGGTCGGCGCTCGACGCCGGCGGGGCGTGCTTCGGCGCCCTTTGCAGGATATACTACCTGATATGGGTCCGCGACGGCGCGATGGCCGCCTCCACGTTCGCCCGTGCCGGCAGGCCCGACTTCGTGAAAATATGGGCGCCTTTCCTGCTGGCCAATCCCTCGGAGATAACCGGCGAGGACGGCAAAAAGGCCCGCGAGTTTCTCCAGATAGTCGGCACGCGCTGGACCAAAAGCGAGGACGACGGGATATATTACGCCGTTCTCAGTCTCTGGTCGCTGGTGCATACAACCGCCGACGACGGCATGCTGGCCGACGGCACCTTCGACGGACTGCTCGATATCCTTGAGCACACCATCGCCGGCAGATTCGACGAACAGGAGGGGCTTTTCGGCTCGACCGTTCTGGGCGAGGACGAGCTGGCCGGCTCGCCCTATTACGGTTACGACGTGGTCAACGGTTCCATTGCGCGGAGCAACCACAAGCCGGAGAATTCTGGCCCGGCCTTTTCCAAGGCCTACAGCCTGTATCAGAACATAAACATGTATAACTGCCTGAGGATGGCGCAGATTCTGATAGCCGGCAGCGGCCGTGCGGACCTGGCCGAAAAGGCCGCGCGATACAATCAGTTGGCCCTCACGGTCGAGAAGACCCTGGCGGAGAGATTCAAGGACCAGCAGGGCAACTACATGACCATGATGATTATCTTCAACGACGGCGGCAAAAAGTGGTTCGACTACGCCGCCGGGGCCGATCACTGGGAATACGCCTGGGCCATCTCGACCGGGCCGTTCCTGCCCGACCCGGCCCGTTCGCTCCGCAGCGTCCGCATGGCGGTGAACGTCTGGCCGACCGTCAAACCATACGGCTATTGCCCGTGGAATTTCCTGGCAAGGTATCTCAGGGAATACGGCCTGGGCACGGCGGACTATCGCGGACTTCTGAATGACCAGGTCGATGAGGCCCTGACGCTCACCCAGCGATACCCCATGCAGGGGGCCGTTACGGAATACCGGAAAAACATCGAAGGATGGCGGGCACTGCCGTTCGGCACGGGCAGCCTCCTGCTGTCGGTGGTTTCAAACCTTGTTCAGGCCCTGCCGCAGGGCCTGGCTGTCCGAGCTGGCGACCTGGTCGAAAAGGTCGACAACTTCTGCTACCGGCAGGCGAGGATCAACTTCACCGCCGCCGGCCGGGGCGATGTCGTGCTGGATGTCTTCGTGAACGGGCAGAAACTTCACGGCACTCTTCAGTTGCCGGAAAACCTGCTCCGCACAGGCAGAAACGAGGTCAACGTCGTCCGCGGCGGGTCTTTCGACGGCCTGAGGCTGTATTCGTCCGACGCAGCGCTGCTTGCCGCCGGCAACAGCGCTGAAAGTCTTGTCCTGAATTTCACCAGCCCGTTTGACGCCAGGCTGATCTTCCAGAATCTGAACCTGGCCCGGTCTGTCGAGGTTACAGATGCCGCCGGCAACGCCCGGAACTTCAATACCAGCCAGATCGAGGATACAGGACTGACCATGCTGCATATTCCCGGCAGCGGCGAATTTACCGTAACTGTTTCATAAAAATAAAGACGCAACTCTTGCCCGGCCGCAAATATCAAAGTAAACCATAGCTGCCATGAAGTTCATCAGGCCAAGTTGTATGGCGATGCTGCTATGCGAGGCGGCGTTCATCGCCCTGACCGCGGCGTCGATGCAGCTTTATCCGGGCGGCACGCAGTTCGATCCTCCTGGCCAGTACAGGCTCGGCCACTCGTTCTGGCTGAATTTTCTTTGCGACCTGGAACGTTCGCAGGCGATCAACGGCCAGCCGAACCCGGCCGGCTCCAATATCTTCGCCGCCGCGATGGTTTCGATACTGATCGGCTTCGGATTTTTCTGGCTGGCGGTTCCCGGTTCGATGGGAAAATGGCGCAGGCTGGGGCAAGCCGCCAGGATACTGGGGCTGGTTTCGATAATCGGCCTGGTCTGCCTTGCCCTGATGCCGGCGGACCGGTTCGGGATGGCGCACGCGTTTGTGATAATAGCGTCGGCCGGGCCCGGGCTGGCCGCGGCGGTCCTGGCGGCAATCGGAATAATCGGCTCGGCAAATGCGGCGCCGCTGAAAATTCTGACCGCCGCGACGCTGGCGGCCTCGCTGTTCAGCTTCCTGCTCTACGTCAACAGCATCTGGCTTTTTGGCGGGGAAAGCTCGCCCCTGCTGCCTGTCGCCCAGAAGATCGCCGCGATCTTCGTCCTGATATGGATGGGCAGGATCGGCCTTGCCGGCCTGAGGTCAAGATAAACATCGGCAGCTCGCTGCTACGGCTGCTTGCCGGAGTATGGCTTGGCCGGTTCCATCGCCTCTTCCTCGAACGGTTTCTTGTGGTTATAGAAGAGCTTGGCGATTCTGTCGGCCATTTTATCCGCCAGCATGTTGGTCAGTTCTTCAGCGAAATTCGGGTCATTCCTGTCCTGCGATGGCAGTTCGACCGGCTCAACGCTGTAATTGTATTCTCCGTCAGGCCAAAGCCTGCCGCCCCTGTTGTCCACTACCTTGACGGATGTTTCGAATCTGGGATTCCACAGCGTGGCGACGGGCTCGTCCTTTAGCGAAAATTTTTCCAGTTTGACGCAGATGATAACATCGGCGCCGAGTTTCCGGCCGATCTCGCTGACGGACAGGTTGTTGAAATCTGGAGTTGACAGCATGAGATTGGTCAGCCGCTCATGCGGGACAGTCGAGGCCGCCACGTTATTATCGGTCAACTGCTTGTTGAGCGACGTGGCCATGCGGTTCTTGATCCGCCCGGAAGGCGCGATGTTCCTGGAATCGTCCACGAACGCAAAAATCTTCTTGCCCTTTTCGATCCTGTATTTGGCTTCCACCGGCGTCGGCGGGCGTGTCGCAAGCACCACGGTTTCCGGGATGTGGCATCCGGGGGAAACCATGCCGGCCAGCAGCGTGCAGATGAGAAGGTTCTGTCGCATTATTTTCCCGGTCCTCTTTGCAAATGGCGGCGTCCCGCCAATGCCGCTTTTCACGCGGGCTGACAGCGTCTGTTACGGTTGCTTGCCGGAGTATGGCTTGGCCGGTTCCATCGCCTCTTCCTCGAACGGTTTCTTGTGGTTATAGAAGAGCTTGGCGATTCTGTCGGCCATTTTGTCCGCCAGCCTGTTGGTCAGTTCTTCAGCGAAATTCGGGTCGCTCTTGTCCTCGGACGGCAGCTCGATTGGCTCGACGTCGAAAGTGTTCTGTCCCGTCGGCCAAAGTTTTTTGCCCCTGCTGTCGACGACCTTGACGGACGTTCCGAGCCTGGCGTTCCAGATCGTCGTGGTCGGTTCGTCCTTGAGCGAGAACTTCTCCAGTTTGACGTAGATGACTATGTCGGCGCCGAGTTTCTGGCCGATCTCGCTGACCCTCAGATTGTTGAAATCGTGGGTTGACAGCATGAGATTGGTCAGCCGCTCGTGCGGGACCGTCGAGGCGGCCACGTTGTTGTCGGTCAACTGCTTGTTGAGCGACGTGGCCATGCGGTTCTTGAGCCGCTCGTAAGGCGCTATGTTTTTGGGGTCGTCCACCAGGACCAGTATCTTCTTGCCCCGTTCGATCTTGTACTTGGCGTCAACGGGCGTCGGCGGCTGGAACGCCAGCAGAAAACCGCCCAGATAGTTGCACCCGGCGCTCATCGCGGCGGCCGGCAGCATGCAGATCAGCAGACCCATGCTCATGCGAGTCATTCTTCCCACTCCTCTTTGTAGGTGTAGAATTTCCGGGCGAGCTGTTCGGCGAACACGCCCTCGACTCTTTCGCGGACCTTCGAGTCGTCGCCGTCGGGCAGCAGGAGAAGGGGTTCGTTTTCGCCCGGATGAGCGGCCCGCATGTCCATTGCCTGCCAGACGGGAGTGTCGGACGAGTTGCTGGTGCGGAAGACGCTGGCCTCGGCGGCTATCCTCCCGCGGAAGGAGTCCCTGCTGCCGTCCTCGCGGGTCGTGTAATTCTGCAGGGCGATGAAAAGTATGTAGTCGGCGCCCAGTTTTCTGCCGAGTTCCTTTCTGGACATGGCCAGCCAGTCGAGGTTTTCTTCCTGGAATTTCATGACGGTCCGCGGGTCGACAATCTTTATGTTTTTGACGTTCGGTTTGAGATAGGCCGCCACCGACCAGGCAAGCGTCAACTTCACGCTCGGATATTCGACCTCGATGCTTTCCCGCGGATAAACAACTATCGCGACGGTGCTGTTCGGGAATTCGCTGAACTCGGCCGGCACTTTTTTCTTCGGCAGAATCGGCCGGAACATCCAGGCCAGCCCGCCAAGCTGCGGATTGCCGCATCCTGCGATCGGCAGCAGCAGAAGCACCGTCGCGCCCAGAGCCAGGACAGCGCCGCAAAGGATGATTATGCTTCTGGCGGCCCATCGCAGCGTCGCCGGCGTGTCGTCCCGGAATCTTGCAATTTTTTCCGCGGCGATCGGCGGACCGAGGGCCTGGGGCGCACTAAACACGTTTTCTGAGGAGATATCAGTCATGAGGACACCTCGCAATGAAAGAGTTCGCGGGAATTAACGGACGGGCAGAGAGCCGCTGGCAAGCCCGATTACGATCTTCAGCGCCCAGCCGACGATCAGGGCCGCCAGGCCTGCCCAAAGCATCCAATAGCCGGGCCGCAGCAGATGCAATATGGATTTTGCCGTGAAGAGTTCGGCCAGGCCCGCCAGGGCCAGGCATGAGACGACTATGGCAAGAACAGCTCCAAACGGCTGTGCCCCGAACGCCAGTCCAAACCGTCCGTGCATCATCGCCGCAAAGGCGGTGGTCATGCCGCACGTCGGGCAGGGATAACCGGTGCGGGCCAGAAATCCGCAGGCCGGCAGTTTCAGGTCGGTGTGCGTCCCATGTCCCAGGCCGCTGGGCGAGAGAATTGCCGCGACGGCAAGCAGTCCCAGGCATGGCATGGCGATAATGAAGCCGCGAAGACGTACCACCCTTCGCGAAGGCCGGTTGTATTCCTGCGCTGCCGGCGGACCGCTGTCGGCGGATTCTGACGTCATATATAAGCTTTGTCCAATCGTCTGAGCGCATCCCTGCACACCCTTTGACAGTCCCTTTGCGCCAAATCGGCCGGGCGGCCATGGAAATAAGCCGCCGGTCCGGATAATGGCGACACTGTTTTATTATCGGACATTCCGGGCCGGAATCTGCAAGACATGTCTTGTTATTGCGCCGGCATTTGGCGCATATTTCGTTTGCAAGCCGGTCCGAGCATGATATAATTCGATATATGGCGAAGTATAGGAATAATATATGAAGGAATTCACGGCGATAACCAGGGCGCTGGCGGATGAAAATCGCGCTCGAATCCTGATGCTGCTGGACGGAGGCGAACTGTGCGTCTGCCAGATTCTGGAGATGTTCGCCCTTGCGCCCTCGACGATCTCCAAGCATCTGGCGATTCTCTGCCAGGCCGGGCTCGTCGAGTACCGCAAGGCCGGCCGGTGGATTTACTACCGCCTGCCGCGGCATCGTTCGGCGCGCGCCGGCGAGGCCATACGCTTCGTCAGAAAATGCCTTGCCGGTTCGCCGCAGGCCGCCAATGACGCCAAACGTCTGGCGGCGGTCCGCAGGATGAGCATGAAAACGCTCTGCCGCAGGTACAGGAACTGAATCCGGCAGGACGGATGAAAAGCCGGAACTTTGAAAATAATCAATGCCTGATAAACTGAAAATCCTGTTTTTATGCACGGGCAATTCGTGCCGCAGCCAGATGGCCGAGGGATGGGCACGGCATCTGAAGTCCGGCCAGATTGAGGCGTATTCGGCCGGCATCGAGGTTCACGGGCTCAATCCGCTGGCAGTGCGGACGATGGCCGAGGCGGGCGTGGATATTTCCGGCCATCGGTCAAAAAACGTCGCGGATGTGAGGCATGTCCCGTTCGATTTCGTCATAACGGTTTGTGACAATGCAAGCGAGACCTGCCCGATATTTCCGGGTAAGGCCAAAGTGGTTCATGTCGGCTTCGACGACCCGCCCCGTCTGGCAAAGTCGGCCGGATCGGAGGAAGAAGCCCTCGGCCACTACCGCCGCGTGCGAGACGAGATCAAGGCCTTCGTCCTGTCGCTGCCGGAAGCATTGCGAACGGGCAAAAAGGAATGAATGAAACATGAGTGAAGGAATTGCAAGGAAACTGTCGTTCCTGGACCGGTTTCTGACGCTGTGGATTTTTGCGGCTATGGCCGGCGGGGTTCTGCTGGGATATTTCATCCCCCAGGCCGCCTCGTTCATGGAAACGCATTTCCAGGCCGGCACGACCAACATGCCGATAGCCGTCGGGCTGATTCTCATGATGTATCCTGTTCTGGCGAAGGTGCGATACGAGGCGTTCGGCACGGTTTTCCGTCATCGAAAAGTCCTGGCCCTGTCGCTGTTCCAGAACTGGATATTGGGTCCCATTGTCATGTTCGCCCTGGCGATCCTGCTTTTGCACGATCTGCCCGATTACGCGGTGGGACTTATTCTGGTGGGTCTTGCCCGCTGCATCGCGATGGTGCTCGTCTGGAACGATCTTGCCAAGGCAGACCCGGACCTTGTGGCCGGCCTGGTGGCGTTTAACGCGGTCTTCCAGGTGCTGTTCTACAGCGTTTACGCCTGGATATTCGTAACGCTTCTGCCGCCGGTGTTCGGCATGTCGGGCAGCGTGGTCAACGTCAAAGTTGCCGACATAGCCTGGAGCGTGTTCATCTACCTTGGCATACCGTTCATCGCCGGTGTCATCACGCGCTTCAGCCTGCTGGCGGCCAAGGGGCGGGAATGGTATGAAAAAATCTTCGTCCCGAAAATAAGCCCCATAACCCTTGTGGCCCTGCTGTTCACGATCGTCGTCATGTTCTCTTTCAAGGGAAACCTGATAATCGAATTACCGATGGACGTGGTCCGCGTGGCCATTCCGCTGACCATCTATTTTGTGGCAATGTTCCTGGCGACCTTCTGGCTGTCGAAGAAGATCGGCTCGCCCTACGCCCCGGCGGCAACGGTCTCGCTGACGGCGGCCAGCAACGATTTTGAACTGGCCATCGCGGTGGCTGTGGCGGTCTTTGGCATCGGTTCAGGCGTGGCTTTCGCGACCGTCATAGGCCCGCTGGTCGAGGTCCCCGTGATGCTGGGGCTGGTCAAGGTCTCGCTGTACTTCCAGAGACGATTCTATGTGAACGAGTCTGTCGCAAACACGAGTGAACGGAGATAAGTCGCATTGCGACTCGAAGGAAAACACATACTCGCACACAGATGCGGGCAAGACCGTTTATCCCGTCAATCTTCGACCTCACCGATTATGTTACCGTCCTGATGCCGCCGCCGCCACCGCCCGAATAGGGGCATCCTTGCCGATTTCATTGGAACAGCCGGAATCATAATTTTCAAACATTTATTCCTGAAGGTCTGTTACTACCAGGAGCAGTATTTGTTTTACATGCAAATTGGACGATATCAATGCCCGCGCGCAAAATTAAAATGCCATAAACTGTGCGGCATTCACTCTTCGCTTTTCATCCCATCCGGCGCGAGTGGTTGGGGCGTGTCAGCTTTGCGCGGCCGGGTGTTCGGCAGGGCGAAGATGAAGACTGCGCCTGTGAGGCATCCGATGGCCAACAGCGCCAGCCCCAGGCGGATGCGGGGGTTGGTCATCTTGGGTTCCAGCCGGATGATCCAGTCGTCGGGCGCCGGCGGGAGCGGCTGGACGGCCGGCACGATGAGAGTCGGCGGGGTGGCGGAGGGCAGGTCGCGGTCCAGCACGACGATCTCGTTTCGCGGCTGCATGCCGAGCTGGCTCATCGCCAGGCGCTTGACCTGCGTCTCGTCCTCGCGCGCGGCGGCGATAAGCCTGTCGTAGCCGATAACCACCGACTGCGCCTCGCTGGTGCGTGCGGCAAGGCAATCGCGCTGGTGTTTGAGCCGCTCAAGCTGGGCGTACTGCGGCACCAGCACGATGCCGGCCAGCACCGCCGCCGCCGGGGCGGCAAGCATGACAAACCCCAGCAGCCGGCCCACGCCCGCAAAGTCCGGCGTCCATGCCGCTTTCTCAAGCCTGCACTGCCCGTCAGGCCTTGATCCACCTTCCGTAGACTGCCCTGCTTCCAAGCTCTTCCTCGATTCTCAAAAGCTGGTTGTACTTGCAGACGCGGTCCGTCCGCGACGGCGCGCCCGTCTTGATCTGCCCGGTGTTCTTTGCGACCGCGATGTCGGCGATCGTCGAATCTTCCGTCTCGCCGCTGCGATGGCTGGTTACGGCGGTGTAGCCGTTCTTCACGGCAAGGTCGATCGTGCTGAACGTCTCCGATAGCGTGCCGATCTGGTTGACCTTGATAAGGATGCTGTTTGCGGTGCCGGCGTCGATGCCCCTGCGGAGGAACTTGACGTTGGTTACAAACAGGTCGTCGCCGACGATCTGTATCTTGCCGCCCAGGTGATCGGTCATTTTCTTCCAGCCGGCCCAATCTTCCTCGCCCAAGCCGTCCTCTATGCTGCGTATAGGATACTTGGCGACCCAGCCGGCCCAGATATCGATCAGTTCTTCGCTGCTGATAACGCGGTTAGGGTCGGATTTGAAGAAGCAGTAGCCTTGCCGGCCTTTTTCCTTCGCCGCGTTGGCCATCTCGCTGGCGGCCGGGTCCAGGGCGATCCAGATGTCCTTTCCGGCCTCGTAGCCGGCCTCTTTGATCGCCTGGCAGATGACCTCCGGGGCTTCGTCGTTGCTCTTGAGGCTGGGGGCGTATCCGCCCTCGTCGCCGACGGATGTGTTATAGCCCTTCGACTTCAGGACTTTTTTGAGTGCGTGGAAAATTTCCGTTCCCATCCGCAGCGCCTCGGCGAACGTCCGCGCGCCCCACGGCTGGACCATGAATTCCTGGAAATCGACCGTGCCGTCGGCGTGCTTGCCGCCGTTGAGGATGTTCATCATCGGGACGGGGAGCGTTACAGCCTTGTCGCCCCCCAGGTATTTGTAGAGCGGCAGGCGGGCGGAGATCGCGGCGGCCTTCGCCGCGGCCATCGAGACGCCCAGTATCGCGTTTGCGCCGAAGCGGCTCTTGTTGGCCGTGCCGTCGGCTGCGATCATCTTCTGGTCTATCGCGTCCTGCTCGGTCGGCTTCATGCCGACGATGAGTTTGGCGATCTCGCTGTTGACGTATCCGACGGCCTTGAGCACGCCCTTGCCCAGATAGACCTTTTTGTCGCCGTCGCGGAGTTCGCAGGCCTCGTTTTCGCCGGTGCTGGCCCCGCTGGGCACTGCAGCCCGGCCGAGCGTCCCGTCGGTCAGCAGCACATCGACCTCGACGGTCGGATTGCCGCGAGAGTCGAGTATCTGCCTGCCGTGAATCGACTTGATTGTCGGGACCGATTTCACAATGTTCACTTTTTTCACCGTTTTGGCGGCTTTTGGGGCCGGTTTCCTGGCTGTTTTTTTTGCTGATCTGGCGACTTTCTTGCTCTTCTTAGCCATCTTCTTATTCCTTTATTATCGGACTCTGGGAGACCTGGACCTTAACCATTCATTTCACAGTAGCATGGACGTCTCGTCCATGAGTATCAGGGGCGTCTCACCCCTGGAATCAGATGGCAGCGGCAAAATACACGGCCAGGATGGCCATGATACTCATGGGCAAGGCTTGTCCGGCGTAGTCTTGGCGAAGCCGGCTGCCCATGCTACTTTTCAACTGGCTGATATGATACTCGCCTGTCGAATTCGATCAAGACCCGATATAATCTGATATCATGGAACGCAGGAGATTCGAGTTCGACGAGTTGATGTACCAGGGGCGTGTGATGGAGATACATCGGGTCGGCGTGCGGATGCCCGACGGCTCGGTCGTGCCGCGCGACTGGGCGCATTACAACGGCGCGGCCGTCATCCTGCCGATACTGGGCGACGGCCAGGCGGTGCTCATCCGTAACTTCCGCTTCGCGGTCGATGAAAATCTTTACGAGCTGCCGGCCGGCATGGTCGATAAGGGCGAGTCGCCGCTGGAGGCCGCCGGCCGCGAACTGGCGGAAGAGACCGGCTACCGGGCCGGCAGAATAGAAAAACTCGGCGAGTTTTTCTGCGCGCCGGGAACCAGCGACGAACTGATGCACATCTACCTGGCCGAGGAACTCGCCGGCGGGCCGCAGGACCTGGAGGATTACGAGCAGATCACGGTGCACGCCTTTTCGCAGGACAAACTGAAGGCTATGATAATGGAAGGCAAGATCCGCGACGCCAAGACCATCGCGGGCCTGGCACTGTATTGGATGCGGCGCGACGGGGCTAAATAACATGAGGTTGTCATCATAGAACATGGTGAATGAGATGGCGGCTCCACAGAATAACAACATAGTGTTTAACACTTTACGGCCACCGGCAGGAACTGATAATGGATTGGCTACGGGTGGACTATGCCGGACAAATCCGGCGGCGGTTTTATTTCATCGCATAAATTTTCGGAAGGGAAATAATACCTTGCAAGTTCAGTGCGACCGATTTTTCCGGAGCAGTTGTTTTCAGCCCGTCAGGGCGTTTGATAGTAGCCCAGGGTGGAGCGAAGTCCGCCGTCAGGCGGACGAAGCGGAACCCTGGGAATACCCATTTAATGAAGTTTCAAAGTTTCGTTCCCGCCACAGGCAGACGTGGCAAAATTCTTCATCCGCTCCAGCCAATGTTCTCCGGCGCAATATTTATCTGTTGTGGTGGGCAAAACCATCCTCATTCGGCTTCGCCAAGGGATGGGCGTTGTTTTTTTTCGGGAACCGTAAATGTCCCGCTGAAAATCGTCGGCCGGATTCTTCCACGATCTTGTTTCATCTGCCGTGGCGCGAGCAGGAATTTGAAACATCTCAAATGACGCCAGACCCCGGGTTCCGCTTCGTCCGCCTGATGGCGGACTCGCTGCACTCGGGGCTACTATCAAACGCCCTGACGGGCTTACAGGATGGACTTGTCAGGTGCAGTGTCGGAACAATACCCAACGCGTTTTTCGGATGAGAACCTGAAATGGGTTTGCGTAACCAAAATCAATGGGGCGACAGCAACAACGATCCGACCAGCGGCGGTCAGTCAGGCGGCGGCCTGAGGCTGGCACTGCCCAAACCCACACCGGCGGTCATCGCCATAATGATCGCATGCGCCGCACTGTTCATAATTCCGATTTTCAGCACAACCCTGCGAAGTTGGCTTTTTAAGAATCTGGATATATCCCTGTCCGGCGCCGGCGAAGTCTGGCGATTCATTACATTCCAGTTCCTGCACGCCGATGCCTCGCACTTCATGTGGAACATGGTGGGATTGTATTTTTTCGCCCCACCGCTGGAGCGTGCATGGGGATCGCGGCATTTTACCGCATTTTATCTGTTCTGCGGTACGGTCGCCGGACTTTGTTACATAGTAATGTCAATGGTGGTGCCGAATCTGTCGCCTCTAGTCGGGGCTTCGGGCGGGATCATGGGCTGTCTGATGGCCTGCGCGATACTTTATCCGGAGATGATTTTCATCATCGTGCCGATCCGCTGGGCGGCGGCGTTTCTGGTGGCGCTGTACCTTCTTTCGATTTTGAGCGACAGGAACTATTCCGACGCCGCGCACCTGGGCGGGATGATGGCGGCGGCAATCTGGATTGCGGCCGGCCGGGCAGCGGCCCATTATGATTGGGGCCCGTGGTCCATCGCCGACAGGATGCGGCAGCGCTCCAGACAGAGACAGGCGCAGAGGCTGGCGAAGTTACAACAGGAGGCCGACAGGATTCTCGACAAGGTCCACACACAGGGCATTGCCAGCCTCACCGACCGGGAGAAAAAGACGCTTCAGGACGCCACCCGCCTGCAGCGGGAACACGACCGGCAGGGGAGATAGGAATTCGGGCCGTAAAGCCATTTTTCAAAACGGCATGCGGATTAAAATGCACGGTTTTCTATTTGCACCATTCCGGGTTCCATTTTTCGAGTTCCGGCTCGTATATCAGGGCCATGGACGCCAGATTCTGGATGTTGCAGTCGCAGCCGCTGCCGGACATAGGCGCGTTGAGCAGGCCGTCGGCGGCTATAAGGCTGCCGCTGCAACTGGGTCTGATCCCGCTGAGGTGTATCGGCCCCTTTTTGTGCTCGATGTCATAATATGCCGACGATGATGAACGGAAGGTGAGGAGGTGCTTGCTGCCCAGAGGCGGATCGCAGCCCTTGCCGGGTTTTGCCCAGCTCCAGAGCGACTTGCCCGTGCGCAGATTATAGGCGCTGCCGTGAATCAGGGTTTCATCGCTGACAATCGTCGTCCAGTAAGCCTTGACCGTGGTGTTCCAAAGCGTCTTCCCATCTTTGCCCTGGTAGGCGATGAGTTTGTTGGTTACATCCTCGGCCGTCATGCCCGGCGTCAGATAATTGCTCCCCTGGAGACCACGAATGAGAATGTCGTGTTTTTCCGAATATGCCAGGCACGGCGACCTGACCATATCCTCGGCGGTCGTCCAGACTTCCTTGCCGGTGCGGATATCCAGGGCCAGCAGCGCGGGTTTGGCGCCGGCATCGACCTTCCGCTTGAGGCAGTCCAACGCATCCTGCGGGAGGTTATCGATGCAGAAGACCTTTCCACCTCCGACGGCGATCCCGCTGTGCCGGAATCCGAAGACGGCGTCCCGCTTCCAGAGCATCTTCCCGCTGACGCGATCCATAGCGACCAGTTGTGCGCTCGACGCGGCGTTCCAGTGATCGATCCCCAACTGGTTGGACCAATCTTTCCCGGCATCCCACGATTGCACCGAAATGCCGGCGATGAGCAGGTCCTCCCAGACGGCGATATGGCCCCACTGGACATTGTCCGGCGGCTTGAATTCGGGAATGTCCTTGCCGGTTTCCGGATCGAGCCTCAGGCATTTCTCGCCCAGGCAGATATAGATACAATCCGGCAACGTTACGCACCTGTTGCCGAGGGTGGCCGTGCTCCGAGGCCGGTAGCCCTGATACTTATCGATAGGAGTCCTCACGTTGCTAACCTCGTATTGCTTGTAGAGACCGGGCATTTCCCTGGTCCAGAGCATGCGGCCGGTGTAAACATCGAAGGCCGAGAGCCTCCCGCATCGCTGCACTATCAGTCGTCCGCCGGCTGCCTGCGGCCGGGGGGCGCCTGAATGGCGGTCGGGAAACAGTTTCTCATATTCATTCGCATCCTGCGGACGGGCGCCGAACCACAGGACCGCCAGGGGCGCTTTGGCCAGGTCATCCTGCGGAGCGCAGGTGTTGGCGGAATCCGCGTTCTCGTGGTTCCACCATGCCGAGCCGGCAAGGGCGCCGGCGCGCACAATCAGCGTAAATGCGCCGGCGGACTTTTTCTCCGCGCCCGGCATGGCGGCGGCGTCCGCCTGAATCGCCGCGTCCAGGCATGCCGCACCGCCGTAAGGCCGCAGCATTGAATACAGTTTGGCGCTGAAGCCGCCTTTGACGGCGTTCCAGTCCTCAGAGACGATGAGGCTGGCTATATACGGCGGAAGAGCGAACGCGGCAGGATCGCCGACGCGGAGGCTCGCTCGCCGGCCGTAAAGCCCGGCCTCGTCCAGCCGGCGACGGATGCCGTCCACCTTTGCGGCATCGCCATCCACGCCGATCACGTGGAGTTCGGAGCGATTCACAAGCTCTTCGATGAGCCGGCCGTCCTTGAGGCCCAGCACCAGGCAATACCCTTTTGGCGTTTTGCAGGCTTCCAGGATAGCGGCAGCCTTGCGAGACGATTCGTCCGCCGGCGGGGCCGGCGGTTTGACGGCGGGATATGTGCGCCCGGTCCCCGCGGCGCCGAAGCAATACAGACCGCCCTCGCGCGTGGAGACGAAGAGCTTGCCGCGAGCCGCTATCATGCCGCCGATCGTGCCCTTCACCGGGGCATTCCACGATTCCTTGCCCTCCGGCAGATCCAGGGCTGTTACGTTCTGGCCCCGCGAGACGTAAAGGCGCTTGCCGGCCTTCAGCCAGACCGCGTCGGCATCCGCGGCGGAACCCTTCCACGCCGAGGCAGGCGCGCTCTGGATGAACTTATGTTCGTAGTCATGATTGCTCGTGTTATCCGGGATATTCGCGCTCTGCAGATCGTAAGCGCAGACGTTTTTTTCGACAACGTACGCGGTATCGCCGTCCAGCACCGGCCAGAGGGACCACAGTGCGGGGGCTTTTCGGCCCTGCACGCTTAAACAGGGGCCCAGGCCGCCGGTCTTCAGGTCGAACATGAGGCCGCCGTTGAAATAGAATTTTTCCGTGGCGGCGACGAAGGAGTTGCCGTACTTCCAGCCGGTCATGTAATGGACGAGTTGTCCGCTCTTGAGGTCGAATATCGCCGGTCGCGACCGGCCGCTGGGAACGATCAGCTTTCCTCCGGCCGCCGCGAGGTATCCCTGAGGCGAAGGCCCGCCCACGCCTTTGCTGCCGTGGGGATTGGGCGGCGAGATGGCGCCGGTCTTGTCGTTCTTCCAGACGGCCTTGCCCGTCTCCGCCTCGACGGCGCAGATGGAGACGCCCATAAACGGCCAGATGCCGGCCGCGAAATAAACCTTGTCGTCGGCCAGCACCGGGGCGCCCCGCGCCGGCCACGACGATATCAGCCTGCCGTTGCCCAGTCCGATGCGTTCGGCGGGCGCGGCTAAAAACTTCCAAAGCAGCTTGCCGCCGCCCACGTCGAGACAATAAAGATTCCCGTCGTCGGAGGCGAAGATGACCCGCCCCTTCCAGTAAACCGGGGCGAAGCGTATAGGTCCCTCGGCGAAAAAGGACCATTTTTCATCGCCTGTTTCCGCGTCCAGGGCCAGCAGCTTGTCGCAATGAAGCCCGACGAAAAGCGTGCCATCTGCGACGATCGGCTCGTATACGAGGTCGAAGGCCTGCCGCGGCTCCCACGGCCATGCGGGCTGGGGCGCGGGGAACTCGCGGCTCCACTTGAGGGTCATCACGGCCGGCAGTTCGTGCGGCGTGGCCGCCGTCCGCCCAGCGGAGTATCGCCATGCGGGCCAGTCTTCGGCGGATGCCGCCCCGGTAACAGTCGGCGTCTGGCCGACGACCTGCCCGGCCAGAAGAATCAGGCCCAATGCCGTTATCGCTATCGAAAGCCTCATTGTGCGCCTGCCCTTCGGGAGCATTCGTTTGGATACGGTTGCAATACTCAATACTTACTTGGCCGAAGGCAGGAAAAGGTTACAGCTAATTCCTGTGGACGGATGTGCTTGTGGGGGCATCGGCCTTCTGGGTAGAACTGGCCGGCTTGAAGCTGGGCGGATCGGCCGTGAAGGTCGAGACCGACTGCGGTGGCAGGTCGGCCTTCAGACTTCCGCCATCGGCCACCTGGATCGGCGCCAGGGCTTTGCCGAACGCCTTTTCCGGAACCGACGTAACGCTGGCCTCATAAGTCCCGGCCGACAGGTTGTCGATGGTAACGGTTTGCGGCTGATCGGAGGTATTCAGCAGAACTATGACAGGCTTTTTCTTCTGTGGCGTCAGGAAGGCCACGCCCTTGACCTCATTGGTTTCGCCTTCCAGCTTCACCCGCACCGCGCCGGGGCGGATGTAGTGCGAAAACTGGCGAATATGCCAGCCTGTTGAATTGAGCGCCAGTTCCTTGCTGTCGGAGGCCGGGGCCATCCATTCATTGTACTTGAAAGTGTAAAAAAGGCCCGTGCCGTAGCGGTCCCAGACGGCGGCGTCTGCCTCGGCAAGGCACAGGTAGATGTGCCTCGCCACGTTCATGTTGTCCTGTTCCATCCACTCGGTCTGGGCTGTGGTAACGCCAAATTTCTTCGCCCAGTCGCGGGTCGCGTTGCGAGCCTCGACATTGTTGCAGCCGCCGTGATAGAGGTGGTAGGTGATCTGCCTGAAGTTATCGAGCGCACCTGGCGTAGACTTCATGGCCTCCATGTACTTGGGTATCTGGGCCACTGTTACGCATTCCGGACCGCTCATCTTCGTCCTGAAGCCGGCCTTGGCGATCTTGGCCCCGGTCGCCGCGGTAAGTTGGGCGCAAAGCTTCGGATCGCCCGGACGCTGGTTGCCCGGTTCGTTCAGGACCGACCAGTAATCCGGCTCAATCCCGTACTTTTCCTTCAGGTGCTTCAGGAAGGTAACTGCCATCTCCGCATAATTGTCCGGCTCGAGCAGAAAAGCGGGCGTCAGCTTGCTCCGCAGGTCATAGCTGATATAGAGCACCATCTTCTCGCCGATGGACTCTATCCTTTTTTTCATCGGCAGGATATGCGTCTCGACCTTGTGGTCCTGCCACGCGAAGCGCCAGGCCTTGTCGTTGTTTTCCAGCTTGATCTGAGGCCCGACCTCCAGCCGCATGCGCGTGATGCCCACGTCGAACACCAATGAGTCGTGCTGGCGGGCGATGAGCTTGAGCGGAAGGTCTTTGTTGACGGCAAGCTTGTCCAGCGTCTCCAGCGTCGGAGATTTCAGCCATTCCTCGAACGGAAAACCGCCCGGCGTCGGGATGCAGCTCCAGGCCTCCCAGGTCTGATAGGCCGTCTTCGGATCGAGCTTCAGTTTTACGGGTTCACCCGCCTGCGCCGCCAGTGCGGCCGCCAGAATCGGGATGATCGCGAAACAATCCCGGAATTTCATATAAGGTTCCTTTCCCGGCCGGATCATTAACCTGTTCTAATCCGGAGATTCAAGGGTGCGGCATTTCCCTCCGGATCAAACATATTTTTTACCGCCCACGGATGCAATATGACGAGGCCGTAGTTTCTATGGACAATTCCGACTATTCCTTATTGCCGGCCGGGGTGCATCACATTATGATGTCTGGCAGCCCGTGCCGTTGTGAAACAACCTTTTTCAGCAGGCTGCCAGCGCGGGCGCGGACCCGGATAGAATACAGGTAAGCGGAAATGGACAGGATCGCCGCCATACAGCTTGATGCGGAACGCACGGAACTTCAAGTCACGAGGCTCTTTCACCACGTCGACTCCGGGCCGAACGGGCCATTTCCGTTTCGGCTCCATGATTTCAACCTTTCATATGTAATTTCAGGCAGTCTGTTCAGAATGGTGGAAGGGAAAAAAACCGAAATTAAAACAGGCGATATGCTCTTCGGTTTTCCCGGAGAGGAAATGATCATATGGAGCGAGAACCGCAAATCGACTTATCACTGCCATTTCGGTTTTGGGTCGTCTTCCGTGCAGGTGATCAGTTCGTCGCTGGGCGAGTGGGCGCGCCTGACGGCCCGGGCCGGTGAACTGGCCAAACACACCGAAAGCATGCTTTGCCTTCCCGACAAAATTCACATCCGCCGGCATGACCGGATCGCGGAGCTGTTCGCCGCGATGATGGACGATCAGGAGTCGCGCCTGCCCGGGGCGAAATTGGCATTCCAGGCGCATTTCACGCTGCTGCTGCGCCACGTGTCGGTCGAGGCGATGTCGGAACTTATGCAGCAGGACCGGCCGGCCAGACTTAACAAGACTCATATCCACGTCAACCGCGCCTTGCGCGATCTTGAAGAACACCTGGCCGATCCGATCTCCATACATGGGCTGGCCGGGAAACTCCGCCTCAACGCCGATTATCTGGGGCGCGTCTTCCGGCATACGTTGGGGATGAACATTGGAACCTATATCCTCAAGCGGCGGATGGCCAGGGCGGGCGACCTGCTGCTGTCGGCCAACATGAACGTCAAGGAAGTGGCCGCCAAAGTGGGTTTCAGGGACCCTCTTTATTTCAGCCGGATGTTCAGGCGGCAGACCGGCCTGTCGCCCACCGAATATATTCTGCGGAACACCCAGCCGTCCGCGCTCGAAGGCCGCACGCAGTAAAAGCCGGCCCGGCAAACAACCAATTTTGTTTGCACCATTCACGCCCGTTCATTGATGCTCGGGGGCGTCAGATGCGGATGTTTTCCAGAGACGTTGCAAGGCGAGGGCGGGCGGCTGGCCCGACCTGGCCGAACCGGGATAATCATCCCTCGAGGAGTTTGAGGATTCCGTCGGCCTTCTGTCTGGCGTCGGCCAGTTCGCCGGAGGCCGGCTCGACGGACCCCCACCGCCAGCGGTAGTGCAGATTCACCAGGTCGTACAGATCGCGATGCGGCAGGCCCAGCGTCAGTGCGGCATGTTCGGCGAATTCCATCAGGGTCTGCTGCGGCTGGCGCTCCATGCCCATCGCGTGCAGCCGGTCGAACAGGATAAACAGGAAGTCCAGGGCCGGATGCAGGGCCTTTGCGACGGGAAAGCGCCTGGCCCCGGGGCCGGAGCGCCAGCGTTTGAGCCATCGCCGCAGCGTCAGCCAGACAATTGCCGCCAGCAGTCCGGCCAGCGCCACCGGCCAGAGCAGCACCCACTCGAACCGCCCGACGAAATACAGGTCGCCCGCCGCCCGGCCGATGCGGTCAAACAGTTCGCCCACCGGCCGGAACACCCCGCGCAGCCAGTCCTTCAGCGACATCATCAATTCCTGCCTGCTCGCGGCGTCGTAGCCGATGATCTTCTCATACCAGAACGTCTTGACATCCTGCCAGAAACTCCTGAACGGCCCCCAGAAACCTTTTGCCCGCTCCTGGGCCGTCAGGTCCGGCGGCGTGGGATCGACGATGAACCAGCCGGCAGACGGCGTGAATACCTCGACCCACGCGTGCCCGTCGCGGTCACGGACGACGAACGCATCGCCCTCGTGCTGGGTCGGGTCGAGCCTGAACCCGGCGGCCAGCCTGGCCCGCACGCCCACGCTGCGGAGCATTACCGCCAAACTCGACGCGAAATACTCGCAGTGCCCCTTCTTCATGTTGAAAAGGAAATTGTCCACGCCGTCGAACTTCGGGTCGGCCCCGTCCAGTTCCAGAGAATACGTGCAGCGATCCTGGAGCCGGGCTTTCATCCTGTGGGCGATTCTCTCATTGATGCTATCTGCCGCATCAGGATTGGTTTTCCGCTGCTCCAGCAGGTCCGACGTCCACTCGACGGCCAGATCGCGGACGCGCTTGGTCGTAACGATCCCGTCGCCTTCCGACGCGAACGGCCAGGGAAAATACTTTCCCTCGATATCCAGCAGGAATTCCCGCTGCGAATCGTCCAGCGGCTGAGGCCAGGACCAAGCGGTGTAAACCATGTATTCGTCGGACTGGCTGATCCATTTGAGGGTGGGCTGAAAATCGCAGCCGAAGCGTATCTTCGCCCTCGACTGCGACACCCTTGCGATTCCCACGGACGGATATGGGGCGAACAGGGTCGGCGAGACCTGCACGGAAGACGCCGCCAGCAGATGCGGGCTGACGGAAAACTCCATCTCGACGGCCTTGCCGGTGGGGGAATCGCCGATCCCGGGCAAATCGACCAGCCGGTCGCCGCTCTTTGGCGGAGGATTAACGCCAGAATTCCGCTTATGAATCTCGGACAGATCGACCAGCCGATCGCCGCTCTGGCGCCAGCGGGAATTGACATACCGGTTGAACGTCTTGCCGCGAATGTACATCAGCGAATCGTTCAGAAGCCTTTCGGCGGCGCCTTTGATCTTCACCTTCATCGCCACGCGATTCGTGAAGATAATCTCTTTGGTGTGGCCTAACTGGATGTTCGTGGCGAACCCGGCGGCGGTGGCGGTCGCCCGCTGAAAACCCAGTTCCGCTGCGTCCCGCACCATTCCGCGCGGCGCGATCAGGAAGACCGCGACGCCCACCAGCAGCACCGCCGCCAGCAGCCAGCAGGCCAGTCGGCCTATCGTGCAGGCCTGCCAGTTGCGGATGACGTTCCATGCCACCCTGTCGGGCGCCAGCTGCTGCGATTCCACCGCGAGCCTCGCCGCCGCCGCGGCATCGAGTCCGCGCTTGAGCGTGAAGATCATGGCCGTGTAGAGCGCCAGGCCCAGAAATATCAGGTACGCCGCGCCCAGCCACATCTCCTCGCAGATCAGGCCCGAAGGCACCAGCAGCAGCAGGCTCAGGGCGAGCATCTGGACGTAATCGCGGTTAGCCTTGCGCTCGAAGAGTTTGCAGACGAGGATCATCGTTATGTAATGCCCCAGCGCGACGACCGGCTGGACGGAACCGGAAACAAGCTCGATCAGGCCGACGGCCGAGGCTATCCCCAAGCCGATGTGCACGAACAGCCGGCTGACGGATATCTCCATCGCGCGGCGCACGGCGAAAAAGTTCACCGCCACCGCCGCCACCGCGATCAGCATGAATATATAAGTCGGCTTCTGCTCGGCCAGGCCGAACGCAACCACCGCAAGCAGCACCATCGCCAGCAGCGGCTGCTCCATCCGCCTCCGTTCGGTGAGCTTGACCTCGATGGGCGTGAAGTTCCGCAGCGGCATGGTCAGGCGCCTCCCGTCGCCGCGGCGCCGGCTGGCGCTTTGCGAGAATCGCTTTTGGATCCGCCCTGCGCGGCGGGCACGACGCCGCAAAGCGGATTATCCTTGAAATATTGATCCAGCTCGTCGCCGTCGATCACGGTCAGGTCGCGGGAGGCGGAGGCAAGGCTGAAGATGTCGTCCTTGTCGAGCCGCGAGCGGTCGGCGGCGAGGACGACGGCCTGACTGCGGGCGAGCGCCGGCCGGCTGAGACGGTCCAGAACATCGGTCAGCGAATATTCGGCGTTGCGGCCCACGTCGGCCAGCGCGTCGAGCAGCCGGCAGCGCGGACCCTTGCCCGCCGAGGGCGACAGGATCAGCGGGCCGTCCGCGTGCGCCAACGCCAGCCCGACCTGGTAGCCGCGCGTCAGGGCGTAATCCGTCAGCGTCGCGGCGAAGCGGATCATCTTCTCCAGCCGCAGCAGGCTCACATTCGAGTTGTCTGCAAGCTGCGTGTCGAAGATAATCCAGAGGATTTCCGGCGCAGTCCGGGACATCTCGCGGAGGACCGGCACGATTCTGCCCGCCGACCGCCGCCAGTGGATCCATCGCGGGTTGTCGCCGATGCGGTAGTCCCGCAGGCCGAAGAACTCGTCCTGCCCGCCGCGGTCGCGGCTGGGCGCGGTGTGCGAAAGCTCGATCGCCCCGCGACGCAGGATCTGCCTCGTCAGCCTGCCCTTGGCCGGCCAGACCACCAGACTCGCCTGGTCCTGAATAGCCCTGCTGGCGGCGACCAGACCGAACGGGAAAATCGTCGAGAGCCTCGCGCCCCTCAGTTTTATCCTGCCGCGCCTCCGCGCCACGAACCGCCCGCCGGAGCGGAACGTCATGCGGGCGGGCAGATTAGCGCAGAATCCGCCGGCGCTCTGGATGCCCTCGGGCGCAAGCTCGTTGACCGAGACCGCCAGGCACGAGCCGAACCGCCCGGAATTCCGCAGGAAATAGCCCATATGGACCATCTGATTCTGCCAGGCCCGGTCGGGCAGCTCGCGCTCCACGGTGATCACCGACAGCATCCGGCGCGAAAGCATCGACGAGACCAGCAGCGCGCCGACCACCGATCCGAACAGCACGAACAGAAACGGCGCCTGGCTCTTGGCCGACGCCACGCCGATAACCGTCGTTACGCCCAGCACCAGCCACCCGGCCAGCGTCAACCTCAGGCGCACCGGCCCGCCTCGCCGCACCGCAACCCGCTCACGCTTCTTGTCCTGACGGGATACCATTCTCAGATGCCTGTTTTGTCAAATCATCCCGAATTCGTCGTATTTCCTCGGCGTTGGGAACCCAACTTCCCTCATTGTCGTGAAGGAGCCATCCTGTAAGCCCGGCAAGGGGGAACTGTTGCGGCGAATCCGGAGTGCCTTGCGGATTCAGGGCCGCCAAGTTCAAGGCCCGACTTGTCCGGCGTAGCCTTGGCGAAGCCGGAAGGGCCGGCAGATAGTAGCCCCAGGTGAAGCGACGACGCGACGAAGTCGCTCGTCGCGGAACCTGGGGTTGCGCCGTCATTAAAAAAGTTTTCGATTCCCCGTTCGCGCCACGGCAGAAGCGGCGAAATTTTTGAAAA